>DATLYT010000088.1:0-4033 GCA_035574455.1 Bacteroidota bacterium
TATCGGCGTGAAGTGCCCCAAGTGTTCAAGCGGAGATATCATTGAACGGAAAACCAAGCGACGCAGAGTTTTCTACGGATGCTCACGATATCCGGAGTGCGACTTTGCTTCGTGGGACAAGCCCGTGGGGCGGGCGTGCGAAACGTGCGGCAATCCCTACATGGTGCTGAAGACATCTCAAACGAGGGGAGAATACCTCCTGTGTCCCGCGTGCAAAGCCGAGGTGGCAAAGGAAGAGGTGGGCGCCGAGCTGACCTCTTAGGCGTTGTAACTCGGAGCGCAATGCAAACCTACGTTCGGAAATTTCTGCAGTACCTTCGGGTCGAACGCAATGCCTCTCCACATACCCTCGTCGCCTACGAAGAGGATCTCCTTCAGTTTTCCGGGTTTCTCAACTCCCGCCTCCGAGGCATCAGGCATCCGCGAGAAGTCACGCGCAAAGCCATCACGGATTTTCTGCACAGCCTTATCGACCAAGGATACTCACGCAGAAGCGTCACGCGCAAGCTGGCGTGCCTCAAGTCGTTCTTCCGCTATCTCCGCAGAATGAATATTGTTTCCGCGAATCCTTCATCGACGGTTGACTTTCCCAAGCTCGACAAACCTCTTCCGGCGGCGCTGACCGAGCGTGACGTCGAGCTCTTGATGGAGCAACCCGATTGCTCGACTGCGGAGGGATTGCGCGATCGTGCCATTCTGGAAATTCTCTACGGCACGGGAATCCGCGTGAGCGAATTGGCAGGACTGAACTGGAGCGATATCAATCCAGCGGACGGGACGCTCAGGGTTCTGGGGAAGGGCAACAAACCGCGCATTGTACCGTACGGGCGAAAAGCGCGTGCAGCGCTGGAAGCGTATGTGCGCGTTCGTTATAGCATTGTTGTGCCTCCGTACAGTGATGCGACGGGCGGCGAAGCGGTGTTTGTTACCACCCGCGGGAAGCGTATCTACCCCAGAGCCGTGTATGTGCTGGTTCGGCGATACATCGGTCGCGTTTCGGAAATTACGAAGAAGAGTCCCCACGTCTTGCGTCACAGTTTTGCAACCCATTTATTGGATAGGGGAGCGGATCTGCGTGCAGTGCAACAGTTGTTGGGACATGAGAGTCTCTCCACGACTCAGGTCTACACGCATGTTTCAGTGGACCGTCTGAAGCGAGTGTATGCACAGGCACATCCCAAGGCTTCGTAAAAGCACACCATCAATGCAGGGAAAGGAGGAACCTCATGGATATCAACTTTACGGCGCGTCGGTTTCGAGCACATCCACACATCAAGAACTTTGCCCTTGAAGAAGTAAAGAAGCTGGAACGTCTCTACAACGGAATTGTTCGTGCAGACATCATCCTTTTCTATGAGCGCGGAACGAACAGTGTAAAAACGGCGGAGGTAAACCTGCACGTGTACGGAGTCATCCTCACGGCACGCGAGCATTCTGACGACTATATCAAAGCAATTGCCGGCGCGATCGAAAAACTGGAATCTCGCCTGAAAAAGTACAAATCGAAATTGCGCGAAAAAGACAAGACAAAGGTGCGCCGCATCAAGGAGAAGGTGTAGGCGTAGAAGGAGGTTGCGTGAAAATCGAAAAGGGTCGTGAGACAAGAAAGAAGTTCATCACGGTCGGTCAGTTCTTCGAGGCCAACCATGAACGCTTCAAGTTGTTCAAGCTGAACGGCGAGAACGGGTTCGACAATCACATCACCGACAAGAACCTGCACCGGCCGGGTCTTGCGCTGGCGGGCTACGTGGAACTCTTTACGTACAACCGCGTGCAGATTATCGGAAATACCGAGGTGAATTACCTCAACTCGCTCTCGCCCGAACAGCGTCGGCGTTCGTTCACGTCGCTGCTGGAATTCAAAATGCCGTGCATCATTCTTACCAACAACAACAAGCTCGAGCAGGAGTTGTTGGACGCCGCTGCGGCCAAGGGGATTCCGATCTTTGGAACTCCCTATGAGACGACAAAGATCGCGTATTTTATTGCAGATTTCCTGGACGATCAGTTTGCCCCGCAAATTGTTCTGCACGGCTCGTTCGTTGACGTTTATGGTGTTGGCGTTCTTCTGATGGGTCGCTCGGGCATCGGCAAGAGCGAAATCGCGCTGGACCTTGTTGAACGGGGACACCGCCTTGTTGCCGATGATGTGGTGAACGTGACTCGGAAGGGAGAAGGGATACTTATGGGATCAGGCACAGAGCTTGTAAAGCATTTCATGGAGATCCGGGGACTGGGCCTGATCGATGTCAGGAGTATGTTCGGCATCCGTGCGATCCGATTTCAGAAGCGCGTTGAGGTGGTGGTGGAATTGGAGGAATGGAAGCCCAACGAGGATTACACGAGAACGGGGTTGGACGACGAGCCTGTAACCATCCTTGACGTGGAGATTCCTCATGTTCGCCTGCCCATTTTCCCCGGAAAGAACGTCACAGTGATTACGGAGGTTATAGCGCTCAACTACTTGCTGAAGCATTACGGGTACGACGCTGCGAAGGAGTTTGCCAAAAGGCTCGAAGGTCAGATTGAAGCCAAGCGCCGAAAGGCGGATAGGGCGATCAACTATTTTGAACACGACTTCGAGTGAGTACGGGGAACATCGTAGAACTTCTACGCTGCCGGGCAGGGTTAAAAAAGTGTAATTCCAACAAAAAATTCTTGACAAACGGACTCGGATTATTTATCATTCGTGTGCCTTTTTCACAGAATTGTCCCGCGCAGCGTTTTCAGTTCTTGGCGTCGAACTCCTAATCACGTCTCGACCAGCACTAGATTCGACCAGATTCGTTGTTGAGAGTTTTCGGAGAGCTTTCGAACGAGAGAGGGTATGTAACAGCCAGTGAGGTACGAATGTTCAAGCGTTTGAGATTTTTCTACTTCTCGGATAAGACGCTGGGGTTTCACGAAATACGATTTTTCCTGACGAAGACCCTCGGATCGGCATTCCTGATGGCTGTGGGAATGTTCTGTGTGTTATTCTTTCTGAACTATGCTCTGGGCGACCCGTTCGGTATTACCATGCCCAGCGCTGTTGTTGCGGAGAATGAGTTTCTCAAAGACCAGCTTCGAGAGCTGACGCGCAAAGCGGCATCCGTTCAGAAAGCGCTTGATGAGCTTGCCGAGCGCAACAATCAGCTTCGCCTGCTGGTAGACATGGGCAAGATTGATGAAGATACCAGGCGTGCGGCAATAGGCGGCTCGACCGGCGTCCCCGCGTTACCTTTTCTCAGTGCCGAGGCAAATGCGCTTCTGCGGAGTTCTCAAGAACTTCTTTCGCAACTTGAGCGCGAGGTTGAACTTCAGAAGAAGAGTTACGAGGAGATAACCCGTAAGTACGAGTACAACAAGGAGTTCTTCAAACACCTGCCGGCGATCAAGCCCTGCGAAGGTGACTACTCGATGAACGGGTTCGGCATGAGGATACATCCGGTGTTGGGCGTCTGGCGAATGCACGAGGGGCTTGACATTATTGCAGACGTCGGAACCCCGGTGTATGCGACGGGAGACGGCACGGTAAGCTTCGCCGGACGAACGGCTAGCGGTTATGGCGCGGTTGTAGAAATCAATCATGGCTACGGGTACACAACACTGTATGCCCATCTCTCGCAAATCCGTGTGCGCTCGGGGCAGAAGGTCAAGCGCGGGGAACTAATCGCACGCTCGGGTCGTTCAGGCTTGGTGAGCGGCCCGCATCTCCACTACGAGGTGCGCCTCAACGGCCGCAGACTGAATCCTGTTGACCATTTCTTCGACGATATCCAGGCCGCGAGTTACCGCGCCCGGCTCGCGAGCTCCCAATGAATCTCCGGGCGTAATATGTTACACGAAGTTAGGTAACGAAAGGAAGTGATATAGCCGTGATCTGGACGATGGAACTGGCGTCATACCTGGACGATGCTCCATGGCCCGCAACCAAAGAAGAACTCATTGACTATGCGACGCGTACAGGCGCGCCGCCCGAAGTCATTGAGAATCTTCAGGAACTGGAGGATAGCGACGAGCCATACGAAAGTATGGAAGAAATCTGGCCCGA
>DATLYT010000089.1:0-7150 GCA_035574455.1 Bacteroidota bacterium
GCGGGACGAACTATGGTAAGCTGCTCGTTGAGTGGACATTGCCTCCCCTCAGGTTTCGTCGTCTTGGCTTCACGTTCCTGTATTCCAACTGGACACAGTTGATGCTCTTTTCCAGCGGCATCGTAACCAATTTCGATGATAGCAGTGTTCGCCGTACTGTTGCGAATGCCGGTGCTCAACTCGATTTCAAGCTGGTGATCTTTTCAACACTCGAATCGACTTTGTCGGTCGGTTATGCTCGTGCTGCGGCACGTCATCAAAAGTTCACCGATGAGTTCATGGTGTCGTTGAAGCTCCTGAAGTAAGCCCGAACGCGATGCTTGAGATTATCCCGCAGATCATCCTCAGCCTCTCGCCGGTACTTCTCTTCCTTGCGGGGCTTCTGTTTCTCGACAGTTTCAAGCTGGTGAAGTTTCGCGCAATCCTCATCGCGATCGGTGTCGGCGGATTATCGGCGATTGCCTCGCTGATGGTGAACACGGCTCTCGTCGATGCTCTTCCACTCGATGGCAGGTATTACCCTCGGTACATCGCGCCCGTCGTTGAGGAATCCCTGAAGGCAGTCTTTCTGGTGTACTTGATTCGCACGAAGAAGGTAGGCTTTATGGTAGATGCGGCCTTGTTCGGCTTTGCCATCGGTGCTGGGTTTGCCCTTGTGGAGAACATCGTCTACCTCCGCTCCATGCCGCACGCGAGTCTTTTTGTCTGGGCGATTCGCGGTTTTGGTACAGCGGTGATGCACGGTGGGACGACGGCCATCTTTGCCGTCCTCGCAAAGAATCGATCGGATGTGAAATCGTCTGAAGCGCTCCATGTGTTTCTCCCGGGTCTTCTGGTGGCCATGGTGGTACATTCGTTCTTCAATCATTTTTTCCTGCCGCCGGAGTTCATGACGATCGTCATCCTCATCATTCTTCCTGCTGTTCTTCTTCTTGTCTTCAAACAAAGTGAGCAATCGACACGCGAATGGCTTGGCGTAGGTCTTGATACCGATGTTGAGTTACTCAGGCTGATTACCGAAGGCGGGGTGTCCAATACAAAAATTGGCACCTATCTACGGTCGCTTGAATCCCGCTTTCGGGGCGAAGTCCTTGCCGATATGCTCTGCTATCTTCGTGTCCATCTGGAACTTTCCGTCAAGGCGAAGGCGTTGCTGCTGATGCGCTCGGCAGGCTTTGACCCTCCTCCGGACCCTGAAGTGGAAGCACAGTTGAACGAGCTACGGTACTTGGAGCGTAGTATCGGCCAGACGGGAAAATTGTTGATGAAGCCCTTTGTTCGTCTCACGAGCCGCGATCTCTGGCAGCTCCATATGCTGACGCAGAAGTAACCCCATGCTCGTTTGTGACAGCAATCATGGGTCAGGTTTTGCCAAAACAGTACCTTGACCCAAAACCAGGAACTTCTCGCTACAAGATCGTTTCAGCGGGAGAGCTTATTCCGTGCATCAGAGCTCATCTGTGCGAGAACAGGGGAATTCCTGATGCTGATAGAATATGTTGCTGCAGAACGGAAAGACGGCCATCTCACAAGGAAATGGTTTGGCGATTCTTATTTTGATCTCTATTGTTGGCTGGACGACAAGGGAAGCATCCACAAGTTCCAGCTCTGCTATGATAAGTCGCATGATGAGCATGCGTTGACGTGGATTCAGCCGTCAACCTACTACCATCAGCGGGTCGATGATGGTGAAAATCGACCTGGGAAAAGCAAGGCATCACCGGTCCTCATTCCCGATGGTATGTTCGACTTTCACACTGTTGCCGAGCGTTTTTTGAGAGAGAGTAAGCAGATCAACCACGAGATCGCTCAATTTGTTCACATGAAGCTTCTTGAATTCGGTAAGCGATAACAGTCGAACAGTCCGTCAAAACAATCATAGAAAGCCTCCCATGAAACGAATTCTCCTCGTTGAAGACGAATCCGATCTTATCAACATCCTCGACGTTGTGCTGAGTGAGGAGGGGTACCAGGTGACGCAAATGCGTAGTGCAGAGGAAGCGATGCAATTTTGCGAGGTCAGCACGCCCGACTTGATCGTTTCCGATATCAAGATGGGGAAGATGGACGGCCTGACCATGTTCGAACAGATGCGGAACTTGCCGAATATGAAAAAGATCCCGTTTATCTTCATCAGCGCAACAAGCGATATTGCCTCCATCAACAAAGCGAAGGAACTCGGCGCCGCTGCATATTTTCCCAAACCGTTCGACGTTGACGAAGTGATTAAGACCGTGAAAACGATCGTTTCGTAATCCTTCCGTTTGTACGTTCCGCAATCACTGCTACACTGCACCCCGAGAACTCGTAGGCAAAGGGGACCCATGCCATCGTAGCAGTCCGATTTTGAAAACTCATCCTCTACGGCGATGTTCCGCCCAGCATGGTAATCCTCTGTAGGATGTTTGTGGATTAAGAGTAACTGTAAGATGCTTTCAAACGTCCCGTTCATAGCCATTCAATTAAGTTGTGGATGATAAGGTTGAAAAACGCTATTTTAAGTAGCGCTCATCAATTTTTGTCAACGACGGCACATTATGTCCGAAACGCAACAAGAACTCATACGTTATTCCTACAATTTTCAATTTGACGACGGCTCGGTCAAGGTCTTTGAGTTGTTGTTGGACCCTCGTAGTCTCGAGTTGTGTTCAGGACCTAACCCCACCAAACCGGAGTGGGCGAAACTGAAGTTCCATCAATGTGAAAACTGTCCGCTTGGCGATGATGTCGAGTACTGTCCCGTTGCCATCAACCTGGCGACGCTGATCGAAGAATTTAAGTTCAACCATTCTACGGACAATGCATTTGTCGTGGTCGACGGTCCCGACAGGAGTTATGTGAAAGAAGCCACCGTCCAAAAAGGTCTCAGCTCGATCATGGGCATCGTCATGGTCACGAGTAACTGTCCGATTCTGGATAAGCTGCGACCCATGGTGCGCTTTCATCTCCCGTTTGCATCCTCTCTCGAAACCATCTATCGCTCTGTGTCCATGTATCTCGTTTCACAGTATTTAGAGATGAAAAAAGGCGGAAGCCCCGATTGGAGTTTAGAGAAATTGGTCGAGATATATAAAGAAGTCTCGAAAGTGAATAAGGGAATGTGGAATCGGCTCTCCAACGCGGCAAAACTTGATGCCAACGTGAACGCGCTTATTATCCTGAACTCCTTTGGCGATGCTCTGCGCCACTCCGTTAAAACCGGCCTCGATGAAATCGCGAAGATCTTTTCTTCTTCCTCAACCAAATAACAACACCATGCCGATTGGGTTGAGATCTCACGCCGTTCGAGTGTTCTTCTTTGTTCTGCTTATTTCCAGTTCTCTGCTCGCTCAACAGAGTGTTTCCGTATCCAACGCACAGGAACTTCAGCAGCTTTTTTCCCAGCCTGTTGAATCGCTGGAAGTCGTCCTCAAGCCCGGCGAGTATCGGTTGACGCCGAAAGCAATGGTCGACCCAACCTGCGGTAATTGTCAAGACCCTCAAACGCCGGTGCACGTAACGGTCGGACTTCACCTTCGCGGCAAGTTCATCAAACTGATCGGACCTGCAGATCGCTCTGCGATCATCCATACGAACGCCGGTTATGGTCTGTTCATCGACGGGTGTGGTCGTGTGGAAATCGAGAATCTTTCTATCACCGGAGGCGTTCGCGATACCGCCGGCGCAGCGACCGATGCAGCCATCGTCGTCAAACACAGCAACACTCTGATCCGAAACAATAAGATCTATGACAACATTGGCGACTCGGCGATTGTCAGCAAGGTGATTGTTGGCATTATGGGTATTGCAGGCAGGGAAGGGTCGAAGATGGTTATTCGCGGCAATGAGGTTGTCCGTAATTCGTGGGATGGGATTGCGCTTTACCGCGATGCTGAAGCGGTCATTGAAGACAACGTTGTCGATGGTGTCGACAAGGCAACGGGGCAGAAGGTCGGGGGAGGACGCGGTGTGGCGATTGGCGTGACGTGGAACGGCAAAGCAACCGTACGGCGAAATCTCGTCAAGCGGTATTGGAAAGGGATCGGTCTGTTTGTCGATGCGGACGGTGTCGTTCAGCAGAACATTGTCGAAGATATTGTTACCTGGGGAATTCAACTGTGGGATGCCGACAAGGGGAAGCCTTCGGGAAAAATAGAACGCAACGTCATTTACAACGCTGGCGCGTGCGGTGCTGCAATTACTCTTGCCTCGAATGAGGGAGACCCCGGATACTTCACGAACAATATTCTTACGAAAACCGCGCAGAATCCTCGCTACGATGCGCCGGATTATTACTGCTATCAATGTGCTCTTGCGCTCCACGCTGTACCGAAGAATTTCCGGATAGAAGGGAATCTTTTCTACAACAATCGCCGGGCATCAGACGAGTTACCGGACTATGATATGCCGAAAGAAGCTTTTGAGAAGGCGATTGAGGCATTGTTGAAAGCCTTCTCAGCAATTCCACATTTCCAGTTGTCCGATTTTTTGAGAGATTTTCACAAACAGTGACATTCTTATTTCAGGAGGTTTTACGATGATGAAGCGAGCAACTGTTTTCGTGTTTATTCTTTTCAGCCTTGTTGCAACGACATCCCAAGCGCAAAAGCTGAAGGTGTTCATATCCGTTGACATGGAGGGCATTACGGGCCTCGTGCACAGCGATCAGGTTGGGCGGGGTGGTTCTGATTATCAGATGGCACGCCGGTGGATGACGGAGGAAGCAAACGCGGCAATCCAGGGAGCGCTGGATGCTGGAGCGACGGAGGTAATCGTGAATGACTCACACGGCGACATGCGCAATCTGATTCTTGCCGACCTCAATCCTGCCGCGACGCTCATCACCGGCTCACCCAAACCGCTCAGCATGATGCAAGGCATCGATGCGAGCTACGATGCAGTGGTGTTCATCGGCTATCATCCGAAAGAAGGAACGATTGATGGCGTGTTGGATCACACGATTTCCGGCGGCACGGTCGCTTCGGTGAAAGTGAATGGAACGGAGCTGCCCGAGCTGGGACTAAACGCGCTGATCGCCGGATACTACAATGTGCCGGTCGTTTTTATCGCCGGTGATAAAGCCGTGTGCGACCAGGCGAAGGAGATTCTCGGCGACAGAGTGGTGACTGTTGCAGTAAAAGAGGGTATTGGCAAGAGGGCGGCGAAATCCATGCCGCTCAAGAAAGCGCACGAAACCATCCGCCAACAGGTCAAGGCAGCGATCGAGAAAAGAAAAGAAGCGAGAGTGTATAGAATGAATCCGCCATACCGATTTGAGCTTTCCTATTTTCGATCATCACAGGCTGAGATGCCCGCCAATGTGCCGGGGGTAAAGCGTGTGAATGCGAAAACCATTCAGTTTGAGTCGAACGATTTTCTCGAAGGCTTCAAATTTCTGCGCGCCCTCATCGCCCTCGGCCGCGATGATTGAGAACAGCCTGGTACAGAAAACCGCGTAGAAACCATAGAAGTGCCGAGTTCCACAGAGAAATGTGTACTACTTCCTCTGTCTTAGCGTGGATTCGTGGTTTTATTCTAACTCATGTGTAACATCAGCTACTAAGAGAAAGAACACCACATGACATCATCATCATTACCTTCAGAACCCTCTCGCCTGTATCGCTGGATTGTCCTCATCTGCATCAGTCTCGCGATGTTTGGCAATTACTATGCGTACGATTCGACAGGACCCATCTTCGACCTTCTTAAACAGCAGCTTGGCTACACCGATGAGCAGCTTGGTCTTCTCTATACCGTTTACAGCATTGCCGCGGTCATCGTACTCTTAATTGGCGGCTACATCATTGACCGCTTCGGAACAAAAAAGTCAGTCTTCCTCTTTGGAGCCATCTGCTTGGTTGCTGCCGCCGTGACTGCGGTTTCGCCAAAACTTGAGATCATGCTGACGGGCCGGTTCCTCTTGGGTTTGGGTGCAGAGCCGTTGATTGTCGCGGTTACCACGGCCCTGGCAAAATGGTTCAAGGGGAAAGAATTGAGCTTTGCTTTTGGGATCAATCTGACCATCGCCCGGCTCGGCTCGGTGTCGGCCGACTGGTCGCCGGCATGGGCGCGGCCGCTGTTTTCGAATTGGCAGGACCCGTTGTGGTTGGCAACAGCTATTGCAAGTTTGTGCGTTGCAGGTGGGTTTTTGTATTGGATACTTGAAAATAAAGCAGAGCGAATCTACAACCTCGGTCAGCAAGGGGAAACGGAGAAGCTCGGGTTGAAAGGACTCTACACCTTCAGCAAATCATACTGGTACGTCGTTGGACTTTGTGTCGTTTTTTATTCCACAATTTTCCCATTCCGTGCTTTTGCCATCAAGTATTTCATCGAGGCTCACGGTACATCCCGTGAAATCGGTGGCTTGCTCAACAGTTTTCTCCCCATGGCGGCAATGGTGGCAACGCCGCTGTTTGGCTTGATGGTTGATAAGATCGGCCATCGGTCGTTGTTCATGGCTGTCGGGTCGTTGATTCTTCTCCCGTTGTTTGCTATCGTTACCTATGCTCCGCCGGGGAGTGAGATCAACCTCTGGCTTCCACTTTACGGAAGCTTTTCTTTGCCCATCACGCTGCTGGTCGTAATGACGCTTCTCGGTATCTCGTTCTCACTGATTCCGGCAATCATGTGGCCCTCGGTCGCGTACATCGTTGAGCAACGACGGTTAGGCTCAGCATATTCCCTCATGACGCTCTGCCAACAGATTGGGATGGCCGCTGTGCCGTGGCTCATCGGTATGTTGAATGACGCGTATCAAGCGGGCCCCGAAAATCCTGGCGGTTATGCACCCGGTATGTGGTTGTTTACGGGTTTATCGCTCTTTGGTCTCGTTTTCGCATTCTTGTTGTGGAGAGCCGAGCGCGGTCCCGGTGCACATGGTTTGGAGACTATCACAACAAAGTCGGGAGCGTAGCTGTGCGGAATTTCAGAGAGTAGTATTCCCTACATTGTGTGCTTTAACATAGATGAAGAGGTAATCCCATGAACCTTAAGCGACATTTCCCAATTGCATTGCTCTTTGTGCTGAGTTGCGTTTTCGTGGCGTGTGAACAACCCAAGCAGGAATCGCCCCTCGCTCAGTATTTCAAGACTGATGAGTCGGGCATTCGGTCGGGAGGAGTGAAGTTGATTCCCATAGAAACTCCCAAAGGGACGTTTCGCGTCTGGA
>DATLYT010000090.1:0-10910 GCA_035574455.1 Bacteroidota bacterium
CTTCTTTCAAAATCCCATCGCTTCTTTCCTTCCGCCTCACTATCTTTGAAGCGATTAAACAGCCATGAGACAACCGTTAGCTTTTCTCCTCGTTCTCGTTGTCGCTCTCTGCGGCAAGGCCGCCGCGCAGAAAACGTTGACCATCTTCCACATCAACGACACGCATAGCTACGTTTTCCCGTGGGGACCAAAAGCGAACGGCGTACCGCAAAGTGGTGCCGCAGCGCGGCTTATCAAACGTCTGAACGAACTCCGTGCAACGGCGGTCAATCCGATTTTGCTGCACGGGGGCGACAGCTTTACCGGCGATTTGATCTTCAACCGTTTCCTCGGTCGAGCAGAGTTTGAGATCTTTGACTCGATGGGCGTAACGGCGATGGCGCTCGGCAATCACGATTTCGACATCCGGCCATTCCGACTGAAGAACGCCATCGTGCAATCGAAGGCGAAGTTCGATTTCCTCTCCGCCAATATCCGCTATAACACAGACACGAGCGGACTTTCGCAATACGTAAAGCCGTTTGTGGTGAAAACAATCGGAGACGTCAAGGTTGGAATTTTCGGACTGACAACAACCACGACGCCGTCGTACGGAGAATCCGAAGCCATCACCTTTGAATCGGCTTCCTCGGCAGCACGGCGGATGGTGGATTCTCTGCGCGCGCGGAACGTCGACCTCATCGTCGCCGTTACGCATCTGGGCGTGAACGAAGACCGGCAGGTCGCGCAGAACGTCGCAGGCATCGACGTCATCGTCGGGGGGCACTCGCATACGCCGTTGAGCCAGCCCGTCTTGCAGGTAAACCCGGCGGGCGACACGACGGTCATCGTGCAGGCCGGCTCGAAATGGCAATATCTCGGCAGGCTTGTTCTCACGCTCACCGGTAACAGAAAGTCGTGGACGTACCAACTCGAAACCATCAGCGCCCCCTTGCCGGAAGATCCAGCCTTCAGCGCCATGATGCAAAGCTACAAGGATTCCATCGTCGCGACGTACGGCGCGGTGTATTCGGACACGGTGGGTGTGCTGACCGAAGAGTTGCCGTCGGTTAATTTCGCCGGCGGCGAGTTAGAATCCCCGCTGGTGAACCTCGTTACCGATGCGTATCGCTATGCCACAGGAGCTGACGCCGCGCTGGAAGTCGCATCGCTCATGCGCCAGAATCTCTATCGCGGCGCGATCTCTACCGCTGAGGTGCGACAAACACTGTCGTGGGCGTACGATCCGGTGCAGAGACTTGGAAAGAGACTTTCCATCGTGCGGATGAACGGACAGATGCTCCATTTCGTGTTGAACTCTGCCCTGTCGCTTTCCTTCGACTTCTTCGGCGGCGGAGGCAGCGGTCTTGCCTTGCAAACCTCCGGCCTGCAGTACTCTATTTCGGGATTGGGTTTCGTGCCCGTCGTGCGCGATGTCTGGGTGAACGGCGAGCCGTTGGACAACAACCGCATCTACTCTGTGACGCTCAACGAGTTCGTGGCCGACTTTGCTCGGCGCTTTCCGCTCATTCAGTTCGTCAGCCGAACGGACACAACGTTTGGAGCAGATGAGGCCCTCAAGCAGTACCTCCGTTCGCTACGGCAATTTGATGGGAGCGTCATCAGGATGGGGCGGGTGTGGGATGAGACAAGAACCTCTCCCTTGACATTTGGATTCGAAAACGAGGGAGTGTCGATCCGCTGGAGCCCGAAAGCCGGCGTGGTTTCTTACAACCTCTACCGAAAAGCCGGGCGCTCGCCATTCGTGCGCCTCAACGCAGTGCCACTCACGGTGACAGAGTTTCGCGACCCGGCAGCAACTCGGGGAATGAAATACTACTACCAGCTTGAAGAAATCCGGTCAAACGGTTTACGTTACCTGCAACCCCCCGTCGAACATCAAGCTGGCGGATTGCCTTCAACGACCTACCTGCGCCAGAACTTTCCCAACCCCTTTAATGCATCGACAAAGATTGTTTTCGGGCTTTCGGAAAAGAGTCGGGTACAGATTCGCGTCGTCAACCTTCTCGGTCAGCACGTTGCTACGTTAGTGAGCGAAGAGCGTGAGCCAGGCGAGTATGAAGTGCAATGGAATGGTATGCAAGAATCGGGCATTCCTGCCGGGAGCGGACTCTACTTTATTGAGATGACAACGGCTTCTCATCGCGACCAGCGCAAGGTTGTCCTCGTCCGGTAACACTCCATGCAGAAGCAAAAGCTCACCATCCTGTTTACGGTCTTCGTGGATGTTGTCGGGTTCGGCATTGTCATCCCGATCCTGCCGTACTACGTCGGCTCGTTCGGCGCATCGCCGTTCACCATCAGCCTGCTCTTTGCCTCGTTCGCGTTTTTTGCATTCCTCAGCGCACCGTTTCTCGGCGCGCTCTCCGATAAGATCGGTCGCAGACCCGTCCTGATTGTGAGCATCCTCAGCACGGCCGTGGGATGGTTTGTCTTCGCCGGGGCACACACTATTACACTGCTGTTCGTCGGAAGGATCATTGACGGAATCGCGGCGGGCAACTTCACGATTGCGCAGAGTTATCTGGTAGATATTTCGCGGGATGAGAAGGAGCGGACGGCAAATCTTGGCGTTTTAGGAGCGATCTTCGGCATCGGCTTTACTGTCGGCCCGATGTTGGGGGGCGTGTTCAGTACGGTCTCGCACGCATTTCCCTTTTGGTTTGCAGGTATTCTGGCTTTGCTCAACACTATTCTGGCATTCTTCTCGCTTCCCGAAACACACTTCCATCGCAGCACCTTGCCGTTGAGTTTCAATCCTTTGCGGCCGCTTGTCCGCGCTGCTCTGGACCGGAAACTTCGTCCGCTGTACATCTCATGGGTGCTGTTTGCTCTGGCCTTCGTGATCTCCCAGACTGTCTATGCAATGTATGCCGAGAGAGCGTTAGGATTCGACTCATTTACGACCGGCATGCTCTTTACGCTTTCCGGTATCTTCATGGCGCTCAACCAGGGCTTGTTGCTCAAGCGGTTCTGGCTGAAGTATTTCAACGAGGAGCAGTTGGAGTTCGGCATGTTGGCCGCGCTGGGGATTGGGTTGGTGTTGATGTCGGTTCACAGTGTCTGGTTTTTTGCCGTCGGGACGCCGGTGCTGTCCGTCGCACAATCAACACTGCGGGTGGTCGTGACGAGTCGTGCCGCGGGGATGGCAGACCCGCAGATGAAGGGAGAGATCATCGGTATCCTGACGTCGATCTTTGCCGGAGCAATGGTGGTAGGCCCAATCGTCGCTGGGGCGTTGTTTGAAGTGTGGTTGAGTTTACCGTTCCTTGCTGCCGCGGGATGCATGGCGGTTGCAATCCTCATCTCACAAAGCCGCTCAGCAGCAATTCCGTCCTGAGTTTTTTGTTTCAACAAAAGAACAACGCTTCTTGCAAGGCGAAGTTTTTCGTTCCTTCAACCGCCGCTCAGTTTTCTCTCGTCTTCTCCCACAGCTCTTTCGCTTCTTTACGGAATTGTTCGTCGTCTTCGTCGAGCGTCGGCAGCGATTCGATCGCTTTCAGATGTTCACGAGCTTTTTCGTACTCGCCCATCTCATAGTATGCCCGTGCGCAATCGAGCCGGTACATGATGAAATCAGGACGCAGCCGGATTGCCATCTCATAGTTCTTCACCGCCTCTTCTAAACTCGCCCAACTGAGTCCTAACGGCCAGCGGAGAATCTTGGGCTTTTCGCTGACCTTGGCATGCGTTCTCCCCATCACGTAGTAGGCCGTGCTGTTGCGCGGGTCGAGTTCCAACGCCATCTCCAAATCTTTCCGTGTTTGCTTCACAAGGTCGATCGATTCCCACACGCCGCGGAAGAGCGCAATGCGTCCGTTGGCGATGGCGCGTCGAGTATAGGCCATAGAGCTGCGCGGGTTGGCAGCAATGGCGCGGTTGGCAAACTCTAACGCCTTCTCGTACGTCTGGAGCTGGAATTCCTTTTCTGCATCCGTCGCCGTCGGCAGATGTTCGCCAATGTCAATGTAGCAACGACTGATGCGCCAGAGGATGTCGTCATTGGTCGGCTCCAGTGCGAGTGCTTCCATGTACTTCGCCAACGCTTTGTGGTTGTCAAACCGTCGCTCAGCGAGCTCGTTGGCTTCTGCCAGAAGAGCCTGAACGGGTGTGGAGTCCTTTCCTGAAGCCTGGGCATGAAGAAGTTGAAGAGGAAAAACAAGGAGGAGGAAACAGCAGAGGATGTGTGAAGGAGGTTGAGCCTTCAAAGGGAGTTCCTCGATCTACTCGGTGAGATTCGACTTTTTCGCTCGCGGTTAGGAATCACGCCCCTGGTGCTTGCGGATTTCGTCGCGTAGGCGCGCCGCTTTTTCGTAATCTTCTTTGGCAATCGCTTCGTTCAGCTGGTTCTGCAATTGCTCGAGCTTGGAGAGTTTCGGTTTCGGTGTTTTCTCCGTAGACGTTGACGTAGATTGCTGAGGCAGGTCGGTTTGCTCGTTTTCGGGCACAAAGGCCGCTTCGTCCATGACTTTATCGGCAACATAGATGGGAACTCCGAAGCGCACTGCAAGAGCAATCGCGTCGCTGGGGCGAGAGTCAATTTCCTGACTATCCAGACTTAACCGTGCGTAGAACGTCCCATCCCGCAGTTCGCTGATAAACACATCCGTCAAGCCGACGCCCAACGAATCGATAATCGTCTTCATGAGGTCGTGCGTGAGCGGTCGTGGCGGCTTAATGCCTTCCATTTCCAAGGCGATGGACTGGGCTTCAAATGCTCCGATGATGATGGGAAGCCGTCGCGGACCGTTGATCTCTTTCAGAATCAACGCGTACGCTCCGCCGGAGGATGGACTGGTGGATAATCCCAAAATGTCAACTTGAATCTTCTCCACGATACTTCTCCTTACTTCGTTCCTACTTACTTACCGAGCAACTTCCGTACTTCCTTCGTCAGCGCAGGAACGACTTCAAACGCGTCCCCGACAATGCCGTAATCTGCAACCTGAAAGATTGGCGCGTCCTTGTCCTTATTGATGGCTACAATATACTTCGAAGAGGACATTCCTGCAAGATGCTGGATCGCGCCGGAGATGCCGACGGCGATATAGAGCGACGGCGAGACCGTTTTGCCCGTCTGCCCTACTTGCTCGTCATGCGGCCGCCAGCCCGCATCGACCACCGCCCGCGAAGCTCCCACGGCACCACCGAGCGCGGCGGCAAGCTCTTCGATGATATGAAAATTCTCAGGTCCTTTCAAGCCCCTGCCGCCGGAAACGATGATGTCCGCCTCAGTAACGTCAAGCTTCCCTGTGGCTTGCGTCACCTCTTTCACGGTGACAGAAAAATCCTCGTCTGACAAGGCGACAGAGAAATTCTCCACGGGTGCCTGGGTGCCATCACCCACTCCTGCAGTAAAGACATTGGGCCTGAGCGAGAACACCTTTACCGCTGTGGTAATGGAGATATCCGTAATGGCCTTTCCTGCAAAAACAGGCCGGGAAGCGATGATATTCCCACCTTCCACCCGGAGCGCCGTGCAGTCTACAGCGAGACCCGCCTGCAGTTTGATTGCGACGCGGGGGGCGACATCTTTCCCCATTGCCGTTGCCGCGAGGAAAATGGCATCCGCCTTGATGCTTCTGGCAACCTCGGCGATGACCTTCGCGTAGGCCGTTGTCGAATACCATGCCAGCCGGGGATCTTCCACCGCGAGGACTTTGTGTGCACCGTAGCCGCCGAGCTCCGACCCAAGCGCCTTCACACTGTTTCCGATTAGAAGCGCGACCACCTGACCATCTGTTTGGTCTGCGATTGTCCGAGCTGCTCGGACAATTTCGAATGCGTTCTTCTTCAGTTTACCGTCTCGCTGTTCAGCAAATGCAAGGATAGTCATAAGACAAGGAAAAAGAAAAAATGAACAATGACGTTTAGCCCCGCCTAGATCACTTTAGCTTCTTCGTGCAACAGGCGCACTAACTCCGGAACTGCGTCAGGCCCTGTGCCGACAATCTTTCCGGCACCTTTCGCCGGCGGCTTGCGCATCTGAAGCACCTCGA
Organism: Bacteroidota bacterium; assembly: GCA_035574455.1. Classification (GTDB taxonomy): domain Bacteria; phylum Bacteroidota; class Ignavibacteria; order UBA10030; family UBA10030; genus DATLYT01. The sequence continues at coordinate 6,000 of DATLYT010000090.1, forward strand.
CCCGATTGTTAGGCGGGGTGGGTTGTTTCTCTTCAATCGGCTTGTTTTTCGCCGCCATGATGCCCTTCAAAGATGGATAGCGTGGTTCATTCAGCCCCTTCTGCGCCGTAATCACAATGGGCAGGCGACTTTCGACCTTCTCGTGCCCGCCTTCGATCTCGCGCTCCGCCAACACTTTGCCGTCAGTGATTTCAAGCTTGACCACGACAGCAATCGACGGCCAGCCGAGAAGCTCGGCTACCATAGGACCGACGGCTGCATCATCCGAATCAATGGATTGCTTGCCGAAGAACACAATATCCGGCGAAAGCTCCTTAACCGCGTCGGCGAGGGCGAGGGCGACGGAATACGAATCCCGCGGCGAATCATCCTTGAGGAGTATCGCTTTGTCCACGCCCATGGCGAGAGCTTTACGAAGGGTTTCCTTGTGTGAATCTCCTCCGAGCGAGAGCGCAATGGTTTCTCCCCCGTGCTTTTCTTTCAGGCGGAGCGCTTCTTCAACGGCAAATTCATCGTACGGATTGATAATGAAGTTAACGCCCGCGCGGTCGATGCTTTTACCGTCAGGACCGATCTTGACCTTAGTTTCTGTGTCGGGAACGTGATTAATGCAAACTGCGATTTTCATGCGATGTGTAATTTCGGTTGTGAACTTCAGTTCAACGATGTGCGATGTATGAGTCGCGGATAACGTAATCAAAGTATAAAACTTTTTCTCAAGCGGCAAGAGAATCTTCTTGCATCACCACAGGGCTGCAGGGTTCACAACGGTAATGCCGAGGGTGAGGAGATGCGCATGTTCAGGGTACGGATTCAACCCTGTGTCCGATAAATACTCGTAGGTGAAGCCGAGACGGAAATGCGTGTTCCCTTCGATGGCAAGTCCCGCCGCTGCACCGCCCTGGAATGTACTTTGAGCGATACGATCGAATTTCGGCAATACGCTTTCCTTTGTGCCATAGAAGTTCACCATCCCCCAGTAGGTTGCGTAGAGTCCTAACGGCCTTACCGAAAGTGGGCGGCGAAGATGCAAGATTGCACCCGCAGTTCCCACTATTCGCTTGACGTGTGGCGTCTGTGTGGAATAGCTTGAGGGTATTCGATCGTCCTGCCGGATCGTGTACAGGTCGGCGCGGAAAACGGCAAGGGCATCCGTCGCCCCATCGTCGATGGTCAACGGGAGAAGATATTTCGCCTGCAGACTTCCATAGATCAACGACCGTTCACGTCTCAGGATAAGGTTGTCCACGTCGTGTTTGCAACGATGGAAGTACCCAATCTGCTAGTACGAAGTCCCTGCCCGTTGTGTGTAAAGAAATCCTTCTTGCCAGAAAACCGCGCGAGGGTTGAAGCGAATGTCATTGTCCGGGTTGGCAATAAATTCGATATCCCCCAGAAATGCGAGACTTGCCTCGTTTCCCACTCGGAAAAGCTCGATAAAGGTACCCAAGCGCTGAATCCACGCGTGCTCGGCATCTCGTACGAGCCGGTAGGCACCAAATTCTCCCCAGCCACCACTCGAATGCATCCAGCTCCATTCTCCTTCTCGTGTGGGGTGAAGCGTGTTCATCAAAGGATTGATGGTGAACCAGCGGTCGGGAAACCGCTGTGCGCGCATGGGATTTGTTGAAAGAATGAGGAGAACAACAATGATAAGGGGCGGCATGGCACTTCCCTCCTATTTGGGGTCACACAAATAAGAAGAGCGACAGGAACAGAGTCAAGGGGAAGTGATCGGATGAAGACCTCAGAGCGCTCCGCCGCGGTAGAGATGGCCGGAGTTGACTTTGATGCCAAGGAGTTTCAAATACATGAAGAGCTCAGCCTTGTGGTTCAGGTGGTGCTCGATAAACAACATTCCGATACGCCAGCGGGGAAAGCGACCGCCGAGCTGTGGGGTCTCAAGCTCTCCGCGGAGGAACTCTTCCTCGCTCAGGCTGCCGATGCGCCGACGGAATTCATCGTGGTTTGCGTGCAGCAGACGGATGGCCTCTGATACGGTTATCGAAGGTGTTCGACGGTTTTGCAAGAACCGTTCACGCATGGATTTAACCCCCCAATCGCCTGTTGTCATCCCGCGTGCGTAGACTTCGAACGCCCCTACCATGTGAGCCAATTGTTGACCGATCGTGAAGGAATTCTCCGTCGGTTTCCAATCAATCTTTTCTTCCGGTATCTGTTGAAACAGGAACTCAGTACTGTTAACCATGTAGGCGATGTAGGAAAGATACTGCTGGAGCGTCATACCGGTTAGAGGATCTGTTTAAGGAAGTTGGGGTCGACGTTTCCACCGCTGATGATGGCGCAGATGGTTTTCCCCGTTAATCCCAGAACATTGTGGAACATTGCCGCCGGCGCTACCGCACCCGTCGGCTCCACGACGACTTTCATCCGCTCAAGAAAGAATCGCATCATCGCCATAACCTGGTCATCGGTTACCGTGATCACATCATCGACGAAGTTCATGATCACTTCAAAGTTCCGTTCACCGATGGCTTGCGTCCTCATCCCGTCGGCAATCGTTTTGGGCGGGTTAATGCGGACGATCTTTTTCTGGCGAAACGTTTGATAGCAGTCATTGGCTGGTTCTGTCTCGACGCCAATTACCCTGACTCTCGGAAAGAAGTGCTTCGCTGCGATAGCGTTTCCGGCAATCAACCCGCCACCTCCCACCGGCACAAAGAGGTAGTCCAATTCTTTGAGGTCCTGCGCGACTTCCACCATCGCGGTTCCCTGCCCGGCAATGATCCGATCGTCGTCGAACGGCGGCACAGGCACGAAGCCATGCTCGCGTTCTAACTGCTTCGCCAACTGTTCCCGCGCATCCGAGGAATCTTCACTAAACACCACCTCGGCGCCGTACGCCTTTGTTGCCTCGACCTTGTTCGGCACAGACCCCTTCGGCATAACAACCGTGGCTTTGACACCAAGCAGTCGTGCCGCCAGTGCAACACCCTGGGCGTGATTGCCCGACGAATGTGCCACGACTCCCCGGCGTCGGTCTTCCGCACTGAGCGACGCGATCTTGTTGTAAGCACCACGAATTTTGAACGACCCGGCACGCTGGAAGTTTTCCGCCTTCAGGAAAACCTCGTTGCCACTCCTTCGGTTGAACGTCTGCGACCGCAACAGCGGTGTTTTGTGCACCACCGGCTGGAGGACGCTATAGGCTTGTTCGATGTCGGAAAACGTAATCATGCGGGCATAAGGTAGAAAAAAGGCTGCTGAATGACAAGCACAAAAGTCCCTTTTTTCGTCTAAAAACGAATCTCTGGATATTCTTGCTGGGTTAAAAAATCTTTGCTCACGCTCTTGACATTCACCCCAAACCTTCGTATGCTTTACCCTAGTAAAGCATGAAACGCCCCAGCTCTCGGGATATAGCAGACCTCTATGAAGCTGTCCTGCAGTTGCAGACGGTGGAAGAGTGCGAGAAGTTTTTTCGTGACCTGTTGACGGAGACAGAGATCCGCGAGATGACCGAACGATGGAAGGCGGCTCAAATGTTAGCCAAAGGCATTCCCTACACAACAATCGAAAAGGAAACCGGCCTGAGCTCCCGAACCATCGCCCGCGTCCATAAATGGCTGAAACGCGGGAAAGGCGGCTATGCGCTCATGCTGCGACGTACAAAGAAGGTCGGCTAATTTTTTTTATGAAGATACTTTACTAAGGTAAAGCACATGCTTGCTACGAATGGACGACTCAAACTTGCCCTGCAGAAGAACGGTCGATTGACGGACGATTCGCTCAGCCTTCTCCGTTCCTGCGGGCTGGAGTTCGAGTTCCAAAAGAACAGTCTCTACTCTCCCTCGCGCAACTTCGACCTCGACATTCTCGCCCTGCGGGATGACGACATCCCTGAATACGTGCAGGACGGTGTCGCCGATCTTGGCATCGTCGGCATGAATGTGGTCACCGAGCGGAAAGCTCGTGTGAAGATTCTCGATCGCCTAGGCTTCGGCGCCTGCCGACTCATGATCAGCGTGCCTGTGCGCTCATCCATCAGATCGATTCGTAACTTGAAGGGAAAGCGGATCGCCACAACATATCCACACACGTTGAGGCAATTTCTCCGCTCGCGAAACGTACGAGCCGACATTATCGAACTGAGCGGGACCGTGGAGCTTGCTCCCACGCTGGACGTTGCCGACGCGATCTGCGATATCATTTCCACCGGCACAACGGCACGAGTCAACGGCCTCAAGCCCCTTTTTACCGTGCTTCAGTCGGAGGCCATCCTCATCGCGAACCCGGATGCTGTTGTGGATCGTGAAAAGAAAGCTCTCATTGAACGGCTACTTATCCGAATTTCTGGTAGTCTCCAAGCCCGCGGAAAGCGCTACATGATGCTCAACGCTCCACTCTCTGCCGTGCCCCAATTGAAGAAGATCATTCCGGCACTCAAGAGTCCAACGATTGTCCCCCTCGCTGAGCAAGGCATGGTTGCACTCCACTCCGTCGTTGCTGAAGATGTGTTTTGGGATGTGATGGAGCGACTTAAGCAAGCCGGCGCGAGTGATATTATCGTCGTCCCGATCGAGACCATCATCAAATGAAAACATACTACTTCCAGGAGCTCTCGCAAAACCAATATCAGCAACTCTTGCGTCGGGGTGGAGTTTTTTCTCCCGACGTTCGGCGTGCGGCCGAAGAAATCTGCCTGAACGTTAAACAGCGGAAGGATGAAGCGCTCAAGATGTATACTGCGCAGTTTGATGGCGTTTCACCCTCTACGTGGAGGGTGCCAGAAGAAGAAATTCAACGCGCACGAGCGAGGCAGTCAGACGAAACTCTTACTGCACTGAACACAGCAGCCGCGAACATTGAGAAATTCCACCGCTCCCAACTTCGGACGATCCGTAAGGTGGAAACGCTCCCCGGCGTTGTCTGCTGGCAGGAGAACCGACC
>DATLYT010000091.1:0-7179 GCA_035574455.1 Bacteroidota bacterium
AACTGGCCGTAGAATTCGTGTACGAGGACGTCGATGTGTTCATGGGGGCGAAAATGTTGGAGAGGTGTATTCACCAGCTCAATTCGTTCGCGCACCCGCTTGGGCTGTTGGTCGATGCGCTGCTGAGCAAGTTTGGCGAGAAGCGGGTTTTGCTCGACAGCGTAGACTTTGCGGGCGCCTAAGCGTGCCATTTCAATGGAAAAAAGGGCAAGGCCGGCACCACCTTCGACACAAACAGCGCCTTGAATGAAACGGCGGTGTTTGCGGAGTAGCCTGAGGTAGGCGCGAGTGCGCCGCGTATCGTCGTAAATCGAGATGAATGCGAGAAGGTCATCAACCGTGCGGAAGCGGTCGGCGGGCAGGCGGTTCAGGATGTCCATAAACGCGAAAAACCTCCCCGGCTTATCACAAGCGGTTCAGAGTAAAGCCCGGGAGGTTTACCGATACGATTATTTTGTCGTCATGACGAACACGCCATTCCACTCTTCGGGTGGTGGATTGAGCTGATACAGGGACGCTCGTTGAGCGTAGACCTGCGCGACGTAGCAAGTCGGGTCAAGTTGGAACGCTTGATTCATGTACGCAATTGCCTCTTCCCAATTGCGCGAGCGGTACAGCTTCAGGCCCTCCTGGTACAGTTCCATCGCTTCTTTTTGTTCGGGCGTGAGCTGGAGATCAGACAGGCCGAGGAGTTCGTACACTTTGATCGGCTCGGTCTTTCCTTTCACCTGAATCAGGTCAAGCTCGCGCACGGTGACTTTTCCTTCCACATGCTTGTACGTGAACTCGCTGATCATAATCTTCGAGTTGTATTGCTTATTCGCCCCCTCGAGGCGCGAAGCGAGGTTCACACTATCACCGATGATGGTGTAATCGAACCGATCCTTACCGCCCATATTCCCGACAATCATCCAGCCGGTATTTAAGCCGCAACGGACTTCCAGCTCCGGCCTGCCGCGTTTTTTCCATTCGGGCCGCATTTCGTTCAGCCGCTTCTGCATTTCTAATGCCGCTTGACAGGCACGGTAGGCGTGGTCTTTCTGTGGAATCGGCGCGCCCCAGAAGGCCATAATGGCATCACCCTCGTACTTATCCAGCGTTCCACCCGTCTTGATGATGATCTCGGTCATCTCATCAAGATACTCGTTGAGAAGCTCGACGAGCTTCTCCGGGGTGAGGGATTCTGAAATCGTCGTGAAACCGGCGATGTCCGAAAAGAACGCTGTTAACTCGCGCTTATCTCCGCCGAGCGCTGCCTTTTCCGGGTTCGCCACCAGCTCGTTCACCACCGCCGGGCTGATGTAATGGCTGAACACGTTCTTAATGAGTGCTTTCTGTTGTCGCTCGGAGAGGTATTGATAGACAATCGTGCCGACGTACGAGAAGACGACGGCGAGCGAAGGATTGACGATATTGATGTACGAATTGCCGTTGGTGAACGCAAGCACGGAGAACTGGAAAATGCCGAAAATCAAACCGAGCGTGATGACCACAGCGATCATTTCAATAATCCACGCAAAACGGAATTTAATCTGCTTCAGCTGCAACAGGCCGACAAATGCGAGGAGCGACAGAAGGAGAATAAACCCCAATTCGACGTTCCTATCAGCCGGAGCAATGTGGGCGCCATCGATAACATTCTGGATGGCGGTCGCGTGAATCTCCACTCCGTGCATAATATTTTGGCCATCGGGGTTCAACATCGGTGTGGCGTGATAGTCGCGTTCCTCCGGCATTTTCGACCCGATGAGAACAATCTTATCTTTGAACAGCTTCATCGTATTCTCATCGAACTGGTCGATCGGCTCCTCAATCTCAAGCTCATCCTTCGTCCAAAAAGTGGAGTCGTCAATCACTTGCTGGAACGGAACGTAGCGAAAAGTCTCCACCGGCCCATAGTAGCTCAGGAGAAACGATGTCGTTGTGTAACGAGGGATACGATGGTTGTGGAAAACAAATGCGTTGCCGTCGATACTGGCTGTGCTCATCGGTGGAAGGCCGTAGTACTGCGCAAGCGTCGCGAATGCGAAGGTTGGAACAAGGTCCTCACCCACGAGATACATCGGAGTGTACGACCGAACCACATCATCTCGATCCTTCAGAACGTTGACGATGCCAACCTGCCGTCGATTGTCGTTGAAGAAGATGTTGCCGAAGTTTTCATCCGTCGAGCGAATCTGATAGAGGCCGCTGACACCCTCTTCCGGTTTGTTCACGGCGAGGACGACGTTGGTGTGTTTCTGTAAAGCGACACTCAGGATGGAATCCTGCAGCGTGGGAGACGTAAAGGTGAGATCGAACGCGATGACTTTCGCCCCGGCGCGGTTCAGATTTTCAATCAGGTGAGCATAGTAATGTCGCCAGAAAGGGAACCGGTCGGGCATGGCCTTCAGGTCGGAGTTGTCGATACTCACGATGATGACAGAAGACTTGGCCCTGAAATCCTCCCGGTATTGTTCCGGGTTGCCCTGTGTGACGAGCTTGTAGCGTTCCCGGAATCGATAATCTGTTGTCAGCTGCTCGACATCTTTGAGAAGGGTGATCTCAAAGATCCAGTCCTGTGTCAGCAGCGCGACGAGCAGCCCAATTCCTAAGCCGATGCCGAGCTTGGTGAGGAGTGAGACAAGCTTCTTGGTCTCTGAGGCCATGGAGGGTTTCCTAGAAACTGAATCGGTAGATCAAGCTTCCGATGGTATCGTCCTTGGCGCCCGAGTTCTGGATAAAGTCAAACGTGAAGGCCAGCACATGCTGCTCCGTGAGAGAGTAGTCGATGCCGGCACGTGCAATGGTGCGGTTGAACTCACCGAACGTGGGGCTTGCCGATGCCAGAATCCGCAGCCGCTCGTCAAACAGGCGAAAGAGCAGCGCGAGAGATACCGAAGAGTAATCAACCGTTGTCGTTTGAAGTGTGCTGTCTCTCCCGCTTGCCGTGAACAGCTGGTTCTTGTTTTCGTTCTGGCTGAGCAGATATGCAACGGTCGTTTGCAGCATCGGACTGAATGACGTTGTCAGAGAGACCTGCAAATTCATGTTGGTCTGGTCACGTTTGTACAGCGTATTGTCCTTTCGGTTCGTGGTGCTGAGGCTGAAGGAGAGCGATTGGCGAGCACCAGCGTCGAAGTCGTAGTTCGCTGCCAGGTACAGTTGGTTGGTAGCATTATCGATAGCACTGGAACGCGCGTTGGCCAGGGCTGAAGAATCCGCGGAAGACAATCCCGACCGGTTCGTTGCAAGGTCGTATCGAGAAATCTTGTTGTCGCTAACCTGGTTGTTGATACCATAGCCAACCGTAAAGGACGGTAAATCAACCCCAGGAATGACCGTGATCGTAGAATTGAAGAAATCGAAGTTTGTCGTTCCAATCTTATTGTTGGCGGTATTATCGTTGCGTTTTTCGTACGAGATGCTCAAAAACAGCTTGTTATTGAACATGCGAATTCTATCGGAAATGTTGAAGCCCTTGATATCCGACTGCAAAAATTCGTTTCCAAAGGAACTATACGCAGCGCCCCGTTTGAAAATCGATCCGCGAATGTAATTGTTGAGGTAGTTCAAGGAAAGGATCCCTTCGTACGAAACACCCGGCAGCCCATCACCGACAGGATTCAAGGGGAAAAGATTCTGGTTGATTGTAATAAACGAACTCGCGGCGTCGCGGATTTTTCTGATGTTGTCTGCATCTTCTTGCTTCAGGTTTTTCAGCTCTTCATCGCTGATGTTTCCCTTCGAAATGTCGGTGTTCTTGATGGAAAGCGAGGCTTGAGTTTCGAACTTGATGCGCTGGTCGTCGAAGGCGAACATCAGGTCGGTTCCCACCACAAGGTTCTCTTCAGGGAAGGTACCGTACTTGATCGAGCCGGTCTGGTCTTTGGCCTTGAGGTAGGTAAAACCCAACTGGAAATTTTCGCCGCTTCCAAAACTTGGCCTGATGGCAAAGAAATCTCTCTGGAATGTGCCGGGCTGGAAAATCGTATAACGTAGCCCGGAAAGGTGTGAAGAGTTTGTGGGTCGAGATGCTGCTGCCGAGCTGTCTGTGTACGTCGTGTCGTACAGCCGCGTTCCCTCCACAGAACGATTGGTTTCGCCCAGGGAGACGTCAAGATTGAAGAAGCCAAGCCGCAAGTTGCCGGAGACGCCACGCACTCGCTTGCCGCTGACGATGTAGCTGGGGAATTTCGGGTAGGCGTCGCCCACCTGGATGCTCAGGATGCTGGTGTTGCCGTAGAGAAGATAGCGATTCTGCGGCTGTCGGCTTGGATCTTCTTGATTATCGATATGGGTCGTTGCACCAAAACCAAGCCAGCCGTACGTTCCGTTCAACCGCAGGTCCCCGCGGATGTAGGTGGTGTTAGTTCCGATGCTCTGGATATTCTCATTCCGATACTCTGCTTGCCCGTCAAACAACGCCCGAAGTCGCTCCTGTTCTGCCGCAATGGCCGCCGCCGTAGAAATATTGAAGCTTGATTCGAGCGTGTGGTAGAGTTTTCCCTGGGTGTCGTACAGCTCGATTCGAAGACGATGGCTGCCGAGGCTTATGGTTTGTCCTGCGCTTTTTGGAGAATAGAGAAGTACATCATCCGAGAGCACAGCATTCCTCGTCACATCGGTTCCATCTAAAAAGATCTTAGTCGCGTCCGGCTTGATGTTGTCGCTTGCATAGAAAAAGGAGATGGCAACGACGAGCTCTTCAATGTTAACGGTCTCACCAGGCTCGGGGCTCAAAATGCGTACCTCGAGGTCTTTTGGGTCAGCAGCTTTCACGGCAATGCGCTGGGGATTTGCCTGAGCGTTCTGCACCGGATAGGTCTCCGTCTTATCGTCGTCGAGACGAGCTTCGATGTAGTATTCGACGTACGGGGGGAGCACCGCCACATCAGGAATAGTCGCCGTTGCAACGCGGCCCGCGATCAGCATCTCCAACTCCTTGTATTCACTTTCGCCGTACGGACGGTAATACAAGAGCACGCGAGAGACTCCCGTGCTTTTAGACATCTCGGCGCTTACCGAAAGCGCACGCTTCTCGAATGCTTGGGGAATGGTAACTCTTGTGATCAGCGGAGTGGTCTGCGCGACAACAACAGACACACCGACAAGTGCGAATACACTAAGAAGCAACATGCGAGGAAGGGTTTTCATGGTGCTCACCAAATTGGATGTAGGATTTGGGAAGAAAAAAATAAACGGCGGGAAGAATTTCCATCCCGCCGCCAATGTAGGAAAAGTAGGTATAGGAATCAAGTTAGGAGATGTTCAGGAATTCCTGCTATTCCTCCCAGACAATCACGATAGTTTTCTTGTTACCCTGACGATCTTCCGCGGAAAAGCGAAGCTCATGTCGCTTCTTGCCCCCCGCTTGGCCGCCGGGTTGAACCGTCTCATCTTCTGAGGGGACGTTGGTGCTGCTCAGGGCTTGTTCTTGTGGTGTGGACTGACGCACCGACAGGTTTCCCTGTCCGTCGGCAATCCCGGTCTGGTTGTTGGACACGTCAGTCGACTGGTTGGAAACGAGATTGGTAAACGTCGCTAAACCAGTCCCAATGGTCAGCATGTCGGTGTTTATCTCATCCTGTCGGGTATAGGCACCGTTGGTGCCGCGGATGGATGCGACGGAGATTGGGGACGAAAAGCGAAACGCCTCCTTCTCCTGTTTCTTGACGTCGAAACTGATCTGTCCGCGCGTCGTATGCACATTCCGGTCAAGTATCTGCCTGCCCTGAACCTTTCCTTTTATTTCTACCTCCGTCTTCTCCCGAACAAGCAGCTTTGTCTCGTCCGCAAACCGGATAAGAGCCAGCGACCCAGGATCCGTTCTTACAAGATGGCCGTCCTTTAACTGATCACCCAAAATCGCCCGCTGCCAGCCCGTTGTTTCCGTTTTTTTGGTGACGTCATTTTTCACCTTGATAATATAGGCTGCAATGGAGCGCGTATCCTGCTGCTGTTTCCAGGCAGGGCTCACGATCAATGCACTGAGCACGACGATAATCAAGAGAATGCTTTTCCTGTTCATGATAAACTCCTTCGACAATCGTTAGAATGATTATTCAACTCGTACTTGCAGCTGAGTGTTCGTGCGCAGAAATTGATCAAAAAGTCGCGCAACCTCCTCGCGGGTGATGCGTACGCCATCCTTCGTAATCTCACCCGTGAGTTGAAGACCCATATTCTGCATTGAGGCTAATGTGGAGGCAAGATCTCCTCCATAGGCCGAGAAGAGCCGCTCGAGCATTTGAAGAACGACGGAGACATCGGTCGAGAGAATTCGAAACATGCGGATCTCGCTCTGTTTCGTCTGGTTACCTCTGTTGGTTGAGACCACCGATTCGATAAACCAGTAGTAACTCTTGCCGGGCTCGAGCTTTCGGGCTGTTGGCGGATAGACAAATGTTGATCCAGTAACCTCAACATCAAGATGGGGAATACCCGTCGTAGCATCTTGTGCGGACTGATGTTGCGGAAGCTTCTCGTAGACTTTTAACCGGGCTGTCGGCTTTTCGGCAGTCCAGGAAAACGTCGGAAGCACGGTTCCGAGCACTGCGCCGTCTTGTGGTTCCACAAGAGTGATGGAAACTTCAGCGGGAGAAGCATTTTTGACCTCGACGGTTTGTGTTTGAGCACCCAATCGATTACCCCCAAGGGCGTTGAACACCTCAATCTGGAGCGTGTACGTTCCTACAGGAGCAGTCGGGAAGTTCAGGATATGGTCTTTCAAGCGTGTCTCGAGCGTTGAATTTTTCCGCACGGATGTAGGATTAACCCGCACCGATCCCGAAGAACCGCGCGCAAGGTCGCGCGAAGAGATGAGGATGGTGCCATTTAGGTCGAAGGGGTACGTTTCAGCATTGACGAGATCCGACGGGATGGCATCGCCTCGTAATTGAATCTTCGCAACGATTTTCATAAAAACGCGGGCCGATGATCCCGGGGGCGAGGTCGTCAACCCAAAGGAAACATTGGGAATGGCGTTAGAGATTGAGCCGGTGGCGGCATCGATCATGTCGGAAACATAGATGACATCGTAGTTGGGAAGCCTAACGTCAATGTCTACTCGTGTAGCTTGTGCGGAGGCAACGCTCAGGCTGCAAGCTACGAGCGCGAAGACAAACAGTGTTCGCGTGACTCGTTGTGTGAGGATGTTCATAACGTACACTCCTTGCGGTTAATGGTACTTTGCTCCAA
>DATLYT010000092.1:0-5937 GCA_035574455.1 Bacteroidota bacterium
CCGGGGTATTCCATCTCCTGTTGAATCTTATTGGCGATGTCGTGCGAGAGCTGGTCGGCGGCAGCGTCATCCAATTTTTCGTAATTGACAATGACACGCACCTCGCGCCCCGCTTGAATCGCGTAGGTATTGATTACGCCGTCGAATGATTTCGCAATATGCTCGAGTTTTTCAAGCCGTTTGATGTACTCTTCAACCGATTCACGCCGCGCACCCGGTCGTGCACCGCTGATAGCGTCTGCCGCCTGGACAAGAGCAGCAATCGGATGTTCCATCGGGATATCCTCGTGGTGCGAGCCGACAGCGTTACAAACAATCGGATGCTCATTGTATTTCTTGCACAGCTCCATACCAATGAGTGCATGTGGACCCTCTACGCTGCGGTCGACAGTCTTACCAATGTCGTGTAGTAAGCCAGCTCGCTTGGCTAATACCGGATCCAGGCGTAATTCTGACGCCATCACGCCCATCAACATCGCCACTTCGATACTGTGCTGCAGAAGATTCTGGCCGTAGCTCGAGCGATACTTCATGCGGCCGACGTGCTTGATGATTTCCTGATGAGCCCCGTGCAAGCCGACTTCGAGCAAAGCGTTCTCGCCGGTACGCAGGACTTCCTCTTCAAGCTCCTTTCGCACTTTGTCGACAACTTCTTCGATACGAGCAGGGTGAATACGACCATCGGCAACCAAGCGCTCTAACGAAAGACGCGCCACCTCGCGCCGGAAAGGATCAAAGCCAGAGAGGATGACTGCCTCGGGCGTATCATCAACAATCACGTCAACACCCGTCGCCGCCTCAAACGCCCGGATATTGCGTCCCTCACGTCCGATAATACGGCCCTTCATTTCGTCGCTCTGGAGATTCAAGACACTGACGGTGTTTTCCACCGTGTGGTCTGCTGCCGTGCGTTGAATCGCCTGGATAATGACCTTGGTCGCTTCCCGACGCGCCTCTTCCTTCACTCGGTCCCGAATATCCTTGAGCGTCTGGAGCGCTTCGGACTTTGCCGCCTCTGTCATGTTGTCGATCAGGTACTTCTTCGCCTCTTCACGGCTCAGGCCAGAGGTCCGTTCAAGGCGAACGTTTTGGTCTTCAATAAGTCGGGTGAGCTCCTGATCTTTCTCTTCGAGTTTCTTTTTCCTTTCCTGCAGCTCTCGGTCTAACGCCTGCAGGGCGCTCTCCTTCTTATTCAGTAAATCCAATTTGCGTTCGAGGTTCTCCTCACGGTTGACAAGCTGCTTCTGGAACGCTTCTAACTTGTTCCGTTTCGACTGGACTTCAGCTTCAAATTCCTTCTTTTTCTTATACCACTCATCCTTGACCTCCAGCATCTTTTCTTTTTTGAGCGTGTTTGCGTCCCGCTCAGCTTCTTCAATAATGCGCTTGGCACGCTCTTCGGCGCTGATGATCTTATTCTGCCCTGTCCGGGCGTTCAAATACCACCCGGCAGCAAAACCAAGCCCCAGGGTAAGGATCACCATCGGAATCAGTATATAGATTTCCATCATAGCATCTCCTCCGTTCTCACGGACACGCCATGAGAAATAAAAAACCGCACTCGTCAGCCGAAAATCAACGTGTATTGAAAGAACCTCGATTCATTACACGGTGGGTGCCTGCCGAAGCGTTTCACGCTTCCACCTCCCGCTCGTCTCAACTCGAAGATTGAGAGTCGTCGCTGGGCATCCCATCACAATTGAAATCGTGACTGGATGTGGCATGTGCTCCACGCTTCCTGAGTCAAGCTCCCAAGTTATTAAGACTTGTCAGGTTCTTTAATAAATTTGATTACGGCTGACGGTGCGGATTCTTCTTCTCGTTCATCGCGCACCTTATGGAAAAGAACGCTCCAGAGGTTACGACATCGTCGTCGACTGTTCAGACTCCAGCGCTAAGCAATTATCGAGATAGTTCGAAAGCTTCGTCAACTCTGTTTCGAAATGGTTCATCGCTCGTTCGTTGCTGTCTCTCTCCTTCATGAGATCTTCGGTGATGTTGAGGGCTGAGAGGACCGCCACCGTCAGGGGCGGCTGCTCAGGGAGTTTATCATGGATTTTGTTCAACATCGTATCCACGTAAGTGGCAATTTTCTTCGTCATCTCTTCGTTCTCGCCACGAAGCGGATATTCCGACCCGAAGATTTTGACTTTTATGCTTTTACCGTTCATAGACTCCTGCTGGTCAATCATCGTATGTCGTCGTTTCTGGAACGCTACCTGACAAGCCGTTCAACACTTTCGTTACAACCGCGTGTTAATCTTACTGATGAGGTCTTTAATCCTCCGTTTAAGTTCCTCCTTTTCTTCTTGTGAGAACATCTGGCTCCCGTTCGATTGCAGGCGGATCATCTCCGCCCGAATACGTTCCAATTCCTGCTCCCGCGCCCGGAGATCCGATTTCAACTGTGCCTCCTGCCGCTCAAGTTCCTGTACTCTGATCTTGAGCTCGCGATTCTCCTCTTTGAAGCGGAGCAATAAATCGGAAACTCGCCGCGCCTTCTCCCAGAGTTTCTCCAGAGAAGCCTCGAGCGTTTGCATGTCTCGTTCGCTCACCACGACCGGCTCCACGTGCGTTTCAGGCAATGACGGACTCCTTTGTCCTCCGGCGCATCGACCACTTATGACGTCGCTCTGAGCGTCGCATTGCACGAACGTTCAACGTGAGCAACAATTCGCGAAACCATCCCCTCAATCTCGTTGACCGTCAGTGTTCGGTCATGCGGCTGAAATTCTAATGCGTACGCTAAGCTCTTTTTCCCAGCCCCGACCTGTTCCCCAACATACATGTCAAAGAGAGTAACGTTTTGGAGCGTCGCCCCACCGGACTCTCTGATCGCTTTCTCTACTTGGCCTTGGGGAAGATGCTGATCAACAATGAACGCCAAATCTCGTGTTACTACGGGATACTTCGGAAGCGTTTTGAATTTTCGAGACCTGACCCAATACGTATCGAGCACTGCTGTGTTCAGCTCACACACAAACACATCGCCTTCAATCTCAAACGCTTGAGCAACGTCTCGTCTGACTCTCCCAAGGTACCCTGCATAAGTGCCATTGATTTCAATGGCTACACAATCTTCACTTAAAGCTTTGTGGGTATCATAAGAAATAAAAGAGGCTTTGTCAAGCGAAAACTTGGAAAGCAGCGCCTGTACCTCACCTTTCAGGTCTAAGAAATCGTACTGACGCGGAGTTACCCCGTAACTACGTGGGGTCTGTTCTCCGTTCAACAGTAATAAGAGCCTTTCTTCCTCGCGGTACGATTCAAACTTGTTCGGATCACTCCCCTCTTTGAACAGAAAGACATTACCTATTTCAAACAAGCGAAGCTGTTTCTGGTTCTGGAATTGATTGCGGCGAACAACGTGGAGTGAGCCGGGAACAAGACTTGTACGCAGGTAGGCCATGTCGGCGCTGACGGGGTTAAGAATTTTAATGGCCGGTTCGCCAGCAATGGCCGTCGTGCGAGCGTCGAGCAGGCTGTTGTTGAGAATTTCATTAAACCCGGCACCAACACAATGCGAACGCAGTTCATCTTGAATAGCTTGCGTAACGGTTTCTGTTGAGAACTGGACGTACGCGTGCGTTTTCGTCTCAATGTTATTGTAACCGAAAATACGCGCAACTTCTTCAATAAGATCAATCTCCTCGGCGAGGTCGGACCGAAAAGACGGAATTGTTACCAAAAGCGTATCTTTTGGCCCCACTCTGCATGATAGTTCCAATCGCTCAAGATAGGATTGGATCTGCTTGGGACTCAGCGAAGTACCTAACACACTGTTCACCCGTGCTGTGCGAAGAGGAATAACCGTCTTCTTCCGTTTTTTGGGATAGATGTCGATGATACCACGAAGAACCTCTACTCCCGATATCTGCTGGAGCAACTGGGCGACACGATCCAAGGCATACGTCGTCATTTCAATGTCTGTGGAGCGTTCGAATCGCTTCGAGGCGTCCGTTGATAGGCCGAGGTCTTTAGAGGTACGACGGATACTGGCGGGGTCAAAATAGGCACTCTCCAAGAGGATCGTTGTCGTAGCTTCACTGATTTCGGAATTTGCGCCGCCCATCACTCCACCGATTGCGACCGGCTTTTCAGCATCGCAGATCATCAGCGTCGTTGAACGCAGCACTCGCTCTTTTCCATCGAGCGTAATGAATTTCTCTCCCTCCTTCGCCCGCTGTACGATGATGGTGCGACCGGCAAGTTTATCGAGGTCGAACGCATGAAGCGGTTGACCCGTCTCATACATGACATAGTTTGTCACGTCCACGACATTGTTGATTGGCCGAAGGCCAACGGCACTGAGACGGTTTTGTAACCACGCGGGCGACGTGTGAACCCGAACCCCACGGAGCACGCGTGCAGAATATCGCGGGCAGCCCTTTGTATCGACGATTTTTACTTTCGCAATCGATGATGTCCGTTCGTTACTTTCCCGCAACTTCATCTCCGGTTTACGCATGCGCTTGCCGATCATCGCCCCGACTTCGCGCGCAACTCCAAAGTGACTGAGCCAATCTCCTCGGTTGGCGGTGATCTCGAGCTCATACACGACATCGGTTTTGCCAAGATACTGCGCAAGAGGCATGCCGACTTTTGCCTTTCCATCGAGCACAAGGATACCGTCGGCATCATCGCCAAGACCAAGCTCGTACGCCGAGCAGATCATTCCATTGGATTCAACACCGCGAATCTTCGCCCGCTCTAGCACAAAAGGCCTGCCGTCAGGATCATGTTGGTTGTGAGGAATGGTCGCACCGACTAACGCTACGGCTACTTTCTGGCCCGTTGCAACGTTCGGAGCGCCGCAGACAATGTCGAGTACTTCTTTTCCGATATTGACTCTACAGAGTGTCAGTCTATCCGCATTCGGATGTTTGGCGCGTTCGACAACTTCGCCAACAACCATATGCCGAAATTGTTCATCGAGCCGCTCATAACCTTCGACTTCGAGACCGAGCATGGAAAGCCCCTCGGCAAGCTTTTCGGGTGTGAGCTTGAAATCGATATACTCTTTAAGCCACTGGTGAGAAATCCGCATAGGTCAGTTAGAATTGGCGCAAGAAGCGAAGGTCGTTTTCCGTGAACAGCCGAATGTCATCAATACCATGGCGTAGAATCGCGATACGCTCAACTCCCATGCCTGCCGCAAAACCGGTATACTTCTCGGGGTCATAACCAACATTCTTGAAAAGATGGGGATGCACCATTCCCGACCCCAAAATTTCAAGCCATCCAGCATTTTTGCACATGCGGCATCCCTTGCCGTTGCAGATAATACAAGTGATGTACAGGTCGGCGCTTGGCTCCGTGAACGGAAAAAACGTCGGTCGGAATTTGTACTTCACACTGCTGCCGTAAAATTGCTTGGCAAACGCGACCAGTGTGCCTTTCAAATCGCCCATGGAAACACCCTTGTCCACGTAGAGAAGCTCGACCTGATGAAACAGCACATGGCTCCGCGCGCTCACCGTTTCGTTTCGATAGACCCGACCGGGGATAACAACGCGCACAGGAGGCTTATGTGTTTCCATGTACCGAATCTGAACAGGCGAAGTGTGTGTGCGCAGAAGAATGTCCTTCGCGAGAAAGAATGTATCCTGCATATCGCGAGCAGGATGTTCCGGCGGAAAGTTCAACGCTTCAAAATTGTAGTAGTCCGTTTCAATCTCCGGACCCGTAGCAACGGTAAACCCCATTCCCTTGAAAATACCGACAATCTCTTCGATTGTTCTCGTGATAGGGTGCTTCGTTCCAACGGGAATCGGCCGACCGGGGAGCGTGACATCGAACCGCGCTTCACGACGAAGGGCTGATTGCTCGATTCGGAGTTTGGCTTCGTCATAGCTCGACTGGGCAAAACTCCGAAGTTCGTTGAGCGCTTTTCCGATAGCCGGCTTTTGGTCGTTGGGGACCGACTTCAACTCATCA
>DATLYT010000093.1:0-11079 GCA_035574455.1 Bacteroidota bacterium
CCTCCGTGGTCGAACGGACAGTTCGACCTACAGTTTCGAGATCAAATACTCTCCATTAAACTTGAGCAGGGCGTAAGCCTCGCTGGTGATCTGTTTGCCGCCGTAGGGTGGGCGTTCCTGTTTCCAGAGTGCTTCGACTTCATTGACGAAGGCTTGCAGGATGTTCCTGGCAGCGGTTTTATTGTTGCGTTGGAGTTGGGCTTGGGCGTTCTCAAGCTTAGCATCTAAACTCTGCACGATGCCTTGGTTTTTGATCCAGCCTAAGGCAAAGGCTTGGTGTTTGTAGCTGACGAGGGTGTCGAGGAAGGCGAGGGAGATAAAAGGTTCCGGCGGTACAACCGGGCCAATGGTTTTTCGTATCACACGGTTTGCTGGAAAAACTTCCAACTTCGCAATTTGCCGGTCAAGCTCAGGGGGTGGACCACCATCTGGAAAGGGTGTCATCGGGACATTCCCTTGGAAGTAGGCATTAACAATCGCTGGGAGTCCTACACTTTTTATTCGAAAGCCCTCAGCCGAGATACCAAGTCCCATACCAATTCCACCAGCCCAGAGGTAACGGTTGGTTTCAACATTCTTTATTCTATTCCCTTCCAGTACTGGCGTCGTTATTTTCCCCCTGCTCCATCTGTTATCTGTTTCGTCAATGAAATCAGCACCGTATTCCAATTCAAAGTATTGCAATCGTTGTCGTCCATCCTTTTGATTGGTTACTTTGTACTCATATATTAATGTATCACCTTTACTAGAGAAACGAACTTCAGCCACCAATAACGGATTGATCTTAGTGGCAGGCTCGAACACAACCGTGACAAGAGTGTCCTCATCGCCAATGTATTTGATTATATAGTTTCCAGTGGAGGGATCGAAGAATAAAGTATCAGGTTTTGTTTGCGCGATTAAGGGGAAGGCCGCCAAGCCGACTATTATTATTAGGTTTTTCATAGTTCACTCATTCCAAAAGTATAAATGATAATGTTCAACGACAATGATTTTGCCTTCTTTGTCTTTCTTGGTTGGTTCAAAACGGGGACGCGGTACCCGTTTCTTGAGAATCTCCTCTAACTTCGTCCGATGAAGATCCAGTTTTCCGTTTTTGTTATGGTCCACGGTTAGTTTTTCTCCGGGATCAAAGAATCCATTTCCGTTGTCGTCTGAAAATTGATCATCCAAAATGTCCCGGCTTCTTAAATCCACATCCAACCCTATGCGATGATAGAAATGACTTCTATGTGTCCAATTGCCATGAATCTCATATCTCCCACCATTCTGTAAACTGGCATCAGTTGCCACTAAACGTGGGCCATCAGGAAAGAGCCTGTTATATCCCGTGGCAATCAACTCCAGTGATAGATCAATGCCTGGAACCACCCAATACGGCCTCGGATGCTTCCTCTGAACTTCGTTTTCAATATGCTTGAGATCAAAACTGCTCCCCGTTAATTCAGTTAATGCGGCAACCGAGATCTGTTTCTCAAGCGTTTTCTCTGCTCTGGATTGCTTGTGTTTGGCTATGAATCTCATCTTGACTGAAAACTCGCCTGTCGTATACAGCAAGTTTGCAACTTCACCTCCTTCGTTCGTCGTCACTGTGAGAGGATTCCCTGTCTTACCATTCCAGAAAAACGTACCGCGCTGATTATCCGGAAACACCGGATGGCCTTCATGTCCACCAGAAGGAATGATAGGTTCTGTCTTTATTTCAACGTCTTGATTGGAAACCGGCTGATCGCCCCTCGTCAGCCTCATGAATACTTGCGTCTTATTATTCCCGCCCTCATTGGCAAATGACATGGATGTAAGTGTGGGATACAGCGTTTCCCGATCCAAGCTTAAATTAATCTTAATCGGCTCCTTCACAACTACCGTATCACTATTACTTTTTGTTACTCCCTGATGTGTCACCTCCGCCGTTATCACCGCCCGGCCGCGAATCTCATCAGTTTGAGCCATTTTTGCTGTGACACCGTTCGATGCCGAGGAGACTTTTGTGGCGGGTGGCGGCAGCGGCTCATCAAGGGCAATATACTTTACGTTACCGCTATGCACGTCCTCCCATGTCGCTATTATGGATGAGCCGCTTCTCGACGGACTTTCTAATTTTCCCAATGATGCTCCCTCCATATCGAGCGATACCTGCACCGGCGTATCACCGGGTAATATAAGATCGTTCTTGTTGACGTCCTTCGCAATCACTCTGATCACACTCGCCTCCGCCGGCTCGATTGTGTCCGGCACTGCAATGACGATGATCGAGTCCAGCACGTTCTTCTTCAGCGTGATCTTCACGCTATCTGTCGCAATCATACCTGCAATATTCGTTGCCGTTACACGCTCAACAATTACCAGACCATCCTCTATCTGCTCAAAATACTCCGCCGTGTTCATCGTTTGACTCGGCTGCCATGAGATCACTGGCTCGAACTTTCCTGAGGTCGGCGAGTGTTCCTCCTTCAAGATAATCAAAGGTTGATTATTCTGTGTCAACACAATCGTCGTGTCCTGTGCGGGATGTGTGATCGTCACTGCAGGCGGCGGGTAGGGACAGGTAAGATTGATGTTTGCTGTGCCCTCGACTCCCTCCACCGTCACCCGCAAGGTCGCTTGCCGGTTCCCCAACGGGATCACACCCCGTGAGGTATCAAGCACTGCCGTGAACGAGAAACTCGAAGCTGTCACCGGAAACCTGATCGTCTGCCCCTCTTGCGTGCCCTGTCTCAAAAATGCATACGGCCCGACGCCTTCCAAGCTCGCCGTCGCCTGTAAGGTCGTGCCACTGCAAATTGTTACTGTCTGTCCTGAAGCATTCTTTAGTGTCACATTGACCGGCGTGTTGTCCGTGCACTGCAGGGTTGTCTTCCCCGGCAGCACTGCCAGCTGGGCGACCTCAAACCCGGGCCTCAACCCTGCTGCCACGGTCACCGTCGCCGAGACCGGCACCGGTGCGGAAAACGCATTGAACACCGTGTCTTGGATCGTAAAGGTTCCACCGGTGCCTCCCACCGAGGCCAGCGCAAACTTATACGGGCTCTCCCGTGGATGACAACGGGCAAAGCCAGACCAGCTAATCACCTTGTATAATACATACACTTGTCCACAAGAAGAAAGGTCCAGTGTCGGGAGAGAGAAACCCTGCTCCGTGACATTCCCTTCACACACAAAATACCGTTTGAGGGGAAACGCTCCCCCACCGCTCGCATCAACCCGCAACTCAAGATACAATCCTGCAACATTATTACTCGGAAAGGGCAAGGAAGGAACGCTGACACTGACACCGGTGACGGTGAGGGTGACGCCAGGGAGGCTTACTGCAGCTTTGGTCGCGTCGACTTGATGGAGCACCGATGAGGAACTGCTGTGGGAAACGACTGATTGCTGGACCCTTGGCTGGATCTCGACTCGTTCACGAATGGTTGTCTGTCCAAACACACTCGTAGAAATCAGCGCAAAGAACAGGAGAACAGATACTCGCCGCAGTGGATCGGTGGTGCGATACATCGGTGCTTACCGTGTGTCGGTGGTTGTGGATGTACGGTGAACTCGGTGGGATGTTACAAAAGATCGGGAAAAGTGTCAAGTGCTCTTATGATCTCAGAAATACAGTCTCAAAAAAACCGCATGTATCAGCCATTTTCTTCCCTCATGAGGAAAGAATGTTTGCTTGACTTTACCACTCAAACATCATAAAGATTTTTACCCCACCTTCAGCTTCGCAAACTTCAGGATAAGATTCTTCACGCCGTACTCGTCAAAGTGAACCGTTGCCTTCTTCTGGTCTCCGCGGCCACTGACTTGCACAACCTTTCCCTCACCAAAAATTTCATGATGCACACGCACACCGGCTTTGATCTCTTTGAGGTCGGGCACTTCCTGAGATTCAGATTCGTAGTCATGCAGTGTGTCCGAAAAATATTCTTCCTCTCGCGGCTTCCGCTGTGAGCGGCTGTGAGTGTTATTTCTCCGGTGGCTCAGTGACGTTTCTATGGTCTTCGGTGAGTTGAGACGAACCGACTTCCGGATCGAAGGGCTTTCCAACTCCATCACACCATCCGTCCCAATCTCCGTCAAAAACCGTGATTTCATCGGAAAACTCGGTTCGCCAAAACGATACCGGAGTTTCGTGCAGGTGAGATAGAGCTTCTTCTCCGCCCTCGTCATACCGACATACATCAGCCGACGCTCCTCTTCGAGGTCGGCTCCAGAGGTCTCCATCGAGTAAAACGGCAACAGCCCCTCTTCAACTCCGGCGATGATCACAACGGGAAACTCCAGACCTTTCGAGGAGTGCAACGTCATGAGCGTGACGACATTGCGGTTTCCCTCCCACTCATCAATGTCAGAGACAAGAGCTACTTCTTCTAGGAATGATTCGAGAGAAGCATCCTCCCGCTCGGCAGCGAATTCGGAGATAGCCGAGAGCAGTTCTTGCACGTTTTCCCACCGTGCCATCGACTCGGCCGTGCCTTCTTCCTTCAGCATTCTCAAGATACCCAGCTCGTCTACTAATGAACGCGTAAGCTCGCTGAACGACATCTGGGATCGCAGGTTGGTGTACTTGAGGATGAGACTACGAAACTCGTTCAGCCCCCGCTTCATCCTGTCGGCGATGTCCCTGATCTGATTAACAAGGCCTAAGGCGTTGAACAACGAGATATTCTGCTGCCGGGCAAACTCTCGCAGCCGCTCAAGCGTCGTTTCGCCAATGCCTCGCGCCGGATAGTTGATGACCCGCAACAGGCTTTCCTCGTCATTCGGATTAACAAGCAGACGGAGGTAAGCAAGCACATCTTTAATTTCCTTCCGCTCGTAGAATCTCGTCCCACCGACAATGGTGTATGGAATGCCGCTTCGTCTCAGCGCATCTTCAATGGAGCGTGACTGCGCGTTCGTGCGATAGAGAACGGCAAAATCTTTGAGGTCTAATTTCTTTTTCCGACTTTCCTCCTCGATGATCTGGACGATTTGATACCCCTCGTCTTTGTCGTCTGCGCATTCGAGGACGACGACCTGCTCGCCTTTCGGGTTGGCAGTCCAGAGATTCTTCTGGAGTTGATTGACGTTGAACTTCATCAACCGGTCGGCAGCGGCAAGGATCGTCTTCGTAGAGCGGTAGTTTTGCTCCAGACGAAAGGTCTGGCAGTCCTCGTAATCCTTTGCAAAATCGAGGATATTGCGGATATCGGCGCCGCGGAATGAGTAGATGCTCTGCGCATCATCGCCGACGACGCAGATGTTGCGATGCTTCTGAGAAAGGAGTTTCGTGACTTCGTACTGCGCGCGGTTCGTGTCCTGAAACTCATCCACGAACACGAACTTGAACCGGTGCTGGTATTTTTCCAGAACTGCAGGATGACGCTGGAAGAGTTCAATGGGTTTGACGAGAAGGTCGTCGAAGTCCATCGCGTTACTCCGCTCGAGCAGTCGCTGATACGCGGCGTAGACCTTCGCCGTTTTTTCGTCCACAAGATCTCGGGCCAACTCTTCATACTGCTTGGGTGAGATAAGCTGGTTCTTCCCTCCGCTGATCCTCGACCGGATCATCTGAGGCGAGTACTGTTGTGTCGAGATGTTCAGATCGGCCATGCATTTTTTGACTGCGCTGAGGGAGTCGTCGCTGTCATAGATGGTGAATGACCGCGTAAAGCCGAGGAGTTCACATTCCTTCCGTAGCACACGGGCAAACATCGAGTGGAATGTTCCCATCCAGAGCTCGCGGGCTTTATCCCCGACGAGGTTCAGGATGCGCTCTTTCATTTCGTTAGCGGCTTTGTTCGTGAAGGTCAGTGCGAGGATTTGATACGCCGGCACGCCACAGTGCAGCAGGTAGGCGATGCGATAGGTGAGCACGCGTGTCTTACCGCTACCCGCTCCGGCAATGATCATCACAGGGCCGTTAACGGCCTTCACTGCTTCTTGTTGGACGGGGTTAAGGTCGTTGAGAAAAGACATAAGAAAAACTCAAGTAACGACATCAAAAAAGTATCGCGAAGTTTTAGAGCATCAACGCGCCTTCAAGCCTCAGCAGATACTGCTTCGTCTTGATTCCTGCACCGTAACCCACCAGGTCGTCATCCGACCCGACGACGCGGTGGCAGGGAATGACGACCGGCAGAGGATTCGTGGCATTGGCTCGACCGACCGCTTGGTATCCCCTCGGTCTTCCAACGCGCTTTGCCAACTCTTTGTAGGTAATCACAGAGCCATAGGGAATTTTCTTCAACTCCGACCAGACCTGTCGTTGAAATTCCGTCCCGTGCAGATCAAGTTTACTCTTGAACTGCATAGCCGTTCCTTCAAAGTATCTCTGTAACTCACCTACAATCTGCTCATTCTTGTTTGCCGATTCCTCTACTTGATAGCCCTCGAAGTGCTTTCCAATCCAGTAAAAAAAGTCCCTTTTCGTGTTTTCTGGAATGCTAATGGCACAGACACCCTTGGCGGTCGAGGCAACGAAGATTAGCCCAAGGGGAGAACGGAACGATGTCCAATACAATGTCTGCATAAAAACCTGGGTTTTGGATTACTGGATTAATGGAATGTTCACTTCTTCGTCGAAGATTTTCCTGCTTTCATCAACCATCAACCATAAACCATCAACCATTATCCATTATCCATTATCCATTATTCACCAACCATCAATCCACACTTCCAAGAATCCTTTATTCTTCTTCCCCCGCCCTCAATTTTTCGAGCACAGAAAAATCCTCCAGCGTCGTTGTATCGCCGGTGACAGAGCCGCTGGAAGCAATCTCGCGCAACAGGCGGCGCATGATCTTTCCGCTACGGGTTTTGGGAAGAGCGTCCGTAAAGCGTATCTCATCCGGCCTTGCTAATGCACCGATCTCCTTCACCACGTGCTGACGTAATTCCTCTTTCAGCTCCGGTGTAGGTGAACGATGGCCTTCGAGCGTGACAAATGCGCAGATAGCAGAACCTTTCAGCTCATCCGGTCTGCCAACCACAGCTGCCTCCGCAACGTACGGATGACTCACCAATGCGCTTTCAATCTCCGCCGTCCCCAACCGATGGCCGGCGACGTTCAACACATCATCCACCCGCCCCATAATCCAGAAGTATCCATCCTCATCTCGCCGTGCACCATCGCCCGTGAAGTACATCCCCTTGATTTCGCTCCAATACTGCTTCTTGTACCGCTCCGGGTCTCCAAAAATTGTCCGCAGCATCGAAGGCCACGGCTTGCGAATCACGAGATAGCCGCCCTGGTTCTTCCCCACCGATTTTCCTTCTTTGTTCACTACATCCGGTTCGATGCCGGGGAAAGGCAGTGTCGCCGTGCCGGGCTTCGTGGGCGTCGCTCCGGGCAACGGGGTAATCATGATCGCCCCGGTCTCCGTTTGCCACCAGGTGTCGACAATCGGGCAACGCTCTTTACCGATGACTTTGTGATACCACATCCACGCTTCCGGGTTGATCGGCTCACCAACAGTGCCCAGCAAGCGTAGTGAGCTGAGGTTGTGCTTCATCGGCCACTGCTCTCCCCAACGAATAAAAGCACGGATCGCCGTCGGTGCGGTGTAGAAGATGTTGACTTTGTACTTGTCGATGATCTGCCAAAAGCGGTCGGGCTCCGGCCAATTGGGTGCACCTTCGTACATCAGACTCGTTGCGCCGTTGGCAAGCGGACCGTAGACAACGTATGAATGCCCTGTCACCCAGCCAATATCCGCCGTACACCAATAGGTGTCAGAGTCTTTGATGTCGAACACCCACTTCGTAGTGATGTAGACTCCGGTGAGATAGCCGCCGGTGCTATGGAGAACTCCTTTCGGTTTTCCCGTACTGCCGCTTGTGTAAAGAATGAAGAGAGGATGTTCCGCATCCAACCGCTCGGGCTCACATTCATCGGAAGCATTCTGCATATGCTCGTCCCACCAATGGTCGCGTCCCGGTTCCATGTGGATTTCATGCCCGGTTCGTTTCAGTACGATGACATGTTTGACGGAGGGCGTTTGCTTCAACGCTTCATCAACATTCTGCTTCAGTTGAACAATGTTCCCCCGTCGATATCCGCCGTCTGCCGTAACCACCACCGTTGCTTGAGCGTCGTTAATACGGTCGACAAGTGCCTGCGAGCTGAATCCTCCGAAAATGACCGAATGCGTTGCCCCGATCCGAGCACAGGCCAGCATGGCAATGGCAAGTTCGGGGACGAGCGGCATATAGAGCGCCACTCGATCGCCTTTTCGGACGCCGAGGTTCTTTAGCACGTTGGCAAATTTGCAGACTTCCCGGTGTAGCTGTTGATACGTCAACGTTCGCGAGTCACCCGGCTCTCCTTCCCAAATGATCGCAGCCTTGTTCCTTCTCCATGTTGTTAGATGACGGTCGAGACAGTTATAGGAGACGTTGATCGTGCCGCCGATAAACCACTTGGCAAACGGTGCTTTCCACTGTAGCACCTTCTTCCAACGCTTGAACCATACAAGCTCCGACGCGATCGTTGCCCAGAATTTCTCCGGATTCTTGATGGAAGATGCATAGAGTTTTTTATATGCCGCAAACGACTTGATATGAGCATTGCGGGAGAATTCAGAGCTGGGCTTGAAGACGCGGCGCTCTTTCAGGATAGATGTAATATGAGTCGCGCCAGTGTGTTTCGCTCGTGCAACCATGCAAACTCCTTCAATGAAATAGAACCAAGAAATGAAAGGAAAGGGTTGTAGAGTATAGCTAAAGAGGAGAAGAAAGGCAAGACGCGGGGAAAAGAATCACACGGCGAGTGGTTGTGTTCAACCGACGACAAACAGAAAAAGCGAAGAGCGGTTGTTAATACAACCTCGACGAATCGGTGAAGACACCATTACTCCCGTACACTCGGAAGTAATGGAGACCAACGCGTCTCGGGTTTGTCGTGAGCGTAAGAGTCGTGTCAAACGTGATATCCTTGATATCGTACCGCTCGCCGGTTTTTTCTTTTCGTATTCCGTACACGGCAAACTCAAACAGCGAATCTGTTCGCTCCGATACGATCGACGCAAAGCTGTAAGCAGTGGTGCGACCGATGAGTCCGGACATGCGAACCGGGATATTATTGGAAGGGACGGAATCGGGAACGGAAAACATGGAAATTTCTGCCAGAATACGGAACTCGACGCTCTCCTCGTAACTCGTGGGGAAGCAGGAAGCACAAACGAGCGTTACGACCGCGACAGCAAGTAGAATTCGGAGACTCATACGGTATCAAGAATGATGTTGAGTTAAAAGAAGAGTTTCGCCTCACCCTGACCGAAGTGCACGGTCTGCCTTGCCCCCTCCTTGCGTCCGTTGTAGAGGAACGTGACCTGCATATGTTGGCTAATTCTGTAATCAAAAGCAAGTTGCCAGAACAGGCTTCGACCCAGAACTTTCCCATTCGTAAACTCAAACGGAAACGGCTGGGCGGGATCGGCAATGCTCTGAGATAACACGGCCTCCTCGCGGCGAAGTTCCGCCCGTGCTTGTCCCACGCCAAACAATGCATAGCTTGCCCGGAGGCTTTGCTCATTGATATCGGCAATCGGGTTGGGGCGGCGGAAATAATCGACAACACGGCTGACCTCGAACCGGAATCCGACTTCCCACGCCGGCTCGGGACGGTACGAAAAATCAGCGCTGAGAGCATTCGAACTGAGGTCCCGCTCCCTCGGCGTTCTTACCGAAGCTGAGATACGATCGATTTTATTAACGAACTCCGTCTGGTGACCAATTTCCGGAAGCAACTGCGCTCTCAAGCGTACAGATCTCTCCACAACATAGCTCTTCTCCGTCGCAGAAACCAACTGGATGAGTCCCTTTCGTTCGAGAAACCGAAAGCGGACAGAAAAATCCGAGCTGAATTCATTCAGATGGATATCCTGCGTAAAATATCGAGAACCGGAGATCGTCGTCGCGTCATTCAAGAATCGGTTAAAACGGAGAAAGTAGATATTTGAGGGGTCGGCTTCCGTACTCCGCTCTTCAACTCTGAAAAACGTTTCTGTCGAGATGACGTTGAGAAATCTCTGGAGCATTGTTGAAGGCTGCCGGAAGTAGCGTGCAGGCTCCAGTCGCAGCCGAGCGTTCATCTTGAGGTCGGAGACAGGTACGAGCTGTTCCCCCGGTGTATAGAAAACGATGTAGTCGCCGTCGAAGCGCGTGAGCTCGAACTCATTCTCCTCTGCCAATCCGTTATTGTTTAGGTCTCCTCTGTAGAGATAGTTTCCCGTTCCTCGTGGAACTCGGAGAAAAACACGCTCTAGCCGAGCAGCCCGTTGGTTGGAAAATTCATAAAACAGCGTTGCATCGAGAGCGCGTTGAAGCGGAGTATACCGTGTCTGCGACCGCACAAGCGTGACGTCGGAATTCACGTTACCGCGCTGTTTGAAAAGGTCGGTAAACCTCGTCTTGCGAAGATTCAACGATAATTGAGATGAAAACACGGGAGAACGTTGAACTTCTGCAGAGTACACCTGTGTTACTGCACGTGAGGCATGTTGAAGCATTCCTACCGCTACACTATCTTCGTTTCGAACTTGATATTCAGCGGCTGCTCGAAAACCGCCGACATCGATTGTTGTGAGTCGGGGTGCAAGCTCAAAGAATCGGAAGCTCCCTGCCCGTAGTGAGTCGGGTTGGGATGACGAGAGTAAACGCTCCTCGGATTCCACGCGAATCCCCGGTTGCAGTTTCCACCAGGAGTACTCCGCATTCCCCCGTTGACGTGTCCAACTGGAACCCAGTTGCCGGGCAACATCGGTACTCTGAATCTCTTCCCCAAGGTATCGCAACAACGTTCGCGCTGAATCCTGAAACGAAAGATCGGCAGAAAGTCGTCTTGAACGGAAGGAATCGTGCACATCGAGCAACCCATAACCCGTGGAAAGAACGATGCGGTCGCTCGGTTTAATCGAAAGATGGGCTTCACGAATTTCCTCATTGCCACTTCCACTCGTCTCCAATCCCCACTGACGGTTGAACTCCACTTCATTGTAGCGGTCGAGTGAAACAAAACGGCGGTCCACAAATCTTTCCGAAAGAGACAGGTCAACATTACCTAACGGAAGACCGGCGAGGACAACGTTGCGAGGACGAAATTGTAAT
>DATLYT010000094.1:0-2091 GCA_035574455.1 Bacteroidota bacterium
AATTACCATTGTTCCCTTCTTCGCGCCATCCTTCTTCTCCATGAAGGGCTCGAGATACGCAACAGCCGCTTTCATCACTTCCGCCGATTGCAAGACAAACGGAAGCTGCATCTGTCCAGAGCCGAAGAGTTCGCCAACGACTTTCATCCCATCGAGCAGAATGTTGTTGATAATGTCGAGAGCAGAATAGTGCTTGAGTGCATCTTGGAGGTCGTCCTGCAGACCAACACGTTCTCCGTCGATGATGCGGTTCTTTAGTCGTTCTTCTACCGTGTCACCTTTGACCACTGCGCGTTTGTGCGTCTCGCCTTTCTTTTCGGCGTAGTACGACATCAGTTCCGTCAGCGGGTCGTACACCACTTTGCGGTTCGCGCCCTCGCCCTCGAAGATTCGCTCGTCAAAAATGAGTTGTCGGCACAGTTCCCGACCTCGCTCATCAATCTTGTAGAGCGGCATGATCTTCGACGCGTGGACGATGGCCATATCGAGCCCCGCTTCGACGGCGTAATGGAGAAAGACGCTGTTCAACGCGTGTCGTGCCTGAGGAGACAATCCGAAGGAAATATTGCTGACACCGAGAATGGTGTGGACCTCAGGGAATTCTTTTTTGATCAGTCGAATTCCTTCGATCGTCTCAAGCGCGGCTCGTCGGAATTCCTCATCACCGGAGCCGAGCGTGAAGGTCAGCGTATCGAAAATCAGGTCTCGCGGTTTGAGACCGTACTTGTTCACCGCCAAATCATAGATCCGTTTGGCGATGGCAAGCTTGTTCTGGGCGGTTTTGGCCATCCCTTTCTCGTCGATGGTCAGGGCAATGACGGCGGCGCCATATTTCTTACACAGTTTTGCTACCCGGCTGAACCGTTCCTCGCCATCTTCAAGGTTGATCGAGTTTACCACCGCCTTTCCACCGATGCGTTGTAATGCTTCTTCAATAACAGGCGGCTCGGTGGAATCGATAACCAGGGGCACGGTAATCTGCGTGTTGAAGCGCGAGAAAATTTCCCGCGCATCTCTCGCCTCGTCGCGTCCAACATACGCCACGCAGACATCAATCATATGCGCCTGCTCTTTCACCTGCTCGCGTCCCATCGCCACCATGCCCTCCCAATCCTCTTTCGCGAGAAGGTCTCGGAACAGTTTGCTGCCGTTTGCATTGGTGCGCTCTCCGACAAGCACTGGCGGGGGCGTGATGCGGAACGGCATCGCCTGATACAAGCTAGAAGCCCCGGGAACAAATTCGGGATTCCGCGAGCGTGGAGAGAGATTGCCGACGGCATCGACCAGCTTTTTGATGTGAGCCGCAGTCGTTCCACAACAACCGCCGACGATGTTCACGCCGAGGTCTTTAACAAAATGAGAGAGATAGTGGACGAGGTCGTCCGGACTGAGATGGTAGTGTGCGCGGCCACCAATGTTTTCCGGAATGCCGGCATTCGGCATGACGAAAATCGGCAGCGGGCTGGAGGAAGAAAGAACCCGCACATGGTCCGACATTTCCTTAGGACCGGTGGCACAGTTCATGCCAAAGATATCGATGTCGAAAGGCTCAACGGCTGTCAGGGCAGCAGAAATTTCCGTCCCTAAGAGCATCGTGCCCTGTGTTTCGATCGTTACGGAGACAATCACAGGGACGCGTCGTCTGGTAGATTCAAAGCACTCAAAAATCCCGCAGAGCGCGGCCTTAACCTGAAGCAAATCCTGACATGTCTCAACGCAGAGGAGGTCTACCCCACCCTCGATCAAGCCACTGGCCTGTTCGTAATATGCGTCCGCCATTTCCCGGAAGCTGATATGGCCGAGGCTGGGGAGTTTCGTCGTCGGTCCCATCGAGCCGGCAACGAATCGAGGATGACCCGGACGGGAATAGTCGGCTGCCAGGCGTTTCGCGATTTGCGCAGCTTTCACATTCAGCTCACGCGCATGTTCACCCAGCCCGTACTCTGCGAGGACAATGCGCGTTGAGCCGAATGAGTTCGTTTCAATGACATCACAGCCAGCCTCAAGGTAGTCGCTGTGAACCTTCTCAACAGCGGACGGTTTTGTCACAACCAGGTACTCGTTACAGCCGGCAAAGCGCTCACCTCCGAA
>DATLYT010000095.1:0-3415 GCA_035574455.1 Bacteroidota bacterium
AAGCTTCTTCGCGCGGAGTCCTCGGTCTTGAGCAACCCGGAATCACCAGACAATACGGCGCTTCAGCTTGCGACGACATTGCAGGGAAAACTCCCCATCATCTACGCCCCCACAGAGCATCTTGACGCCGTCGCCGTGCGATGGAGAGGACAGATCAACGAGAACGCCAAACAGCTCGCGTTTGGCCATGTGGTGCCCGAGATGAATCACAACGAACTGGTCGGATGGAAGCACCCCGCTCAACTCATGAAGCAGATGCACGTCGTTTTCCTGCGGGATGCAGGAACGCACAAACGGATTGCCATGCGCGAGACGATTACCAAGCAAATCGTCTTATCCTATGCGGGCGGTGTTACCGACGTCTGGAGCAAAGGCAGATCATTGCTTGCCCGAATCTTTTCGCTGATTCACCTCGGCGATTGGGTAAGCTTCTACCTCGCCATCCTCAATAACGAAGACCCCACGCCGGTGAAAGCCATCGACTATTTAAAAGAGGAGTTGGCAAAGAAGTAGGTTGTGACGTTTCGAGTTCCCGGTTTCGTGTCGGAGGTTCTCTACCCATGTCGCATACAACCCACAGTGCTCTCGGTGTCTTAAAAGCCTGCATGTTCTTGCTTGCGTTGCTGGCGGAGGTTGGCTACGCGCAGTTCTACTACTTCGGCCGGAATAAGGTGCAGTACACCGAGTTCGACTGGAAGGTCTTGAAGACCGAGCACTTCGACATCTACTACTACCAGGAGATGGCAGAACTGGCGCAGCGCGGCGCATTCTTTGCGGAAGAGAGCTACAAACTGCTCGAGCAGAAGTTCAACCACAACATCACCAACCGCATCCCGCTCATCTTCTACAGCTCGCATCTCCATTTCCAGCAAACCAACATCACTCCCGGCTTCATTCCCGAAGGCGTCGGCGGGTTCTTCGAGTTCCTCAAAGGCCGCGTCGTCATCCCGTTCAACGGCTCGTATGCCGATTTCGAGCATGTCATCCGACACGAGCTGGTGCACGTCTTCATGCACAGTAAAATCAATCGTGTGCTGCTCGACCACCGACAGGCGCAGGACCGCACGCCGCCGCTCTGGTTCACGGAGGGCTTGGCAGAATTCTGGTCGACCGCCTGGGACACGCAGGCCGAAATGGTGATTCGCGATGCCGTGTTGAACAACTACATCGTTCCGGTAAGCGAGATGGAGCGCATCTTCGGCTCCTTCCTCATGTACAAAGAGGGACAGAAGCTTCTCGAATTCATTGCTGAGCGCTACGGCGAAGAAACGATCCTCTTGTTGATGGAGAACTTCTGGAAGGCGAATACCTTTAACGAAGTGATGCGAGTGACGATCGGCAAGGACTTCAAGCAATTAGATGAGGAATGGCTCTACGCGCTGAAGAAACAGTACTACCCGCTCATCGGGACGGAGGATATGCCCAGCGGCGTCACGAAGAACATTGTCAGCGTCGGCTTCAACAACAAGCCGGTCTTCTACAACAAGAACGGCACGCGACAGGTCTATTTTATCGGCAACCACACCGGCTACACGAACATTTACCGCGTCAACATCGATGACGAAAAGCCAAAGCCGGAAATTGTTGTGGAAGGGGAAAAGACCGATGAGTTTGAGGCCTTTCATCTCTTTCAAAGCAAGATGGATATTACACCTGATGGTCTGCTCGTCTTCGTCACCAAGAGCGGCGAGAATGATGCGATCCACATTTATGACGTGCGCGAAGATGAGTTGAAGGAAACGATCCGTTTTCGCAACCTCGTGATGCTCTCTTCCCCGTCGTGGTCTCCGGACGGCAAGCAGATTGTTTTTTCCGCCATCGACAAATCCGGCACAAACGACCTGTACATCATCGAGCTCGCCACACGTTCGTTGACGCGATTGACGAATGACCATTACGACGACCGCGACCCTGCCTGGTCGCCCGACGGGAAGCTCATCGCCTTTGCCTCTGACCGCGGACCGAAGGGGAACAAGGGTTATTACAACATCTTCCTGTACAACCTCGAGCAATCGTCCATCGAGTACCTGACCACGGGCGAACATCGCGCGTTCGCTCCCGAGTGGTCGCCGGACGGGCGATGGCTTGCATTCACATCGACCCTAGACGGCGCGCAAAACGTCTGGCTCATGCGAACCGATTCACTGGCCAATCCTCTGAATCGAACCATGCGAAAGGTCACTAACTTCACCACCGCCGCGTTCGATCCCGCGTGGGGAGACAGCGATGACCTGATTTTCGCGGCGTTCGAGAACTTCAGCTTTCAGATCAAACGGATCAAGAACATCACCGCTCGGTACGACGCCGCATTCGCACAGCATACGATTCGCTACGAGCCAACGCCCGAACCGTGGGTTCCAAAGACTCTGGAGGGTCCATCGGTGATCGGAGCGTATCGTTACACGGGCGAATATAAACTCGACATCGCACAGAGTCAGGTCTCCACCGACCCGGTCTTTGGCACATCCGGCGGCGCGGCGTTGGCCATGAGCGACGTGCTCGGGAACGACCAGTACTACTTCCTCATCTACAACACCGCACAGGCGCAGTCGGAATTCCTTGAGAGCTTCAACTTTGCCATCTCGCGTATCTTGCTCGGCAAGCGTGCCAACCACGCGTACGGCATCTTTCACTTCGCCGGCAATCGGTACGACCTTACCGACCCCGACCTTTTTTACTACGAGCGCTCGTTTGGCGGATATTTTGCGCTGAGCTATCCGCTCTCCTTATTCCGGCGAGTTGAGGCAAGTCTCATCGTGAGTAACTCGGACAAGGATATCTTCTTCGGCGCGCTACCGCGGAAAGCCCTGCTGACCTCCAGCCAGATCTCATTCGTGTGGGATAACTCGCTCTGGGGTCCCAGCGGTCCGATCGACGGCAACCGGATGAAGCTGACACTCGCCTACACCACCGACGTGCAAAACTCCAACGTCAGCTACTACACGATCATTGCCGACTACCGGCATTACTGGCGGCTTTCGACACGCAGCGCGTTTGCTTCGCGCTTCAACTTTTGGTACAACGAGGGCAAGGAAGCGCGGCGGTTCTTCATGGGCGGGAGCTGGGATTTACGTGGCTGGCAGCGCTGGTCGATCCGCGGCGAAAAAATCTGGTTGACCAGCCATGAGTTGCGTTTCCCGTTCATTGATCACCTCGGCATCCGCTTCCCGTTCGGCGGAATTTCGTTCGGCGCCATTCGCGGTGCGATCTTTGCTGACTTCGGCGGCGCGTGGGATGACAAATACAGGGACACCAAAGGCAGCATCGGAACCGGACTGCGTCTGAATTTAGGCGGCGTGCTCGTGCTGAGGTACGACATCGGAAAAAGGATCGAGAATAATCTAGGAAGATTGCAGACGGGAATTTTCCACCAGTTCTTTTTCGGATGGGATTTTTGAGACGCGAGAGGAAAGAC
>DATLYT010000096.1:0-8462 GCA_035574455.1 Bacteroidota bacterium
GTCGCCACATCATAATTGATCAGATTGCCGAACCGCTCATCGTGCATCAGGAGCGCTTCGGGATAATTCAGCCGAGCAAGCGCTGCGGGATTCCAATATCCGCCCGTTGCATCGTTAGCCAGCGCAGCGTGTGCACCGCCAAGACCCAACGCCCGTCCTCCGACTCCAAGCGCCATAAACTCGCCCGCGTACTTTCCCACGCTCTGCGCCAAAACCGATGTGAACGAAACGCACACAATGATGAGCAACTGTGCTGTCCGAACGATATTACCTGTGCTGAGATTCATAGGTCTACAAAACGAAAAAGCCGAATCCGCTCTAACATCCGCGCATTCGGCTTCCCAAACAGAATTGTTAGAGTGATTGATGAAGAGCAATCAATTGTCACAACACTCTAACAAGGGTTTCTCCTATCCGATTCCTTTCGTGATGATGTGTAGTATACGACTATCCTCGCGGAGAAGCAAGCATCACTTACTGCCGACGGGGGACTGCTTTTGCAGCTCGGCGGCCACGCGTTCCACTTCTCTCCACACCCGTAGCAAATTACTGCCCCAGAGTTTTTGAATCTGGTCTTCCGTATAACCGCGTCGGATCAACTCTTTCGTCACATTGGGCGTCTCGCTGGCGTCGTTCCAGCCATCCACGCCGCCGCCTCCATCGAAATCGGAGCTGATCCCTGCATGGTCGATGCCGATGAGCCTCACGACGTGGTCAATATGGTTGACAAAATCTTGCACCGTGACCGGTGGAAGGGGATGCTTCTGATCGATCTCCTGCATCCGCTCTCGAAATGCTGCTCTTCGCTCTTCCGGCCACGACTCCATGAGCCGTCCGATTGCCCCAAATCCGCCTTGTTCAGGTAGGCCATACTCTTTCCGTAACGCGGCGATCGCTTGCAGGCGCTCTGGCGAGGGTCGGCGCGTCTTCACGAAATCCCGAAGTGCAACAAGCTGAATAACGCCGCCATTGTTTTTTAACTCCAGTAACGTCTCGTCATCAATGTTGCGAGGATGGTCGTTCACCGCCCGCGCACCAGAATGCGAGGCGATGACGGGGGCTTTGGAAAGCTTTAGTGCATCGAGAGCCGACTTTTTCGAGATGTGCGAGATATCTACCATGATTCCCCAACGATTCATCTCCGCGATGACTTGCTTACCGAATTCACTTACGCCGTTATGTTCTGCCTCTGGCTCTCCTTGTCGCGGCGTTGCGGAGTCGCAGATGTCGTTGTGTCCACCATGCGCGAGCGTAATGTACCGGCCGCCCCGATCGTAGAACTCCTTGACCTTCGTGAGATCCTTCCCTATTGGCCATCCATTCTCAATCCCGATGCACGCGACGAGTTTCCCGCTCCGGTGAATTCGCACAACGTCATCCGGAGTGTACGCAAGCTCGATCTTGTCGGGGTGCATCTTCTCTGTCATTCGATGAATCGCGTCAAACTTGGTCACAGCCTGCTTGTACGCGAACTCGTATCCCTCCGGCGTCCGCTCACCTTGCCCCACGTACACAATAAAGAAGCCGACGTCAAGCCCGCCTTGCTTCATTTTCGGGAGCGTCACCTGTCGCCGGTTGTCAGGGTTGCCCGGGTCATCTTTCTCCGTCGCAAAGTCAAACGAGATGTCATCATGGGTATCGATGGTCAGCACGCGTGCATGCACTTCGCGCGCGTACGCCGTTAACTCATCCTCGGACATCTTGCTGACGCTCGGCTGTTGCGAGCACCCAAGCTGGATGGACAGAACTGCAAAAAGGGGAAAGAGGAAGATCTTTTTCCGACTCATGATGATAGCTCTTATGTAATGATGAGAAGTTTACTCGAGGAGCTCTGCGC
Organism: Bacteroidota bacterium; assembly: GCA_035574455.1. Lineage (GTDB taxonomy): Bacteria > Bacteroidota > Ignavibacteria > UBA10030 > UBA10030 > DATLYT01. The sequence continues at coordinate 1,838 of DATLYT010000096.1, forward strand.
CAAGCTCGCGGCGCAGGGCTTTGATGACAGGGTGTTCCTCAGAGGAGCCGTTGTGCGGAACGCGACGTTCAGCAGAACCATCTACCGCCTGCGAACCATGATGCATCGCAGTCTTGGCGGCATGCAACACTGGCTCGATACGCACCTTTCTGCCGGTAACCCTCTGGAAGGATTCTACGAGGAAATCTTTGTTTTTCCTGAGCGAACTGAGGTGATAGTCGTCCGGACAGGCAATACGCAACGCCCCGTCATTGACATCTAAAATAGCGCTGACACCTAACGCGGCGCCGACCGAGATGCGGGCGCTTTGGACTTCATTCACCCAGCGCGGCCACAACGAATAGGCCTCCTCGGCAGAAATTGTTTGAAACGCTTCCTGCTGATTCGAGGCGATAACGGTCGATGTGTAGGACGAAGCACTGCCGGGTTCGCGCACAACTCTGTCGAACCGATGTACGGCAGCAGAACGGACGTTCGCGGGTGATCGCATGGCGTTCATGTTGAACACCTCAGGTACCATCGCGGGGGGAACAACGGCGGCACTACTTAATGGACCGGCACTCACGGTCCCGACGACTTTGACTCCTTCTGTCCGGCCGGTAGGAGGGGAAAGTGGCTGGGAACTACCGTTCAGTTTTTTTTTGAGGTCGTCGATTTGCCTGAGGAGCTGATCCACCTGGGCGGCAGATTGCAACTTAATCATCTGTAGTAAACCTGCTTCGAGCTTGAAGCGCGGTTGCGGAGACCACCGAAGGGCATTCTCAAGGTCAACTGAAAGCTTGATGAGACGAAGAAGGTCGTTTTCAGAGAAATGTGCCACCTCGGCCTGATACCGTTTTTTGTGATGCTCGGAAACCTCAAGCAGGTGCGTCGATTGCGTGGTCGCGACCACGAGGAGGTTTCTCAGATGCTCGCTGAGGCCAATGAGGAACTCACGAAGGTCGTAGCCGTTCCGCACGATCTCCTCTACCAGCTCAATACCGCCGCGGACATCCTTCGCTTTGATCAAATCGGTAACGCGGAAAAACAGGTCGAGGTCCACAACGTTCAACACCTTCTGAACATCCTGCGTGCTGATGGTGTTGCCGCAGAAGGCCCGCACCTGGTCGAAGATGCTCTGGGCGTCCCGCAGTGAGCCATCCCCTTTTTTGGCGATGATGAGGAGTGCGTCATCTTCGATCGAGACGTTCTCTTCTTTTGCAATAAACCGAAGCCGCTCGATGATCTCTTCCAACGCGATCCGGCGAAAGTCGAACCGCTGACAGCGGGAAAGGATGGTTGCCGGAACCTTGTGAATCTCTGTCGTCGCAAAAATAAAGAGGACGTGCGGTGGCGGCTCTTCAAGCGTTTTCAGGAGAGCGTTGAACGCTTCCTTCGTCAGCATATGCACTTCGTCGATGATGTAAATCTTGTGCTTCCCGCGCGTGGGAGTATAGCGAACGGATTCGCGCAGGTTGCGAATCTCTTCTACGCCGCGGTTCGAGGCGCCGTCGATCTCAATGACGTCGAGACTTCGCCCTTCGGTAATTTCAAGACAGACTTCGCACGTGTTGTCGGGATTTGTGCCGTTTGGAGAGAGGCAGTTCAACGCTTTGGCAAGGATGCGCGCGGTGGTTGTCTTGCCGCATCCCCGTTGTCCGCTGAAAATGTACGCATGGGCTACACGGTGCGTCTTGATGGCATTGACGAGCGTGCTGGTTACATGAGATTGGCCGACGACGTCTTCAAACACCATCGGCCGCCATTTTCGGGCGGTTACTTGGTAGGTCATGAAGCCAAATTAGAAATTAAAAATCAAAAAGCAACGGGGGTTCGTGAGGAAAACCACAACGGCACCATTGCGATTCGGGATTTATCGTTTTCCATCAAACACATACTTCATCGCTTCTTCAATCGTCTCGACAGGAATAATCTTTAACCCCTGTTTTACCCGCTCGGGAATCTCGGCGAGATCTTTCACATTTTCCTTCGGGATGAGGACCGTCTTGATGCCGCTTCGTTGAGCGGCGAGGAGTTTCTCATTCAGACCCCCGATCGGCAGCACGTTGCCACGGAGTGTGATCTCGCCCGTCATGGCAACGTCGTTTCGAGCCTTTTTTCCCGCCGCCGCGGAAACAATCGCCAGCGCCATGGTGAGTCCGGCCGAAGGCCCGTCTTTCGGGATCGATCCTTCGGGCAGATGGATATGAATTTCCCTGCCTTTGTAGAAGTCAACCGGCACACCCAACTTCTTCGCGTTGGCGCGGATGTAGCTCAACGCGGCCTGTGCCGACTCTTTCATGACCTCGCCCAACTGCCCGGTGAGCGTCAGCTTCTCCGTGCCGCGCATCATGGTGACGTCGACGTTTAAAATGTCTCCACCGACGCTTGTCCACGCGAGACCTGTAACTGAGCCAACGCGCCGTTCACGCTCTGCAGCCTTCTTACGGAATTTCGGCACGCCGAGATACCGCTCGATATCGGCCTCTTTCACCATGAACGATTTCTGCTTTTTCGTGTGGCCGTTGCCATGTCTTGCCAGCACGATCTCCTTCGCCACTTTGCGGCAGACCGAGGCAATCTCACGTTCGAGGTTGCGCACACCTGCCTCACGGGTGTACTCGTTGATGATTTTGTCCACCGCGGCGTCATGAAACTCAACTTTCTTCCCCTCAAGACCGTGTTCGTTCAGCTGTTTCGGGATGATGTGTCGTTTGGCAATCTCCCGCTTGTCGTAGTCCAGGTAGCCCGGCAGCTCGATGATCTCCATCCGATCCTGCAACGGTAGAGGGATGTTGTACCGCACATTCGCCGTCGTAATAAAGAGGACTTTTGAGAGGTCGTAGTCGACGTCGAGGTAATGGTCGTTGAAGGCGCTGTTCTGTTCAGGGTCGAGTACTTCGAGCAACGCGGCAGAGGGGTCGCCCCGGAAATCCATACTCATTTTGTCGACTTCATCCATCAGCATCACCGGATTGACGACGCCGGCACGCTTCATCGATTGGATGATCTTGCCGGGCATCGAGCCGATGTAGGTGCGGCGATGGCCGCGGATTTCGGCCTCATCCCGCACACCGCCCAACGAGATGCGGACAAATTTCCGCCCCAACGCTCTCGCGATCGATTTTCCGAGCGAAGTTTTCCCGACGCCCGGAGGACCGACGAAGCAGAGAATCTGCCCGCGCATTTCTTTCACGAGGTTCAACACGGCAATGTGCTCGAGAATACGCTCCTTCGGCTTCTCCAGCCCAAAGTGGTCCTCGTCTAAAATCTTCCGCACGTGCTCAACGTCCAGATTGTCCTTCGTCCGCTTGTGCCACGGTACGCCGATGAGCCAATCGAGATAATTGCGGATAACGGTGAACTCAGGCGACATGGGAGGGGTTTTCTTGAGTTTGTTGAATTCCTCCATCGCCTTTTCCTGGGCCTCGGCGGGCATTTTGGCTTTCAGGATCTCTTCTTTGAGCTTTGCAAGTTCTGGCGAGGCCTCTTCTTCTCCTAACTCATCCTGCAGGATTCGTATCTGCTCCTGGATGAAGAACTTGCGCTGAGATTTCTGGATGTTGTCCTGAACTTTCGTGTCGATTTCCCGCTCGATCTTCAGGATATCGATTTCCGTCGTCAGGATTCGAGAGAGTTCGTACAGTTGATCCCGTAAACTTTGACTCTGCAGAATGCGTTGTTTGACTTCCACGCTTTGCACGACGTTCGACGCCATATAGAAGAGTTTCCGCTGCTGCTCTTTAATACCTTCGAACGCCATCAGGACTTCCGGCGGAACGTTGCGGCTCAAGCGCACATACTCATTGAAGAGCGTGGAGGTATGACGAACCAGGGCGTCGATTTCTCTGCTCGGCTGAGCAGTTTCTTTGTTGAGGATGATCTCCGCCTCAAGATAGGGCGTTGTGTTTGTAAACCGTTTGACCCGCGCTTGCGCGACGCCGTCGACCAAGATTTTCATAAGGCCGTTGGGAAGCTTGAGCATCTGGAGGATGCGGGCAACGGTTCCATCGTGGTAGATGTCGTCCGGTGTCGGCTCGTCGATGCTCGAGTTGCGCTGGGCGACGAGAAAAATGTACTTGCCGCGCTCTAACGCCTCACTTGCCGCGCGCAGGGAAGATTCGCGCCCAACCAGCACCGGAAAGATCATGTAGGGATAAACGACAACGTCGCGAAGCGGCAGGATTGTCAGTGTCGTCGGGATGCTGTCCAGCGTTTCAACAGAATGCTCGCTGGGTTTGATAAGGTCTTCGCTCATAGACACTCGCGGTCTCGGGGAGAAAGAAAAAGGGCGCAGCTCGATTGCTACACCCAGTTGGTAAAATAATATACCCAGACGTTGGGGGATTGTCAAGGAATGCTTTGGGGGCTAAAGGTTGTGCTGTTGCATCCGCCAGTAAAATTGCGTATGCTCTTGCCGATTTCAGATGGACAATCCAAAGATCATTCAAGCAAGCGACCACTCATTGCTTGTTTCGTTTGGTGATGAGGTTTCCCTCGCGCATCACCAGAGCGTGATGCGACTGACCACTTTATTAACAGCCAGCCGCCCTGCGTTCATCCGCAACATTCATCCGGCTTATTGTTCTGTTCTGGTTTCATTCGATCCCAAAATGACCTCACCCGAAGCGGTTGAGGTGTATCTCGTTTCCCTCGTCCGGACAGTCGAATCCACACCGCTTCCTCACCCGCGACACATCGAGATTCCGGTTTGCTACGGCGGAGAGATGGGGCCCGACCTTGCCGATGTCGCCGCGCACAATAAGTGCTCTCTCGATGATGTCATCCGCATTCATTCATCGGGCGAATATCTGGTGTACTTCCTTGGCTTCTCGCCCGGGTTTCCTTACATGGGCGGGCTCTCAGCGAAGATTGCCACTCCCCGACTTGCCACACCTCGTACACGAGTTCCCGCGGGGAGTGTCGCTATCGGAGGATCCCAAACTGGTATCTATCCGGTCAGCTCGCCGGGGGGATGGAGAATTATCGGACGAACGCCACTCCGGCTCTTTCGCCCAAACGAAGAGCCGCCAGTCCTACTGCAAATGGGGGATCTTGTCCGCTTTATTCCAATCACAAACGAAGAATTCGCCCGGCTCACAAGCAGCTAACGTGTTTTCATGCCGCGCATACTCGTACATACACCCGGCTTTCTTACCACAATCCAAGATCTTGGACGACCCGGCTTTGCTCATCTCGGCGTCTCTGCTTCCGGCGCTGCGGATGCACTCTCACTGCGACTTGGGAATCTGTTGGTGGGAAATCCCGAAACCGCAGCGGGGCTTGAAATGACATTAATCGGCGGTGTCTTTGAGTTCGAGTCAGAAACCCTTGTTGCCGTTACCGGTTCAGACTTTGAGCCGCGGCTCAACGGGGCTTCGGTCCCTCTCTGGACCTCTTTTGCCGTTCGTGGGGGTGATCGACTCGAGTTTGGACCAACAAAATCGGGTGCACGGTGTTACCTTTGTATCCGGGGAGGAGTCGATTGTCCGCCGGTACTCGGTAGTGCCTCAACTCATCTGCTTACCTCCCTCGGCGGGTTGGAGGGGAGAGCCTTGAAAAAGGGTGATGTCATACAAATACATCGTGGCTCTCCGCAACACAGCGCGTTACTGAGAATGAAGCCGGAAGTTCTCGATGCGCTATTTCAAGCCACACCACTCCGAGTAACTCGAGGACCGCAGGCAGATTGGTTTTCGCGCGAGACTCACGCTCTTCTTTCCTCTTCACCCTACACTGTTTCGGAGAACTCGAACCGGATGGGATTACGGTTGATCGGGCCAGAATTAAAGCGTACCATCGACCGTGAGTTACTGACGGAGGGCGTATCGCTCGGTGCCGTTCAGGTGCCCCAGGGTGGTCAGCCGATCATCCTGTTCGTCGAACACCAGACGACGGGCGGCTATCCAAAAATCGCCAATGTGATTTTAGCCGACATGCATCGCGTGGGTCAACTACGGCCACGGGACGAAGTGCGGTTCGAGTTCATTTCCATGGATATGGCCCTCAACCTTTTTCAACAACAAGAACTCCTGGTTAATCCACAGTCCTTGGTTCCTGCATGAACAAAGCCTGGTACACAACCATCAATAGAGCACAATGGAAAGCTCTGTTCGCTGCTCAGTTCGGATGGATGCTCGATGCTATGGATGTGATGCTCTATGCCTTCGCCCTGACCGCTATTCGAAAGGAATTTAATCTCTCTTCAGCCGAAGCCGGCGCGCTGGCATCCGTGACCTTGGTAGCATCTGCTATCGGTGGAATTATGTTCGGAATGATTGCTGACCGGATTGGTCGAGCACGGGCGTTAATGTACTCTATTCTTACGTACTCCCTCTTTACCGCTCTGACGGCTACCTCGGGAAGCGTGGCCGCACTGGTTCTCTGGCGTACACTTGTAGGCTTTGGAATGGGCGGCGAATGGTCGGCTGGCTCCGTGCTCGTCTCGGAAACCTGGCCTGCGGAGCATCGCGGGAAAGCCATCGGTTTGATGCAGTCAGGATGGGCTATTGGCTACATTCTGGCGGCGATTCTTTCCGCTCTTATTCTCCCTGATTATGGCTGGCGGGTGCTATTCTTGTTTGGATTGCTACCCGCATTGCTCGCTGCATGGATACGTCGGAGCGTTCCCGAGCCGGAAATCTGG
>DATLYT010000097.1:0-11612 GCA_035574455.1 Bacteroidota bacterium
TTTGTGATCGATACGAATCCCAACTACACGAATATCTGCAACGTGGACTGTATTTTTTGTGCGTTTTATCGGCATCCCGGGGAAGAAGGAGAGTATACCTACAGCGTTGACCATATGATCCGGAAGTTTAAGGAAGCAGCAATGAAAGGTGTCACCACGGTGTTGCTGCAGGGCGGAGTGAATCCGGCGCTTCCATTTGAATACTATGAAGAAATGGTTCGCCGCACGGTGCAGGAAGTGCCGGAGATTTATCCCCACTTTTTCTCCACGTCCGAGATCATCGGCATGTCGCAAGTATCGGGTTTGAGCATCCGCGAAGTGTTGCAGCGGCTCTGGAATGCAGGCTTACGTTCTATTCCCGGAGGCGGTGCGGAGATTCTTTCCGATCGGGTGAAGAAAAAGATCAGCAGCAAGAAGGGCACGTCGGCGGATTGGTTGAATGTAATGCGCGAAGCCCATCGGATCGGTTATCGGTCGACGGCGACGATGATGTACGGGCATATCGAAACGGATGAGGATATTGTGATTCACCTCGAAAGTATCCGTCAACTGCAGGACGAAACGGGAGGATTCACGGCATTTGTGCCCTGGTCGTTCAAGCCGGGCAATACACCGTTAGAGAAAATTATCCCGCACTACGCTACATCGACGCGCTATCTGCAACTTATCGCCTTCTCGCGGATTTACTTGGATAATGTTCAACACATTCAGGCGTCGTGGTTCTCCGAAGGAAAAAAAACCGGACAGATCGCTTTGCATTTTGGAGCCGATGATTTTGGGGGAACGCTCCTGGAGGAGAACGTTCACGCTGCGGCAAACTTTGTTAACAAGACGAACACCGAGGAATGCATTCAGCTCATCCACGAATCGGGTTTCGATGCTGCACAACGAACAACCTTGTATGAAATTCTCAAAATCATCGACCGTGTTCCGGTCGCCGCATAAATCTAGAGAGTAGATACAACAAAGGCCGATCATCGATCGGCCTTTGTTGTTTTCGTTGTCCTCTTTCACTTAGGCGTGTGCATCCACCAGTCCCGCCATGTTCTCAAAGAACATTTTCTTGATATCCGCTGTTGGGATGCGCATCTCCTGCGAGAGCTTAAGCTGGTTATCGACAATGTCGTAGCGGTAGCCTCGCGGAAACATGCCAGAGTCAGACCCGAACAGGATTCTTCCAGCGCCAAACACTTCTAATGCCTTTTTGAAGACGGTCTTTAAATCGGGTTTCGATGGATGGTTGGCCATCCAAGAATTTGATCCTGCCGTGTCGACGTAGACATTCTGGCACTGTTTCCCAACCTCAAGAGTTTCCTCGAACATCCCCGCTCCAAAGTTAGGGATGATAAAGCGAATCTTGGGATATTTCTGAGCGACGGGAATCAGATCCTTGGGGTTGGAAAATTCTTCATTGACAACCGTAGGAATTCCGGCAAACTCGCGCGGTTTGATCACAAGTTTTCCAAAATGAACAAAGACAATCGAGTTGGTTTCCTGTGCGAGGGAGAAGAGCGGAACAAGCCACTCATCTTGTACGCTGATGTGATAGAGCGAAGGATAGAGGAAGAAACCTCGCAGCTTGTCCTGTTTCAGCCGCTTTTCCGCGTTCTCCATCAGAACATTGGAGTTTGGGTCGACGGTAAAAAAACCTGTGAAGCGATTCGGAAACGCCTGCACGGCCTTGACGACGGAGTCTTCGTCGCCGGGTATACTCCCGATGAGAGAGAGCCGTTCGATCTTCCACTTATCGATTATTTCCACCCACCGCTTGGCAAGCTGTACGGGGTCGTCGCCGGGAATTTCGATGTGCCCTTTGGCGGCGATGTTCTTCAGTTCGGTGTTGATGTCCGCGCGGTTCGGTTTTTGCTTCACCAGAAACCGAAAGAACGAGTTTGAATAAAAATGGACGTGTGAGTCGAATATTTTGAAAATGCCGATCATGTAAATCTTAGTAGACTTCGATGGCAGGAACGCGTGGAATAAATTTGCGCTCTGCACCGAGTTGGTATAGAAGCTCCAGCGCCCGTTTTCCGCGCTCTCCCATATCGATCGTTAATTCGCTAACATACATTTTGACAAAGCGGCTGCCGAGGTCTTCGTTGATCCCTCTCCCATACTGCAGCGCGTAGGGGATTGAATCGCGCTGGTGTGTATATCCATAGTGGATGCTTTCCCGTAGAGCCTGAGAGAGCTTGTAAGCCATAGGCTCGCCTAAATCCTTGCGAACCACATCCAGACCTAATGGTAATGGCAGATGATCAAATTGCTCCGCCCATAACTCTCCAAAATCAAGAATCTTGTGAAATCCTTGCTCGCGATAGGTAATCTGCCCCTCATGGATCAAGACTCCGGCGTCGAATTCACCGCTGGCAACCCGGTCCATGATTTGGTCGAAGGGAATGTCCGCATGATCAATTCCATCGGTAAAGATTTTGAACAGCAGCGTGGCAGTGGTCAACCGACCGGGTGTAGCAACGCGCTTGCCTTTCAACTCATTCAACATCCGGTACCGTTTAGAAACGAGCACCGGGCCATATCCTTCTCCCATACTGGCGCCGGTTTTCATCAGCCAGTAGTGTTGCGCTACGTACGGAAATGCATGAGCCGAGATAGCCGTGACCTCAAGCTCGGCATTCATCGCACGCATGTTCAACGACTGGATGTCCTCAAGAACGTGCTGGATCTGAATTCCATCCAGCTTGACGTTGCCGCTCGATAATCCATAAAACATAAACGCGTCGTCGGGGTCAGGACTATGCCCCACGCGAATAATCTGTTCACCCATGAACGATAGCGCCTCTCACTACTTTTTCTGTGCAAGATAGACTGTCACAATGCCGAAGGTCAACGGATATGCTGCCACGGTGCTGAAACCGATGGATCGAAGAATCGAAAGCATCTCCTCGCCGTCGGGAAATTCACTGACGGTTTTGGGGAGATACTCGTACGCTTCCCGGTGTTTCGAAATCAAGCCGCCCAAGAGCGGGATCACCGCTCGGGAATACCAACCGTAGAGCAATCGGATAAGGGATGATCGCGGCTGTGAAAATTCCAGAAACACGAAGATTCCGCCGGGAACGAGCACCCTGTAGAGCTCTCTCAATCCGCGTTCCAGGTTTGAAAAATTTCGAACGCCAAACGCCACAGTAACGGCATCAAACGAACCATCCGGAAACTTGAGCTGCTCGGCATCGCCTTGTTCCAAAGAGACACGATGCTCCAACTTCCTCCGTGTCACTTTTTCCCGCCCAATTCGCAGCATCTCTTCCGAAAGGTCGATACCGACGATCGTTTCCGGCTTGAGTCGTGCCGCCGCGATGGCAAGGTCGCCCGTTCCGGTGGCGACGTCGAGGATTCGCTTGGGACGGAAAGGAGCCAAACGATTGACTGCTTTTCTGCGCCATACGACATCAAGACCGGCACTCAGAACATGATTCAAGAGATCGTAACGAGGCGCGATCCTGTCAAAGAGCGAGCGCACATACGACGCAGCGTATGTCGTACGACCAGTTCGATGTCGATCGTCAGTCACGATCCGAGGGACGGCATTCACTTCCGAATAAGACATTGTGAAGCCAATATACGCAAGAGTGCGAAGATTTCCAACGTGAAAAACGCCGCACCGCATTGTCGGAGAAGCGACATCGCGTGTCGGTTGAATTTCAGAAGCCTTCTCATTACTTTGTGCAGGAATCTTATGAGATACGTGATTGTCGTTGTTGTCCTCTTTATCTCTTGCAATGGTGGACTTGAACCGCCACCACTCGTTGAACCCGGTTTCGGCGGAACGATTACCTTCGTTCGCAACACCTGGCCACCTCGTGATAGTCTTGTGAACCTCTGGCTGGTTGCCTCGCAGGATTATCCTCTGGATTCTGTAAAGGTGTTTACCGGTATTTTTTCCAATCCACCGCGTATTTACGTCTACCCAAGTTTTGAGCGAAATCTTGTTGACCTTGATAATCCCGTGGACACGCTTTCGTACTCGTTTCTCCTGCCTCCAGCAGAGTATAAATATATCTGTGTGCTACAGCGTTTTAAGAATGAAATCAACGTTCGTGCTCTCCGCGTCGTTGGCCTTTACGGGACCGCCACCAATCCTCCGCAGCCGATTCCGATTACCGTTCGTGACTTTGAATTTATCACAAACATCAACATTACGGTGAACTTTCATCAACCTCCTCCACAGCCCTTTTGAAACGAACCCCTTACGATATTATCCTTATCATCCTTCTTTGTAGCGTGTGGATGTCCGCAAGAGGACAAGTTCCCTCGGGAGTACTTTCGGGGAAAGTTATCGACGCGGAGACGAAGGAGCCGCTTGTTGGCGCAAATGTTGCACTGCGGGGTACGGTCTTGGGTCGCGTCACAAATGTCGATGGGTCGTTTCGATTCCAGAATCTCCCTGTCGGTGTGTACACTGTTGTCATTTCGATGGTTGGCTATGAGACATTTGTCGCTGCGAACGTCGAAGTTGCGCAACAATCGGAAAAGACCATCCATGCGGCACTCAAACCGATTGTCATTCAGACAGACCCAATCGTTGTGACGGCAAGCCGGAGAGAGCAAAGCCTGCAGGAGGTACCCGTCAGTATCGCCACGGTGACTGCCCATGCTATCGCTGAGCGCAATAACGTCACGCTGGATGAAGCACTCCGATACGTTCCTGGGGTCAATGTGCTGCAGGATCAGATCAATATTCGCGGTTCGAGCGGGTACAGTCGCGGTGTAGGAAGCCGTGTGTTGATTCTCTTTGACGGTTTGCCGTATCTGACAGGAGATACGGGGGAGATCAGCTGGGAGACAATTCCGATTCACCAGATTCAGCGTATTGAGGTCGTAAAAGGTGCCGGTTCGGCGTTGTACGGTTCCAGCGCGCTTGGAGGTGTCATCAACATTATCACGAAAGAGGCTGGTGACAAGCCCCAACTGCGCGTGCGTCTCTTTTCCGGTGTGTACGATCAACCCCGATATCAGGAGTGGCGCTGGTCCGAAAAAGCTCGCTTGAATAGCGGAGCCCTCGTCGACTATGCAGCACGAACCGGTGCGTTGCAATATGTGTTGAGTCTTCATCGTAGCGTAGACGAAAGCTACCGACAGAACGATGCTTATCACCGGTGGTCGTTCTACACAAAATTGAAATACGATTTCACTCCGTACCAAAGCCTTACCGTTCTTGGTAATCTTCTCGCACGGACACACGGTAATTTCCTCTGGTGGAAGAACTTACGAGAGGCAACACGACCGGCCGACGCTCAGATGAATACCAACGTTACGACGCGTCGCGGAAATTTCAACATCGCTTATCGGGAATTTGCAAGCAACGATTTCTTTTACACGCTCAAAGGGATGTACTTTGGTAACTTCTGGCAAGATGATAGCGCGGGACAGGTCAATTTCCACTCTCGCTCTGATGTGTACCAACTGGAATTGCAAGGCAATTACGAACCTGCGAAACAACATATCCTGACGTTTGGCGTCACGGGCAGTTATACCCACGTCAGTTCAAACATTTTTAGCAGTCCGCTTGGAACGGGGGGCGCTGTTTATGTTCAGGATGAAGTAGCCCTTTCCGAATTCTGGAAACTCACGCTTGGCGCACGATATGACTATCAACGAGTCTCGGAACGAAGCTCTAAAGGTCTTCTGACGCCGAAAGTCGGTATGGTCTTTAACCCCACGAGTGGAACAAAGCTCCGGGCGGCGTATGGTGCAGGATTTCGATATCCTTCGATTGGCGAGTGGTACACGCAATTCACCAGTGCAACCAGTCAAGTAGCTGTGCTGATCAATAAGAATCTCCAGGTGGAGAAAAGTAATACGTATGAGTTTGGCATTTCGACGACGCTGGCGGATTTTTTTTCGGCTGAGCTTTCTCTCTTTCGCAACGATTTTGATAATCTGATTGAAGCCGGGGTTGCTATCCGTAAGGTCAGGCCGAATCCGAACGACACGATAGAGGTGGAGCGTCCCGTGATTCAATTCGAGAACGTTACGAAGGCGCGCATCCAGGGGTTAGAGCTTGGCCTGAGAATAGATTGGCTGAAGAAATTCTTTTCCACAGAAATCGGCTATACCTATACCTATCCACAAGATCTCACAGAGCAAACCGTTTTGAAGTTTCGTCCTCGCCATCTTCTCTATGCGTCTGGAGTCGTAACATATGGATATTTTCGGCTTTCGTCGGACTTCCGGTACATCAGTCGCATTGAGCGCATCGATGAAAATCTTGTTCGGCTTGCACCCATCATCCACGGTGATCGACGGGTACCGATCTACGTCGTCGATGTGCGCGCCTCATACGATTTGATTGACTACGATGTGCCGGTACGCGTTGGTTTTAACATCAACAACCTGCTGAATTACCACTACGTCGAGCTCATCGGCAATCTCGCTCCCGTGCGGTCCTACACCCTCAGCCTGGAAGGGCTGTTCTGATACTCTTCTTCCGCTCCTTTCTTGCAACAGACTAAAGATTAACGTATTTTCAAGCCGTTGAGCCCCTCTATGTATATTGATTCGCACGCGCACCTGTTTTACGAAGATTATCGGGATGATCTTCAGGCCGTCATTGAGCGCGCCCGCTCTGCGGGTGTCGAAGCGATCGTAGTTCCCGGGACGACGTTGGCCACAAGCCAGGAAGCCGTCGACCTTGCCCAGCGTTTCGACGATGTGTATGCGTGTGTTGGATTTCATCCTCATGAGGCATCAAAGGCAGGGGACAATGAACTAGCGGCGATTGAGCAACTTAGCCATCACCGTCGCGTTGTCGCTATCGGCGAGATTGGGTTAGATTTCCATTATGACTTTAGCCCGCGTGAGATTCAAGAGAGCGTCTTCCAGAAGCAGATTGAAATCGCCATCCGGCGTAATCTTCCCATTGTCGTTCATACTCGGGAATCGATGGCGCAGGCCATCGAGATTGTTCATCATGCAGTACAAACGCACCCAGAATGGCGACAAGATTCATCAAACGGTAACAGATGGCGTGGGGTATTTCATTGCTTTACGGGGACTGTGAACGAAGCGAAGCAGCTCTTTGAACTCGGCTTTCTTGTTTCCTATCCGGGCATCGTGACGTTTAAGAATTCGCCTGTACTCGAAACGTTGAAGACGATTGGTTTCCAACATATTCTTCTGGAAACTGACTCCCCGTATCTTGCTCCAGTACCATTTCGTGGCAAGCGAAACGAGCCGGCCAATGTGGTTTACGTCGCACATCGCATTGCGGAGCTGTTTGGTGTTGCCCCGTCTGAAATTGCTTCCGTCGCCGCAAACAATACCAGAAAGCTTTTCAACTTACGGTAACAATGTCTGAGCAACCGAGCATATTCGATATCCTTGGACCCATCATGATCGGTCCGTCAAGCTCGCACACGGCCGGAGCGAGCCGTATTGGCTACATCGCACGTCAGTTGCTGCATGACGAGCCGAAGAAAGCCATCATCACGCTTTACAATTCGTTCGCCAAGACGCACAAGGGACACGGGACGGACAAGGCGATTATTGGCGGCATTCTTGGGTTCGGTCCTGACGACGAGCGCATCCGAGAAGCACATGAGCTTGCCAAGCAACAAGGGTTAGAGTGGGAGTTTCGCTTTCGCGGCGATTACGTGAAGTATCATTCGAATACTGCCCGCGTCAAGTTGTTTGGAAAAGGCGGCGGAACAATCGAAGTGGTCGGTGCTTCTCTTGGCGGCGGAAGAATCAAGATTCAGGAAATTGAAGGATTCCCGGTCGACTTTTCGGCGCAGACGCACACACTCGTGATCATCGCGGACGATGTACCGGGGAGTATTCAACACATCAGCGGGGCTATTGCAGAAAAAGGAGTCAATATCGCCAACATGTTTGTTTCGCGCAACGAGACGAAAGCGAATATGGTGATTGAACTTGACCAGGCAATCAGCGATGAGACGATTCGCAAGATTGAATCCTTTCCGTGGGTACGATTCGTTCGTCTCGTTGCCCCGATGCAGGAACACAGTTCGCGATACCAAAAATAAAGGTGAAGAGATGGAGTTTAATCTGCTGTCGGATATTGTCGAGTATTGCAAACAAGAGAAGAAAGACATGGCACAAGCGATGCTCGACTATGAAATGAAGAATAAGCATCTCACCCGTGAGCAAGTGTACGAAGGGCTCAAACGAGTGTTGTTGGTCATGGAAGAATCCGTTGAGCAAGGATTGACGCAGATGGTCATCAGTCCAAGCGGCATGCTCAACAACTGGGCAAAGACAGTCTACAACGCACCCGTTGAAACGCTCGGGCCTTCGCTCAAAAAAGCCGTCGCGCGAGCGATTGCCGTAGGCGAGGTGAATGCCTGTATGGGTAAGATTGCCGCTGCTCCTACAGCAGGCTCGGCGGGAATCATGCCCGCAGTTCTTGTGACCATGATGGAGGAGCATAAGATTCCCCGCCAGAGAATTCTCGATGGCCTTCTGGTGAGTTCTGCCGTTGGATTGATCTTCGCAAAAAACTCATCGTTTGCAGGTTCTGAAGCGGGATGTATGGGAGAGACCGGCAGTGCGGCGGCGATGGCGGCTGCAACCATTGTTTATCTGCTTGGCGGGACCAATGAGCAGATTCTCGAAGCTGTCGGTTTTGCATTGAAAGCTTCGATGGGTTTGGTGTGCGACCCCGTTGCTGGGCTCGTCGAAGAGCCGTGCACAACACGCAATGCTGTTGGTGTTGCCAATGCCTTTGTGTCCGCACAAATGGCGCTCGCGGGTATCACGAGCCTTATTCCTGCTGATGAGGTCATCTTTGCAACAAAAGAAGTTGGCGATTTGATGTCTCCACGACTGAAGGAATCCGGTCAGGGAGGACTCGCGAACACCAAGACTGGCCGAGAGATTCAGAAGAAGGTCTTTAAGATTGTCGAGTAAACCATAAGGGCTCTTCGATGAAAATCAAAGAGAAAGAGTTCGATGATATTATCGTTCTTTCTCTGGACGGTCATCTGTTGGGAGAACCAGAGATTACTGAAGTACGAGAACGGGTCTATCACGTTTTGAGGCAGGGGAAGCGCAAAGTGGTGCTCGATCTTCAGAAGGTCGACAAGATCAATAGCTCTGGTCTCGGTACGTTGATGGCTATACTGGCTTCGATTCGAGGAAAAGGCGGCGAACTTCATCTCGCAAACACCACCGAGCATGTTGGAGGGCTTTTGGTGCTCACCAAGCTCGTCAAGGTATTGAAGACGTACGAATCGGTCGAACGAGCGGTCAAAGCTTTTTAGAACACTAGTCCTCTACACACTCTTGAACGAATAACCTATGCGCAAACTCATTCTGCTTTTTGTTCTCGTTCCCACCGTTGTTCTTAGCCAACAGTTGTCTCAAGAAGAAAAGGAGATTCTGACGTTACAGGATCAACGCTCAACCGGTGATGGTCGACTTGGAGCATATCTCGCTCATGCGAATGAAACTCTCCGTTATCGCGCGGCAATTGCCTTTGCCAATCTTCAGGATACCTCCTCTGTAGGTTTCTTGCTTCCGTTGTTGAAAGATCCGTCTGGCCGCGTTCGTGCTGCCGCCGCGTTTGCGCTCGGCCAGATCGGTTCAAGGGCGGCGGAGGATTCGCTCCTTGCGGCTCTTCAACGTGAAACGGACCCTCTTGTGTTCGGGAGAATCGCTGAAGCGTTAGGCCGTTGCGGAGGGGAAGATGCCTTACAAGAAATGGTCGAGATGGAATTAAGTCCAGCGGTGGAGTCGGCGCGTGACCAATTCGTTCTTGCGATCGGTCGGTTTGCGCTTCGTGGTGTCAAAACAGAGCGATCAATCTGGTTTTGTTTCGACCAATTAGAGCAGACAAACCCGAATGCACGGTGGGCTGCGTTGTTTGCTCTATGGCGGCTGGCTCCTCTTCGAATCATCGATATCGAGATCGCTCGCCGGTTTGATGAGCTGAAGAAACGGGTTACAGATCAAAGCGCAGACGTTCGTATTCACCTGGCAACCCTGCTTGGCAGGTCTCGAGTGACTGAAGCTGTTGATCTGTTGAAGCTCCTTTCTACAGCTGAGCAGAAGCAAAATGATTGGAGAGTGCAGGTTGCTCTTGTGCGGTCGTTTGGCGCATTAGCTCCGACCAATCCAGAACTGATTTCGAATATCGTTTCTTATCTAAAATCGCAGAATGACCACGTCGCGATTGCAGCACTACAGGTCGTTGGATCGTTGTCGCCGGCGACAGTGGCAAACTATGCCCGGAAAAAAGAGTTGGAAACAGAGCTACTTCGTCTCTCTCGCGCTGAGTCTCGTGCAGAACTGGTTCGAGGGGAAGCACTGGTTGCTCTCGGACGGCACTTTCCAAGTCAGGTCAATACAGCCCTGCTTGCCGACCCCAAGCAGCCTCTCCGTGTGAAAGCGAAAGTGCTAGAGGCTCTGAGCTTCAATCAATCGGCAGATATCTTCAAATTATTTCTCAGGTATCTGGAAGATGACTCCATCCGAGTGGCAATGGCCGCGTGGGATTTTTTCCGCCGCATTGCTGTGCCGTTTCAGATTCAAACGTACGCTCAATCTGATACGACTTTGCGGAATATTCAATCCATTCTCGCTCAGAAAATCATCAGCGCACTGAACCGAAATGACATGGCTATTACGAACCTCGTTGCCAATACGGTTGGAGATACCTTGTTCTTCTCCCTGTTTCAGGGGACGGAGTGGGAGGAGAAGGTACGACAGGCGCTGACCCAATCCTACAAGCAGCTCTCTTCACCCGATGATGTTGAGGCGATGCAGGCAGTCCTCGATGCATTGGGACGAATAGGAAATCAGCAAACCATCTCCGTGTTAGAGTCTGCGTTGCACGATCCGGATCGTACCGTAGCCGTTGTCGCCGCTGCCTCCTTGCAACGCCTCACGGGTCAAGATTACTCAAGTAAAATCCCCGCGGCGACGAAGCCGCTTTTCACCGACTACGACTGGCAAACGTTTGAATCGATTTCTCCTCAGCAATTTATTCTCCTCAAAACCACCAAAGGAACCATCACGCTCCAATTGTTGAAAGACCATGCGCCCTTTACCGTGTTGAGTTTTTTTAAATTAGTTCGGAAAGGATTTTATAACGGGCTTGCATTCCATCGCGTAGTGCCGAATTTTGTGATTCAAGGAGGCGATCCACGAAGCGATGGCTGGGGTGGACCGGGTTACGCCATTCGGTCGGAATACTCATTGGTCAATTACGAGCGTGGGATGGTGGGTATGGCCAGTGCTGGGAAAGACACAGAAGGATGTCAGTTCTTTATCGTGCACTCCCCGCAGCCGCATTTAGACGGGCGCTATACCATCTTCGCCAGAGTAACGGAAGGAATGGATGTCGTGGACAAAATTCAGGTGGGGGATCGGATTCTCTCTGCAGAGCTTGTGCCGTAAGCTATCGCGAGCTGTATTCTAGGTAGGTGCTCTGATGGAGCGGATCAGCTGATGCGATACGCTGGTACACATCACGATTGGGCCAACGCAGAAAGACTTCGGCGATCTCTTGATATTTGGCATCGAAAAAGGTTTTAACCAGAATACTGCGCGAATCCTGTTTTTTTCTTAAATCTCCAATTGCTTCTATAGAACGCAGCATCGTTTCTAATCCCTTTTGATCTTGTGTCGCG
>DATLYT010000098.1:0-30584 GCA_035574455.1 Bacteroidota bacterium
CGTAAGATAACGTATCGCTAACCTATTACGGTTCTCTTGCAACACCTACCAAAGTTTCGTACTTTCTATGAGAAATTGGCCCCGTAGCTCAACATGGATAGAGCAGAGGTTTCCTAAACCTTTGGTTGGAGGTTCGAGTCCTCTCGGGGCTACCAGAGAAGCGGTTTCGCCCGCTAACAAGCGGCGGGATCCGCAACGTGACTGACAGGTTAGCTTCACTGCGTTCGCTAACTTGTGTCACTTTGGGACTAAATCGTTGGGTCAGACGTTCGCCTAATCTCGACGGCGTTCGTTGGGAAACGGTCTCGGCGACACGAAGGAAGTTTATCTCACTACTTTTTATTCAACTACTCTCTACTCATCCATGCGCCTTTCGAAAGCCTTTATCCCTACACAGAAAGAGATTCCTTCCGACGCTACGATTCCCAGTCACCAGCTGATGTTGAGGGCGGGTTTGATGCGACAATTAACGGCGGGAGTGTATGCCTATTTGCCGTTGGGATACCGTGCCATGATGAAGGCGATGAATATCCTGCGGGAAGAGATGAATGCAATCGGAGGGCAGGAATTCCATCTGCCGGCATTAAACCCCGAAAGCCTCTGGATTCAAACGGGACGCCGCAATGTGCCTAATTTTATCCTGAGTGTGAAGGAGCGAGATTTGGTCCTGGCACCAACACATGAAGAAGTGATCGCCTGGATTGCCAGTAGCCACATTCAGTCGTACAAAGACTTACCCCAAATCTGGTATCAGATTCAGACCAAGTTCCGGAATGAGCCGCGCCCGCGGTCGGGAGTCTTGCGCGGTCGGCAATTCATCATGAAAGATTCCTACAGCCTCGATGCAACGTGGGAAGGGTTAGACAAAAGCTATGAGGCGCATGCCGAAGCGTACAAGAAGATCTTCACGCGTGCGGGCCTTAAATTCTTTGTTGTTGGAGCATCGAGTGGGGCGATGGGAGGCACCGGATCTCAGGAGTTTATGGTAGAATCTGAATACGGCGAGGATACCGTTGCACTCTGCACAGGATGCGATTATGCTGCCAATCTCGAAGTGGCTACATCGAAGCTACCATCCGTTGGCCGCAGTGCAGACGGAAAGCCCCTCGAGGAGATCCACACGCCGAATGTAAAGACCATTGATGACCTCGCGGCATTTTTAAAGGTTGACCACCAGCGGCTCGCGAAATCTGTCGTGTATCGTCATGACGGCAAGCCGGTACTGATTCTCATGGTGGGCAACGACCAGCTCAATGAGTCGAAGCTTACAGCAGCGTTGGGTGGGGGAACGGTCGAGCCCATGCCCGCCGAAGAACTGAAATCGCTCACCGGCGCTGACGGTGGGTCGATTGGACCGGTGGGGCTCAAAGGCTTCCGCATCATTGCCGATAAGCGTCTCGAAGGTGCAAACAATTTGATTAGCGGAGCGAATAGAAATGACTACCATCTTGCCAACATCGATTTACAGCGTGACGCGAAGATCGATGGCTACTATGATTTGCGCGTGGTGGAGCAGGGTGAGCCGTGTCCAAAGTGCGGCAAGCCGCTTAAAGTAACCCATGCCATCGAGCTGGGGCATATTTTTAAACTCGGCACGAAATACTCCGAGGCACTCGGCGTGAAATTTCTGGACGAGAACGGACAATCACAGCCAGTCATTATGGGGAGCTATGGGATTGGGGTCGAGCGAATTATCGCAGGACACATCGAGCAAAGCCACGATAACGACGGGATTATCTGGAACATTCCCTTGGCGCCGTATCATGTACATGTCATTGCCGTAAGCATGAACAACAAAGAGACCGTGCTGGCAGCGAACCAGGTGTATCGCTCACTCACGGAAGCGGGCATCGAGACGTTGTTTGATGACCGGGCGAATGTCTCACCTGGATTCAAGTTCAAAGACGCCGACCTTCTCGGAATGCCATTTCAGGTCATTGTGGGGGAAAAGGGGCTCAAGAATAAACAGCTTGAGATTAAACGCCGCGCAACAGGAGAGCGGAAGATGGTCCCCATGGAGGAGATCGTGGCAACAATCAAGAACATGCTGAAAGAGTAAGGGTTGTCGCTCATGGCTACGGAAACTGTCTCATTCATTCTTGCAGGTGAGAGGAGGAATTCCTCAGCGAGTATCTCACCTGTCACGAACCCTTGGGATGATTCCGTTGTCGGAACTGTTGCCTTGGCGACTGAAGCGGATGTCGATGAGGCGATCGAGCGGGCGCTCAAGGGATTTGAAAAGACAAGGGCTGTGGCGAGTTATGAACGGGCTGAAATTCTTTCCTTCATCTCCAGCCAAATCAAACAGCAGAAAGAGGAGTTTGCCCGACTCATCACTGCCGAGGTGGGAAAGCCAATCCAGTGGTCGCGTGTCGAGGTAGATCGCGCCGTCATGACATTCCAGCTTGCTGCCGAGGAAGCCAAACGAATCGGTGGAGAAAGCCTTCCGCTTGACCTCAACGCGAACACGAAGAATCGGTTTGGGATTGTCCGCCGTTTTCCGCTTGGAGTCATCCTCTGCATTGCACCATTTAATTTTCCGCTCAACCTCGTTGCCCACAAAGTTGCACCCGCGATAGCTGCGGGCAATGCGTTTATTCTGAAGCCGCCTCCCCAAGCTCCATTCACAAGCCTAAAATTAGGCGAAATCATTGTGGCCTCGGGATTTCCGAAGGAAGCGTTTAGCGTTCTCCCTTGCTCGAATCAGGTGGCTGAACGCCTCGTGACTGACAAACGGATCAACATGCTGAGCTTTACTGGCAGCCCAGCGGTCGGTTGGCAGCTTAAGACGAAAGCTGGAAAGAAAAAAGTCCTGCTCGAGCTCGGAGGCAATGCGGGGGTGATCATTGACAAAACGGCACGGGTGGACGAGGCGGTGAAGAAAAATGTCATCGGCTCGTTTGTCTATTCCGGTCAGGT
Source organism: Bacteroidota bacterium (assembly GCA_035574455.1). Taxonomy (GTDB): domain Bacteria; phylum Bacteroidota; class Ignavibacteria; order UBA10030; family UBA10030; genus DATLYT01. The sequence goes on from DATLYT010000098.1 coordinate 2,920, forward strand.
TTGCATTAAAGTGCAGCGGATTTACGTGCACGAAGCGGTCTATAACGATTATCGTGAAAAGTTTGTGCAGGCCGTAAAAGCGGTGAAGTGTGGTGATCCCAATGACCCCGACACACTGCTGGGGCCGCTTATTAATGATGCGGCGGTGGAACGTGTTTCCCAATGGATTGCTGAAGCAGTCCAACAAGGCGCGAAGCTGCTTACTGGTGGAGGTCAAAAGGGTCGAGTAATTGAGCCGACGGTTTTAGAACATGTTCCCCGGACGGCGAATGTTTTCTGCAATGAGGTGTTTGGCCCGGTAGTGACATTGCATCCATTTAGAACGATTGAGGAAGCTGTCGCCGGAGTCAACGATTCGAGCTTCGGACTGCAGGCAGGTGTTTTTTCGAACGATTTTCAAAACATCCTTTACGCCTATCATCACATCGACGTTGGTGCAGTCATTGTGAACGATAATCCCACCTTCCGCATCGACAACATGCCCTACGGCGGTATCAAGGATTCCGGCTTTGGCCGAGAGGGACTGCGGTACGCCATCGAGGCAATGACAGAACCGAAGCTGTTGGTGGTGGGATAGGCAGTTGTGAACAGGTCCTTGCGTTCGTCACCATAGGAAGGTATATTGGAATCAAGCCATGAATGATTACGAACAATATATTTCCATCAATCCAGAGATTCGATTTGGCAAACCATGTATTGCTGGAACAAGGATTGCAGTCTCTGATATCCTCAGCTGGCTGGCATCCGGTATGTCAAACGAAGACATCCTGAAGAATTATCCCGAGCTTCGCTTGGAGCATATCCGAGCCGCTCTTGCCTTTGCCGCCCACCGCGAAGACATTGCAAAAATCGTGACAAAGTAGGATGAAACTCCTGCTCGACGCGAATCTATCGTGGCGTCTTATCGAACCATTGAGTGCGCATTTTCCAGTCGTTGAACATGTAAATCGAGTCAATCTTATTTCTCCCGCCACCGACCAACAGATCTGGGAATACGCGCGCGTAAACGGCAGTTTTATCGTTACCAACGATGATGACTTTCTCAAGATTCTCCTCTTGCGAGGGTTCCCTCCCAAGATAGTGCTCCTGAGAACGGGCAACCAGAGCACTGAATATCTAAAAGAGCTGCTGATTCAATACAAAGAGAAGATTAAGGCGTTAAGCGACTCTCCTGATCACGGGTTGTTAGAGATCTACGGTTAACGGTGTGAGAGGGGAGGTTGTCTGACCTAAGCTGATGGTTAGAGGAAGAATTCTCTGCTCTTTCTTTTCTCCCCTTTAATTCGTACTCTTCCACTGCAATTCAAAAGATGCTTTTTCTGCATCCTGCTGTCTGCACCAGCATTCTGCGATCTGCCATTTGAGTTATGCCAGAGTTTGTTCATCTCCACAACCATTCTCATTATAGCCTCTTAGACGGCGCTTCGACCATCGAAGGCCTTATCAAGTCCGCCGTAGAGCAGAAAATGCCCGCTGTTGCTCTTACTGACCACGGTGTCATGTTCGGGGCAATCGAGTTCTACAAGAAAGCGAAAAAAGCGGGCATCAAGCCCATTCTTGGCTTTGAAGCATACATCCTCACCAAAGGTAGCCGCTTCGACAAGACGATGCAATCGGAGAAATCCGCAAAAGGTCAGGGTCGCGGAATCTACCATCATATTCTCCTGCTTGCCAAGGATAACGTTGGCTATAAGAATTTGATGAAGCTTTGCACGTTAGGGCACACAGAGGGTTTCTACTACAAGCCCCGCATCGATGTGGAGCTGCTCAACCGGTATCGGGAAGGTATTGTTGCAACGTCGGCGTGCCCGGGTGGGGTGGTCTCGGCGCATTTGGTCAACAACGATTATGAAGAAGCCCGTTCCGTGGCGGCCATCTATAAGGAGATTTTTGGGGAGGATTTCTACATCGAAATTCAGAACCACGGTATGGAGGTCGAGAAACCGATTCTGGCAAACGCGCCGCGGCTTGCAAAAGAGCTTGGCCTAAAGCTCGTCGGGACGAACGATGTCCATTATCTCAAGTACGAGCACGCCCTGCCGCATAACATCATGCTGCATATTCCGGACGCGAGCAGTACGAACACTCAGGATTACATGACGCTCCGTTACGGCACCGACCAGCTCTATTTTAAGAGCGCGAGAGAGATGCAGGAGGTGTTCAGAGAATTTCCTGAGGCGATAGCCTCAACGTTAGAGATTGCTGAGAAGTGTAACGTGGAGCTGGACTTCAAGAAGAACTACATGCCGAATTTCCCCATTCCTGCGGATGCGGGTGTGCAGACACTTGAGGAATATCTCGCCAAACTCGCCCGCGAAGGTCTTACACGCCGCTATTCGACCGTAACACCTCAGATGATAGAACGACTCGAGCACGAGCTTGCTGTCATCAACAAAATGGGGTATGCGGGCTATTTCTTGATCGTTCAGGATTTCATTAATGCAGCGCGGCAAATGGGTGTGCGGGTTGGTCCAGGCCGCGGCAGTGCTGCCGGTAGCTTGGTTTCCTATGCGATCGGTATTACCGATGTTGATCCACTCCATTATGGGCTTCTGTTTGAGCGCTTTTTAAATCCCGACCGCATCAGCATGCCGGATATCGATGTGGACTTTGCGGACGATAAGCGAGACAAAGTCATCGAATACGTCCGCAACAAGTATGGGGCTGACTCTGTCGCTCAGATCATTACGTTTGGCACACTTTCCTCCCGTGCCGTGCTGAAAGATGTCGGCAGAGTGCTTGGCATCCCTCTTGCGACCATTGATTCGATTACGAAGCAGATTCCCGTCGTGCTTGGCAAGGTTACCCCCCTGGCTGAGGCGTTGGAAACAATCCCCGACCTCAAGTGGGTCAAGGAAAGTCCGGATGAAAAAATCCGTCTCCTGATCGAGTCTGCCAAAGTGCTCGAAGGGATGAACCGTAACGTCTCGACGCATGCGGCGGGCGTTGTGATTGCTCCGGGCGAGATCAGCGACTACGTGCCGATGTACAAAACGCCTCAGACGGAGTTGATGACCCAGTACAATATGAAGGACCTTGAGGATGCCGGTTTGCTCAAGATGGATTTCCTCGGTCTACGCACACTGACGGTACTCGAGAACGCGCTTCAACTCATCAAACAGAATCATGGTGTTGAGATAGACCTCGACAGACTTCCTCCTGACGATCCGAAGACGCTTGAACTCTTTTCGAAAGCGCAGACCGTCGCGATCTTCCAGTTTGAAAGTTCCGGCATGCAGGACTATCTGCGTAAGCTCAAGCCGACTTCGATTCACGACCTTGTTGCGATGAACGCGCTGTACCGGCCGGGTCCTATGCAGATGATCGATGAGTTCATTGCCCGCAAGCATGGACTGCAGAAGATCGAATACATCCATCCGAAGCTTGAACCGATTCTCAAGGAGACGTACGGCGTCATTGTCTATCAAGAGCAGGTGATGAAGATCGCGAGCGAGATTGCCGGGTTCAGTCTCGCTAAAGCCGACCTGATGCGCCGCGCGATGGGCAAAAAAGATAAGGCGCTGATGGCGGAGCAGAAGAAAGAGTTCGTCGCCGGCGCATTACAGAACGGAATCGATAAGAAAACGGCATCCGACATTTTCGACCTCATCGAGAAATTCGCTTCGTACGGCTTCAACAAATCGCACAGCGTTGCCTATTCGGTGTTGGCCTATCAGACCGCCTATCTCAAGGCACACTATCCGGCTGAATACATGGCTGCAACACTCTCCAGCGAAATGGGCGATACGGATAAGATTGTGCTCTTGATTGATGATTGCCGGAAATTGGGGATTCCTGTTCTGCCGCCAGATGTAAACGAAAGCGGCGTGAACTTCGCCGCGACGCCGAAGGGCATTCGGTTTGGACTCAGCGCAATAAAAAATGTTGGCGTGAGTGCCGTGGAGCAGATCGTCAAAGCGAGGCAGGAGAAAGGGAATTTCCGGGACCTGTTCGATTTCTGCGCACGGGTGGACTTGCGGCTTGTCAATAAGAAAACGATTGAAAGTCTGATTCAAGCAGGGGCTTTCGATTCACTTCACCAGAATCGGGCACAACTCTTTGCGGCGGTCGAACGGGCAATCAGCTATGGCCAGAGCGTCCAGGAATCCCTGGCACGCGGACAAAATAGTCTCTTTGAGGTCGGCGGAGCCAAAATGCAGGTCAAGCCCATGTTGCCTTCCGTCGAACCTTGGAATGAGGCAGAAATTCTTTCCCGCGAAAAAGCCGTGCTGGGTTTCTACGTTTCAGGCCACCCCTTGCTCAAATATGCCGATGAGATTGAAGCGTTTGCGACGGTAAAGTTGGGTCAAGTGGAAAATTTCAAAAATAATACGACAGCGCGCGTCTGTGGCATCGTCACCGCGGTAAAGAAAAAGGTTGATAAACGAGGCAATCTCATGGCCTTTGTGACGATTGAGGACTTTACGGGGAAGGCGGAGTGCATCGTCTTTTCTGATGCGTTTCAGAAGTATGGAAAACTCTTAGAGCCTGATTCGATGGTCATGGTGAGTGGAAAGGGAGAGTTGAGCGGCGATGCCATCAAGATTTTGGTCAACGAAGTGATCCCGATGGATGCGTTGCGGGAGAGATTCACGAAAAGCATCGTGCTACATTTGAACCTCGACCAGGTGAGCGAGCAAACGGTCGTTGCGATGCGGGAGTTGATGGAGAAGCACAGGGGACAGTGCGTGTGTTACTTCAGTGTTTCGGGTGGCGGGATTGAGAAAAATTCGATATATTTTACACGCAAGTACACTGTAGAACCCAGCCATCAATTTATTGCAGCGATGAAGCAGTTACTCGGCCCCTCGGCAGTGCATTTGCAGGCATCATAACTACAAGGAGAAGAAATGAAACCCATTGAAGTAACGGATGCGAATTTTGAAAGTGAAGTTATTAAATCTGATAAACCCGTGTTAGTGGATTTTTGGGCAGAGTGGTGCGGCCCGTGTCGGATGATTGCCCCCATTGTTGAAGAGATCGCGAAAGAATACAACGGAACGCTAAAAGTCGGAAAGATGGATGTCGACGCCAATCCGCAAGTCTCGATGCAGTTTGGGATTCGCAGCATTCCGACGTTACTCATTTTTAAGGGAGGGCGTGTCGTTGACCAGGTGATTGGAGCCGTGCCGAAGAGAGTCTTAACGGAGAAGCTTTCCAAACACCTGAATTGACGTCGACTGTTGACAATGCGAGAACCCGGAGCTGTGCGCGTTCTCGCATTTTTGTTTTTGTACGAAAATAGACCCGCGAGACCTTAACGACCTCGCGGGTTTTAGCAAAACGAGGGACAACCGTGTCTACCTACAAAAAGCGTACACATACCTGCGGTGAGTTGCGAGCAGAACACGTCGGCCGGACGGTTACACTCTGCGGTTGGGTTGACACGCGTCGCGACCTTGGCGGTGTGATCTTCATCGATCTTCGCGACCGGTACGGCAAAACGCAGATCGTCTTTGCGCCGCAACACGATCCCCAGACGTACGAAGCTGCAAAAGCACTCCGGTCAGAATATGTCATTTCAGCAACAGGTAAGGTGGAAAAACGCCCTGCCGGGACCGAGAATCCGGAGCTTCCTACCGGGATGGTGGATGTTGTGGTCACAGAGCTAACGATTTTGAACAAAGCGGAAACTCCACCGTTCCCGATCGAAAATGAGATCGATGTCAACGAAGAGACGCGACTCAAATGGCGCTATCTCGACCTCCGCCGCCCCGTCATGCAACGCAATTTGCTCGTTCGTCATCGGTTCTATCAGCTTACGCGGGCCTATTACGACAAGCACGGCTTCCTCGAAGTGGAAACGCCCATGCTGATGAAGAGTACGCCCGAAGGGGCACGGGATTTTCTTGTTCCTAGCCGAATTCATCCGGGTAAGTTTTACGCGTTACCGCAATCGCCGCAGACTTACAAGCAGATTCTGATGGTGGCCGGCTTAGACCGCTATTTTCAAATCGTCAAATGTTTCCGCGACGAAGATTTGCGAGCCGACCGTCAGCCGGAGTTTACACAGATTGACGTCGAAATGTCTTTCGCAGACGAAGAGGATATTCAGACTTCGACCGAAGGATTGATCGCTGAACTCTGGCAAGGTATCCTTGGGGAGAAGCTCTCGCTCCCGTTCAAACGCTTCACCTACAAGGAGGCGATGGAGCGCTATGGGTCGGACAAGCCCGATACACGTTTTGGTCTGGAAATTTCCGACTGTTCCAGTGTTGTGGCGAACAGCGGTTTCCGTGTTTTTAGTGAGACGGTCAAGAAAGGCGGGGTGGTAGCCGGCTTTACGGTACCGGGCCTCGCATCGTACACACGCAATCAACTTGATGGGCTGACCGATTTTGTCAAATCACTCGGCGCGGGTGGGCTTGTGTATCTTAAAGTGCAGCCGGACAAAGTCGAATGCTCGGTGGAGAAATTCCTCACCGCCGAAGAAGTGAAAGCCCTCGCCCAGCAATTAGGAGCGAAGGTCGGTGATCTGAGCCTTATCATCACAGGGCCATGGCAGAAAACGTACTCGATTCTCGGCGCGCTTCGGTTGGAGATGGCTGGGAGACTCAAGCTTATCCCAGAGAATCGGTGGGATTTCTTGTGGGTGACGGAATTCCCTCTGCTTGAATTTAGCGAGGAAGAAAAACGGTTTGTCGCTGTACATCATCCCTTTACCGCGCCGAAGCCGGAAGATCTTCCATTGCTGGACTCCGACCCTGGCAAAGCTCGTGCCCGCGCGTATGATCTGGTGTTGAACGGGAATGAAATTGCTGGAGGCAGTATTCGTATCAACAACACGGAACTCCAGAGCAAGATGTTTTCGCTGTTGGGAATCGGTCCCACAGAAGCGCGGCAGAAGTTCGGCTTCCTGCTGGATGCCTACAAATACGGCGGTCCCCCGCACGGCGGCATTGCCTTCGGTCTCGACCGTATGATGATGCTGATGACAGGGATGAAATCGATCCGCGACGTCATCGCGTTTCCGAAAACAAGTAGCGGGATGTCGTTGATGGACGATGCGCCGTCCGAAGTGGATCAACGACAATTAGATGAACTCCATATCCGTATCAAGAAATGAGAGAGAAAATCCGCATAGCGAGCGGTCAGGGCTTTTGGGGCGATTTACTGACAGCGCCCATAGACCAAGTCACCAAAGGGCCGATTGACTATATGATGATGGACTACCTGGCTGAGGTCACCATGTCCATCATGCAAAAGCAAAAGCGCAAAGACCCGAAGCTTGGCTATGCCAAGGACCTGGTGGAGTTGTTTGAACAAATTCTCCCCATCTGCGTGGAAAAAAACATCAAAGTCATCACGAACGGTGGGGGCGTTAATCCCGTTGCCTGCAGTGAGGCAATAGTAGAGGTCGCTCGCCGATTGGGGATCAAAAAGCTCAAGGTTGGGGTGGTGCTGGGAGATGATATCTTGGACCGTATTGATGCGCTCCGAGCACAGGGAATTGAGTTGAAGAATATGGAGACCGGGGAAAGTCTTGACTCCATACGTGACCGTCTTCAGAGTGCCAATGTCTACTTTGGTGCATTCCCCATTGTTGAAGCCCTTCAGCAGGGCGCTCAGATCGTGATTACCGGCAGAACGACGGATACCGGCCTCACACTTGCGCCGATGATTTACGAGTTTGGTTGGAAAAGCGATGATTGGGATAAACTTGCGGCGGGGACAGTAGCGGGGCATATTCTCGAATGCGGCGGTCAGGCGTCGGGCGGAAATTTTTCTGGTGATTGGCGTTCGGTTCCCGACCTCGCGCATATTGGCTTTCCCATTGCCGAAGCTTATCCGAGTGGGGAGATCGTGATTACGAAGCACGAGAAGACAGGAGGGCTTGTTTCACCTGCGACCGTGAAGGAACAACTCCTGTATGAAATCGGCGACCCCAAAGAGTATATCACGCCGGATTGCGTTGCTGATTTTACAACGATTCAGCTTGAGCACGTAGGGCCGAACCGCGTCAAGGTCTTTGGCGTGAAGGGAAAACCCGCAACGGCCTACTATAAAGTTTCCATGTCGTATCTCGACGGGTATACGGCTGTCGGAACGTTAACGTATTCCTGGCCGGACGCGTTGGAGAAAGCTCAAAAAGCAGATGAAATTCTCCGCACGCGGCTTCATGATTTGAATTTAGAATTTGAGGAGATTCGAACGGAGTTCATGGGATACAACTCCTGTCATGGTCCCCTGGCAACACCGCTGACCGAGGTGAACGAGGTCGTTTTACGTGTTGGCGTACGAAGTCAGGATTATAAAGCCGTTGAACGCTTTGGAAAGGAAATCGCTCCGTTAATTCTCACCGGTCCTCCGGGTGTCACGGGATTCGCCGGCGGTCGGCCGAAACCGAGTGAGGTGATCTCCTACTGGCCAGCACTAATCCCGAAATCGGCAGTAAAACCAGAAATTGTGATGAAAGAGGTGTAAGTGAAAATTCGACTCGATCAGATTTGTCACGCCCGTTCTGGTGACAAGGGGGATACGGGAAACATCGGACTCATTGCGCGCAAGCAAGAGTACTATCCGATTATCGAGCGCTATGTGACGGCGGATCGCGTCAAGAAGCATTTCGAAGGCATTGCCCTTGGTCCGGTTGAACGGTACGAATTACCGAATCTTTGGGCGCTCAACTTTCTCTTGCACAATGCTCTCGGTGGTGGGGGTACAAAGTCGCTGAAAAACGACGCTCAAGGAAAGACACTCAGCACTGCGTTGCTCAGAATGGAAATTGAGGTGAACGAGGAGGTGCTACGATAACCATGTTCAACGATTTAAAAGACAAACTTGAGGAACAACGCAAGCGTTTGGCCGCTCTTCGGGGGTATCTTTGACCTCGACCGACGAGAAGCCGAACTACAAAAGCTTCAGGAACAATCCTCCGCTCAGGATTTCTGGAGCGACAATGTTGCGGCTCAAAAAACTCTCCAACTCCTGAATACTCAGAAGGAATGGGTGGATGCGTGGAAAAAGCTGGACAAGCTTGCAGAAGACACCGCTTCGTTGATTGAACTTGCTGAGCAAGAAAATGAGCAAGATGTCGTTGAAGAGATCTTGCGGGATATTCAGACGCTTGAGACAGAAATCAGCGACCTTGAATTCAAGAACATGCTGGGAGGTGAGGATGACGAGAAAAATGCGATTCTCACCATCCATTCCGGGGCGGGGGGAACGGAATCCCAGGATTGGGCGCAAATGCTTTTGAGGATGTACACTCGCTGGTCGGAACGACACGGCTTCAAAGTCAATCTCGTCGATCTGTTGGAAGGAGATGGCGCGGGCATTAAAAGCGCTACTATTGAGGTGATTGGGAAGTATGCCTACGGATTCCTCAAAGCAGAGAGTGGTGTACATCGGCTTGTGAGGATTTCTCCGTTCGATGCGAACGCTCGTCGACATACGTCGTTTGCATCCGTGTTTGTCTATCCTGAGATCGAAGATGACATTGAAATCGAAATCAACCCTGCCGACCTTAAGATCGATACTTTCCGTTCAGGCGGTAAGGGTGGGCAGAACGTGAATAAGGTTGAGACGGCGGTACGGATCACCCACGTCCCCACGGGAATCGTTGTCGCATGTCAGCAAGAGCGGTCGCAATTTCAGAACCGTGAGCGGGCGATGAAGATGCTTAAATCTCGTCTCTACCAACTCAAGAAAGAGGAGGAAGAGGCCCGTCTCAGCGCGTTAGAGAGCACGAAGAAAAAGATCGAATGGGGGAGCCAGATTCGTTCCTACGTCTTCCAGCCGTATACCATGGTGAAGGATCATCGCACAGGCATCGAGACCAGCGACGTCCACTCTGTGATGGACGGGGAAATTGACGATTTCATCAAAGGCTTTTTGTTACAGTGGGGAACCAAGAAGTAGGGTATCTAACCTCATGCCTGTTTCCCTGTTTATTGCCCTTCGTTATCTTCGGTCGCGTCGTAACCGCGGTTTTATCTCGTTTATTACCACCATTGCTATCCTCGGCGTAACACTCGGTGTTGCGTCCCTTATCATTACGCTTTCCATTCTTGACGGGTTCGAGAAAACTATCACCGATAATCTGGTACGTTTTACCGCCCACCTGCAGTTGTTTGCGTTTCAGAGTCAACCGCTTAAAGAATATCACGAGACTGTGCGCAAAGTGCAGGCTCGCTTCTCAGAGGTAACTGCCATTGCACCGTATGTCAGTCGAGAAGCGATGATCCGGTCGGACGTGGATATTGAGGGCGTGCTGGTGAAGGGGATTGAACCTTCGAGCAACATCTCGCCAATTCGGGAACGATTGATTTTAGGTTCCTACAATCTTGACGAAAGTGTGGAGGGCACTCAAGGTGTCATTGTCGGAAAACGATTGGCGGACAAGTTGGAACTTCAGATAGGTGAACGCGTCTTGGTGTTTGCTCTTCCCGGTACTTCACTCACACTCAACCAGACACGCATTATGCAGTTTGAGGTGCGGGGAATCTATGAAACGGGTATGGCGGAGTTTGACGAGAGCTACGTCTACATGAGCCTTCAGAACGCTCAACGATTGTTCCAGCTCGGTGCTGCCGTATCGGGTTTCGATATTTTGGTCCGAGATGTTGGAAAACTTCCTGAGTTGACGCAACAAATTCCGGAATACTTAGGCTATCCCTATTACGCCCGCTCGATGCAGCAAATGCACAGAAATCTGTTTACATGGATTGACCTTCAGAAAAAACCTGTCCCGATCATTTTGGGGCTCATTATCATTGTCGCTACGGTGAATATCGTTGGGACGTTGCTGATGATGGTGATGGAAAAGACGAAGGAAATCGGCGTTCTGCGTACGTTGGGGACGATGCGGGGGAAGATTGTGCAAATCTTCCTGTTTCAGGGAATGCTGATCGGCGTTGTGGGAACATTCCTTGGTAATCTTCTCGCGTATGGGCTGTGCTGGTTAGAGTTGCAGTACCGAATTATTGCACTGCCTTCGGATATTTACTATATGAGCCACGTACCGATCGAGCTGAATGCGATAAACTTTGCCTTGGTCAGCGCTGCCTCGCTCTGGCTCTGTTTTCTCTCTTCCTTGCTTCCGTCTCGTGTTGCAGCGACATTAGACCCTATCAGGACGCTGAGGTTTGCTTCATGAGATTCGAACCATTTATCGCCCTGCGGTATCTGACATCCAGGAAGCAGTTCGGCTTTGTGACGGTGATTTCCATGATCTCCATTGTCGGAGTTGCGATCGGGGTCGCCGCTCTAATCGTTGTTCTCTCCGTGTTCAACGGCTTCAATGGGTTGGTATCTTCGATTCTGATCAACTTCGACCCGCACATTCGCGTTGAGAGTCCACAGCGCGTCGAGCAATCTGCATACCGTAAGCTTATCGAGTACATCGAAACACACCCCGAGGTCAGGGGATATTCTCCTTACGTCCAGGGGAAAGCAATGTTGCTATCACGCAATGCCATGCGGGTTGTCCATGTGAAGGGGATTGATGACCATCGGATCGGAGGTGTATCGGGGTTGCGGGAGAAGATTGTGCTCGGCTCCCTGACATTTCAGAGCGAGCACCGTAACGGGATTGTCCTCGGCATGGCGCTCGCAGACAGGCTGGGTGTGGTTGTTGGAGATACTCTTTCCGTCATCAGTCCCGCGGGGTCGGAATTAGCACTTCTTCGACAGAGTCAGCCGTTGATCCGCCGTTTCCACGTTGTCGGTATCTATGAATCGAATAACAAGGAGTATGACGGTTCATTTGCGTATGTCGGACTTGCGGCAGCGCAGGCTTTATTTCAGGTCCACGAAGATGTGCACGGCATGGAGCTGCGGTTGTCATCACTTGACCGTGCCGATTCGTTCAAGGCTGAATTACAGAAGCGCTTTGGCTCCTCGTTTCGTATCCTCACGTGGTATGACCTGCACGCCGAGTTATATACAGTCATGCAAGTTGAGCGGTGGATGGCTTATGCCATCCTGTGTATGATCATCGGAGTGGCGTCGTTCAATCTGCTTGGTTCGTTGACCATGACGGTGATTGAGAAGACGCGCGATATCGGCATTCTCAAATCGATGGGCGTTGTGGAAAAGAGCATTCGTCGTATCTATACGTTGCAGGGTTTGTTCGTGGGTATGATTGGATCGATCGTAGGATTGGTTGTGGGGCTCGTGCTTATCTACCTCCAGCAGAAGTACCATCTTTTCCCGCTGGATTCCACGGTATATATTATCCCCGCTATTCCTACGGAAGTTCACGGTAGCGATCTTTTCATCGTTGTTGTGACTGCAGTGCTCCTGTGTTCTATGGCGGCACTGTATCCTGCTCGCCGGGCAGCGTCGCTTGTTCCTGTGGAGGCAATCCGATGGGAATAAAAAAGAGTCCTCTGTTGAATGCAGAGCAGTTGCATAAGGAGTACCCGACTGGCAAACAAGAAACTCTGAAGGTGCTCCGTGGTGTTGACCTGGACGTCCATAAAGGCGAAATCGTGGTCATCATTGGCCCCTCCGGTTCCGGAAAAAGTACCTTACTGCATCTCCTCAGTGGCTTAGACCGTCCGACGCAAGGGAAAGTCACCTTCGATGGGCATGATCTATTTGCCATGTCGGAAAAGCAATTAGCGAGTTTTCGAAATACCGCGATGGGATTTATTTTTCAATTCCACCATTTACTGCCGGAGTTTACTGCGCTTGAAAATGTTGCCATGCCGGCGATGATACAGGGGGTCAGCTCACGGCAGTTTCGAGAACGAGCGGCAGAACTGTTACAGGAAGTCGGTTTAGGAGAGCGGCTTCATCATCGCCCGAATGAGCTTTCCGGCGGCGAACAACAGCGGGTGGCGGTTGCGCGGGCATTGATGAATAATCCGCAAATTGTTTTTGCCGATGAGCCTTCGGGAAACCTCGATGAAGAAAATGGCGTTAAGCTTCACAATCTCATCGTTCAGTTGGCACAGAAGCATGGACTCACATTTGTTATTGCTACTCACAATCCCGATCTGACGAAACGGGCGGATCGCATTCTACGGCTGAGCGATGGAAAGCTTACTCCCTTGAAACACTTCGCTCAAGGGCTCTGATGGTGCATTTTTTTAACTTGACTTTCATTGGAATTGGCTTAAATTATCAGCCAGACCTAAACAACAGTTTTTCCCCTGACTGTTGTTCCAAACGGTCGAGCCCGGCGTTCCCCCCAGCGCTGGGCTTTTTGTTCCATCGAGATTTTGGAGAAAGGTACAGTTCATGGCACGAGAAGTAAGCAAAGCAACAACCAAACGGAGTGTGCGCAAGGATCGCTTGCCGTTTACGAAAACGAATTATCAGATTTTGGGAGTAGCGCTCCTTGTTATCGTCGCTGGGTACGTCGCTCTTGCACAGAAACCGTGGGACGGATTTCTTCCGCTGGTTGTCGCGCCGATTCTGTTGGTGGCGGGTTACTGCATTCTCGTTCCATGGGGAATACTGTATCGGAGCAAAAAAGAGCGGGATGAACACGGAGCTACCCAAGACTCCGACGTTGTAGAGAAGAGCGCGCCGGTGTCTTGAAAGTCCCACCGAATATCATTATCTTGTTATTGCTGTGAAGTAGGCGCTGTCCGCCAAAATGCTAGTATGAGCGTCGGCAGGGGCGTGTAGCTCAGGGGTAGAGCATCTGCCTTTTAAGCAGAGGGTCGATGGTTCGAATCCATCCACGCTCACAGCGCGAAGATTGCGAATTGGAGATTGACCATTACTGTAGTTGTTCGCGGGCTATCGATCGATTTCAATCGGCAGTTTTCAATTTGCTCTCTCTGGTATGCCCGGATGGTGGAACTGGCAGACACACCGTCTTGAGGGGGCGGCGCCCGTAAGGGCATGCGAGTTCAAGTCTCGCTCCGGGCACAAAAACTGTTCAACCAACTTGTGGAGGCCTCATCCATGCGATTCCTATTTGTCGTCTTTCTTCTGCTTGTTCCTGCGTCGTTCGCCGTAGCGCAGAGTGCGACACCTTCGGCTCCCGACCAACAGAAGGTCGAAGCGGACAAGCTCTATAACGAAGGGAATTCACTCTTCCGTGCAGGGAACTACACAGGAGCCATCGAGAAGTACAAAGCTGCCCTCGCGATCGCCAAAGACTACAAGTACTATTACCAGCTTGGCCTCTCTTATAAAAATAGCCGACAGATTGATCAGGCATTGGCTGCATTAGAAGAGTCTGTTAAAGCAAAGACTGATTTTGCCATCGGTTACAATGCGCTTGGCGGTACCTACCTTGCCAGCAATGTGTACGATAAAGCGATCGAGGCATTCAAACAGGCTCTGAAGTACAACCCCTCGCTCGAACAATCCAAGAAGGGTATCGAAGAGGCGTACGCAGGAAAAATTCAGGAGCTGACTGACGGAGGAAGGTACGAGGAAGCGGGAGCTATGTCTGATGAGGCATTGGCGACATATAAAGACAATCCGAAGTTATTCCTCTTAGCGGCACGGGTGTATAATAGACTCTCACAGCCCGAGAAGGCAATCTCCGCCGCGCAGAAGGCTCTTGAACTGAAGAAGCGGGGAGGCAAAGGAGCGGAGTATTTTGAAATCGGCATTGCGTACAAACAGTTGAAGGATTTTGCCAAAGCGCGAGAGGCGTTCAACGAAGCTAAGAAAGACGCGTTGTACAGTCGAAACGCACAGTACGAGCTGGATGGGCTGAAAGGTCGGTAGGGTCTGACAGCGTTTTTTCAGTTGGGAATGCATGAAAAGAAGGGGACGAACCATTCGTCCCTTTTTTATTGTTTGACATGAAACGTTCTCTACAGCATCCACAAACATTAAGTCAACGTGAGCGATTGTGCATTCTTTTGTCAGCACAGTATGCGTTGGGGAAAAGAGAAAAAGCGCTTGCGTTGATGCAAAAGGCGATTATCCACCAGCATATTCCCAGGGCATTCTTTGCTGAGCTCTTTATTCATCTATCACTGCTTATCGGTTTCCCCAATATGCTCGATGGCTTGGAGAAGCTTGCTCAAGTGAAGGCACAGGCCCGCCGCGTCTCTTCCCACCCCCTCAGTCCTCGTCAATTGCAGAGCAGAGGTCTTAAACTACTGCGCCAAGTTTATGGAAGGCAAACGAACAAGCTGCTTGGTTCACTTGCTACCATTCATGCCGACCTTCCTCGCATGATTGTACAGGATGTTTATGGAAAGATTATTGCACGGCGGGGATTATCAATCTCGGAACGGGAGCTTGTCAATGTTACGGTTCTGACGATTCAGGGACTGCATCGCCAACAGTATTCACACATCCGCGGTGCGTTGAGAGTGGGAGTTCCTCCGGCAGTTCTGCGTACATTATTCAGGATTCTGAAGTCGAACTTCCGTGTGCGGATCGACGGAGCAGAAAGAAACCTCGAGCAACTCATAGCATCGAAAAATTGACTTTCACAACCAGAACTCGTACTTTTCTCCACAATCCATGATGGATGTTGGTGCACGTATTGTCGTTCGGGGGTTGGTCCAGGGGGTAGGGTTCCGCTATTTTGTGCTTCGTCATGCCACTCGCTTGAATCTCCGTGGCTACGTGCGGAATCTCTATAACGGCGACGTTGAGATCGAGGTGCAGGGAGATCGGTCGCTCGTCGAAGAGCTGATCAAAAACGTCAAAGTAGGCCCCCGCTCGGCGCGGGTCACAGACCTTAAGGTCGAATGGAAGGAACCCAATCAACATTTCCACGGCTTTGAGATTCGGTAACTAATGGCTGTTCCCTCCTCATGAAATCACGTCGACGCCTTCCTAATGCGCAAAAAAACGACTCGGTGGTTCGTGTCGGTTTTGGCTATGATATTCACAAGTTCTCTCCGAAACGCAAATTCATGTTAGGAGGGGTACGCATTCCGTACCATATGGGCCTCTTAGGCCATTCCGACGCGGATGTTTTGCTCCATGCCATTTGCGATGCACTGTTGGGAGCAGCGGGATTAGGTGATATCGGCAGACACTTTCCCAATACGAGTAAAAAATTCAAAAACAT
Organism: Bacteroidota bacterium; assembly: GCA_035574455.1. GTDB lineage: Bacteria > Bacteroidota > Ignavibacteria > UBA10030 > UBA10030 > DATLYT01. Next base: position 18,866 of record DATLYT010000098.1, read on the forward strand.
CTCCAGTCTCGTATTGCTCGATCGGGTACGAACACTTGTTCAGAAGGAAGGCTGCAAGGTGGTCAATATCGATTCCACGGTGGTTCTACAGTTGCCGAAGCTGGCGCCACACGTGCCGAAGATGGTTCGTCGCATAGCCAAGGCGTTGCAGATTTCTCCGTCGCAGGTGTCTGTTAAAGCGACGACGAACGAAGGCTTGGGATTTCTGGGTCGAGGCGCTGCCTGCGCTGCCTATGCTGTAGCGACTCTTCGTCAAGGCATTCACGAGTAAGGGGTGACGGTGGAACAATTTGTCTACGAGCTCACGCAACTGAACCCATTCTGGGTGTACGTTGCCGTTGCGGGCATTGCGTATATCGAGAATATTTTCCCACCGTTTCCCAGCGACGTTGTCGTCGTTGCCGCTGGCTCACTCATCGGTCTTGGGTCGGTCGATTTTCTCACCGCCCTCACGCTGGCGACGGTTGGCAGTACACTTGGCTTTATGACGATGTACAAGATCGGCGACTGGTTTGGCGATTCGGTTCTTGAGACGGGCAAAATCAAGTTTATTCCATTGGATGCGGTGAAAAAAACCGAGGTCTGGTTCAAGCAGTACGGCTACGGCTTGATCGTCGCAAATCGGTTTTTGGCTGGAACGCGGGCTGTCGTTTCGTTTTTTGCCGGCTTGTCTGAACTCGCATTCGGGAAAACCGTTGCACTCTCGTTCGTGAGTGCGCTGGCGTGGAATTTTATCCTCCTTTACGCCGGCAAGATGCTCGGACAAAACTGGCGCGAAATCGGCTATTACCTGGAAACCTACAGCAAAGTTGTTACGGTTGTCATTGCCGTCGTTGTCATCGTTGTGCTGGTGCGGTGGTTTATCCGGCAACGACGCGTTGAACATTCTCCCACGAATCAATCGCAGGATGTTTGATTGGCTGATTTTCTTTACTCCATCGACCTTTCGATTTTCTACTTCATCAACCATTCGCTCCAAAATCTCCTGTTTGACGGGGTGATGCCATTCGTGACGGATTTGAACAAGAAACCCGGTATCCTCGCCCTCGTCGCAATCGGGTGGGTTGTCTTGTTCATCAAGGGGGGGCCAAAGGGAAGGACGGTTGCGCTGCTCCTGATTCCGACCATCGCCTTTAGCGACCAACTGAACAGCAGCTTCATCAAGTCGCTGTTTGAGCGATTGCGTCCTTGTCATACGCTGCCCGATGTTCATCTCCTCGTTCCCTGCGGCAGTGGTTATTCGTTCCCATCATCGCATGCGGTCAATAACTTCGCCGGAGCATTTGTAGTGTCATATTTCTATCGCCCGCTCTCGTGGGCAATGTACGGTTTCGCTGCCGTGGTGTCGTTTTCACGAGTCTATGTGGGCGTTCATTACCCATCGGATATTGTTGTCGGTGCGCTCGTTGGGGTAGGCTGCGGTGCATTGGTGGTCGTGGCTTTTGAACAGGGAAGGCAATGGTGGAAGAAGTACCGCTCTGGTGAATCAAAACAGGGAGGGAGGGAATAACCATGTCGCGCTGGTCGAACATCGGTCTCGCGATACTCACAGGGGTTCTCCTTGGCGTTTCCTTCCCGCCATCGCCGTTCTATTCTGCTGCGTACGTCGCATTAGTGCCATTCCTGTTTCTTCTCGAGCGACTCAAAAGCTACAAGCAGGTCTTGGTTTATACCTATCTTATGGCGCTCGTGTTTCATGCTATCACGCTGTACTGGATTGGTGGGTTTACGCATGGTCGCGACCCCTATCTGATGATTTCTGGTGCGGCCGTTGTGTTTCTCCATCCCGGTTTTTACTGGCTTGTTGCATTGCCCTATGTGTTTGTTCGACGTCATGCCGGAATCGTTCTCGGGCTGATCTCGTTTCCACTGATCTGGCTTGCGTACGATTACAGCCACTCACTTTCCGAATACTCGTTTCCCTGGATTTCGCTTGGGAACAGTCAGGCGTACGACCTGTACAGAATTCAGATTGCCGAATACACCTCAATCTACGGTCCGGCCCTGATTGTTCTGGTGTTTAACGTCCTGGCGTTTGTGCTGTTAGCCCAAGTCGCATCGAAATCATGGAGGATGTTCTCACGGCCTTCCATTTTGGTGATCACCGCGCTCGTCCTCGTCTACCTTGTACCCTCATTTTATGGTCAGCGAATTCTTCGGAGTCGAGAAATGTTTCTTGGTGAGCAAAGAATCCGTGTCGGACTTGTGCAACCGAACATTGACCCGTGGGAGAAATGGGGCGAGGGGCGAGCATCGAAATGGGAGTCGTACCAACGCCAGCTCGCGCTGCTCGTGGCGGAGAGCAAACAATTGGCCGCCGATGGGGCGGATTTGATCGCCTGGCCGGAAACAGCAATTCCGTTTGAGATTCTATCGCCAAGATACTATCATAATTGGGTCGACCTGAAGCAGAGACTTGATTCTCTTGGCGTGTCGGTTTTTACCGGTCTCCCAACGGCAGAAGCCTTTGATTCCGCAAATGCTCCAGTGACTGCGGTTCCGATCCGGAATACCAATGTGTTCGTCGAGTATTACAACTCAGCGACACTGCTTGATGCTACGCACGGGACGACATCGGTTCATCCGGTTTATAAAAAAGTCGTTCTTGTTCCATTTGCCGAGCGTGTCCCTTACGCAGAGACATTCTCGTTTCTCATTGAGCCGCTCAAGTGGAGTGTGGGGATTAGCGGGTGGGGAAAAGGAGAAGAGCAGTGGGTGTACCGCGTGCGAACGAAGGATGGCCGTGAGTTTACTTTTTCAGGGATGATCTGCTACGAGTCGGTCTACCCAGATTTCGTAAGGACATTTGTTCAAAAAGGCGCTGAGGTATTGCTGGTGCTCACGAACGACAGCTGGTGGGGCAATACCTCGGGCGCGTACCAACACGCCGCCTTCGCATCATTCCGAGCAATTGAGAATCGCCGCTGGGTCATACAATGCGCCAACGGCGGCATCTCGACCTTTGTTGACCCCACGGGGTTGCATCGTGAATCGACTCAGATGTACACGCAGGCGCGTATCATCGCGGACGTTGTCCCGTCCCGAGAAGAAACGTTCTACGCCCGGCACGGCGATCTCTTTGCACAGGTATGTTCTATCGCGGCGCTTGGAATGGTGATGGTTGCCGTTGTGAGAAAATTCAAGCCGAGGAACACCGATGAAGAGTCAGAAAATCATTGACCTCCGAAGCGATACGGTAACGAAGCCCTCGCCTGCTATGCGACAAGCGATGGCAGAGGCTGAGGTGGGCGACGATGTGTTCGGTGAAGACCCAACCGTCAACAGACTTCAGGAGAAAGTCGCTTCACTCTTGGGAAAAGAGGCGGCACTGTTCGTCCCGTCAGGGATGATGGCGAACCAGCTGGCGATTAAGATCCACACGCAACCCGGCGACGAGATCATTGTGGAAAGCGATTCGCACATCTTCAACTACGAGACTGCGGCGCCGGCAATAATTTCGCATGTGCAAATAGCTACCATACCCGGGCGGCGCGGCGTTCTTCGTGTAGATGATCTTATACCGGCGATCCGTTCCTCTGCGTATTATATGCCACGTACATCGCTTATTTGTCTTGAAAATACGCACAACAAAGCAGGAGGAACCATCTATCCGTTGGAGGAAATTCAACGTATTAGTCGTTTCGCGAAGGAGCGTCGCATTGCGTTGCATTTGGATGGAGCCAGAATTTGGAATGCTTCGGTCGCGACGGGAATTCTTCCGAAAGAATATGCCGCGCATGTGGATACTGTTTCAGTCTGTTTCTCTAAAGGACTTGGTGCACCCGTGGGTTCTGCCTTGGCCGGCTCCAAAGAGATGGTGGAGAAGGCACGAAAGTACCGGAAAATCTTAGGTGGCGGTATGCGTCAGGCGGGAATCCTTGCTGCCGGAGCGCTGTACGCACTTGAGCACAATATCGAGAGGCTCCGAGAGGACCACGAGAAGGCAAAAGTGTTTGCGCGGGAAGTTTCTACCATTCCCGGCTTTGAGGTTGACGTCGAAGCTGTGCAATCCAACATCGTCATGATTGAAGTAACCAAAACGGGAAACACCCCTGCTCAGCTCCTGGAAACGTTACGTTCCCGAGGGGTGTTGTTAACAGAGATGAGCCATACCGCCATCCGAGCAGTGATGCATATGGACGTTACGATGGAGGAAGTCCAGGAAGCCGCCGCAGTAATGAAATCAGCATTGGGATAATGGATAAGTCAAAGTTTAAATTCTCCACGCAGGTGCGGGTCCGCAACTACGAAGTTGATTGGCAAGGGATTGTACACAACGCCACGTACCTTCTCTATTGCGAAGTCGGACGGATCGAGTACCTCAAGTACATCGGCTTGAATGTTGATCTGCAATCGATTCAGGGTGCATCGAAAGTTGTCCTCGTCCGCAACGAGATCGATTACAAGTCGCCTGCGTATTTCGATGAAGTACTCAACGTCTATACTCGCGTATCGTTTATTCGGAATTCGAGTTTTGCGATGGAAGGGATTCTCGAGAACGCGGCAACGGGCGCACTGGTTGCAACCAATGTCGCATTTCACGTTTGGCTTGACCCTACCTCTGGCCGCCCGAAAACAGTCCCCGACCATTTTCGCAAACTCGTGCAAGCCTTTGAGGGAAAGGATTGCATCATTGAATGGCCGAAGGTGCACGTCTGACCTTTACATCATCCCCGTATATCATGACCTCGTTTGAAGAGTTCAAGCAATATTCTTCGGGTGGAAATGTCGTTCCGGTGTTTGAACGACTGCTGGCAGATACCGAGACCCCCGTTTCAGTCTATTTGAAGATCAAGGACGCAAGCCCATACTCTTTTTTGTTGGAGAGCGTCGAGGGAGGGGAGAAGATTGGTCGCTACTCGTTTATCGGTTTCAATCCGTTCATGAAGGTCAGTATACAGAGCAAGACGTTCTCGATAGAAACGTTTCACGACGATGTAAAAGTCCTTCCATCACTCGTCAATCCTACGGATCATCCGCTTGAGGCCTTGAAGAAAATCTTTGCTCACGTCAAGACCGTACGAGTGCCGGGGTTGCCCCGATTTTCTTGTGGCGCGGTGGGATATTTTGGGTATGAGACTGTTCAACTTGTAGAGGATATTCCCACAGGAACAAAGGACGAACTTGGGATACCGGATGCTATTCTCATGTTCTTCGATGTTGTTCTCGTGTTCGACAATATAAAGCATGAGCTTGTTCTTGTTTCCAACGCGTATCTGAGTGGGACAGAGCGCTCCGATACGGTGTTGCATGAGGAATACAGAAAGGCAGCAGAGGAAATCATTAAGCTGAAAGTGTTGCTCGGCCAGCCCGTCAAAGAAGTTTCCGGCGTTTCCTCTGCGTATGGGCAGGTAGAGTATGCGACGAGTAAGCGAGAATTTTGTGAGAAGATAGAACGGTCGAAGAGCTACATCCTCGAAGGTGATATTTTTCAAGTTGTTCTTTCCCAGCGCCTGAAGCAGCGCGCACAACTCTTGCCGTTTGACCTCTATCGCACACTACGCGTCGTCAATCCTTCACCCTACATGTACTTTCTGCATCTGAAGGATTTTGCCATTGTCGGATCTTCGCCAGAAATGCTCGTTCGGGTGGAACAAGGCATCGTCGAGACTCGTCCCATTGCCGGCACCCGCCGCCGCGGATCAACAGAGGAGGAAGACAAGCGACTGGCGGATGAACTCCTCAACGACGAAAAAGAACGCGCCGAGCACCTAATGCTGGTCGATTTGGGCAGAAACGACCTCGGCAGGATTAGCGACTTTGGGACGGTGAAGGTCTCGGAATTCATGGCGGTCGAGACATTTTCACACGTCATGCATCTCGTCTCCAGTATCCGGGGTCAACTCCGTAAAGAGCTGACGCCTCTTGACGCTCTGTTCGCCTGTTTTCCCGCCGGGACACTCACCGGTGCACCGAAGATCCGCGCAATGGAAATCATTGCCGAATTGGAGCCGGTGAAGCGTGGTGTCTACGGTGGAGCCATTGCCTATCTCGATTTCTCCGGTAACATGGATTCCTGTATCGCCATCCGCACGGTTGTTGTAAAGGACGGTACGCTCTATTTTCAAGCAGGCGCCGGCATCGTGCATGACTCTATACCCGAACGCGAGTACGAGGAAACATTGGAAAAGCTCGCGGCGAATTTGAAAGCGGTCGAGCTGGTCCCATCACTCCAGAACACACCATGATTCTCCTGATCGACAATTACGATTCGTTTACGTACAACCTCGTCCAGTACCTTGGAGAGTTCGGCGTGGAACAGACTGTTGTGAGGAACGACCGGATCACGGTGGATGAGGTGATCGAGATGAAGCCCGATGCCATTGTGATTTCGCCCGGACCGTGCACGCCGAAAGAAGCCGGTATTTCTGTCGAGTTGATTCGCCGACTCCACAAAGGTGTGCCGATCTTAGGAGTCTGCTTGGGTCATCAGGCGATAGGCGAGGCATTCGGTGGCATTGTCGTGAAAGCATCGAAAGTGATGCACGGGAAAACATCGCCGATCATTCACACCGGCGAAGGCATCTTCAAGAATATTGAGTCGCCCTTTACCGCTACACGCTACCACTCGCTGATTGTTGAGCGTGGGTCTTTACCCTCTGAGCTTCGTGTTACGGCGTGGACTGAGGACGGCACCATCATGGGATTACAGCACCGCGAGTATCCCGTCTTCGGCGTGCAATTTCATCCGGAATCCATCGCTACCCAACACGGCAAGAAGCTCTTAAAAAACTTTCTTTCCGTGAGGTAATCACCTAAAAATTAACCGATTATAGGCTTGCTTCTCGATGAGAGAAGCTGTATATTAAAAGTGCCTCAGTTGATAGCCCGCCGTTCGGGCTATTTTTTTTGATGCAAGAGAAATATGCTTGAATATAAACGAAAAGTGGAAGAGTTGGTGGAGCCGGTGTTAGGAAGACACGACGCCTTTCTGGTTGATCTGCAGGTTCGCAACGACCGCGGGGGTAAGATGGTGCAGCTCTTCATCGATACTGACCGAGGCATCACCATCGAACAGTGTGCCGAGATTAGCCGTGATCTTTCGAGGGTCTTCGATGATGAACAGCTTTTCGACGGCAACTATCAACTCGAAGTCTCCTCGCCGGGCATTGACAGGCCGCTGAGACTTCTGAGACAGTATCATAAGAATATCGGTCGGCGATTCCGGGTCAAGTTCACCGGCGATCCTGAGCCGAACTTCATGACGGCAACACTCGTTGCAGTGGTCGATGACCTGCTTACCTTTCAGCCCGAAAAGGGAGAAGCGATTACGTTGCCGTTTGACAGAATCCTGGAATCGAAAGAAGAGCTTCCGTGGTAAGCACGATGATAGGAAGAGATCTATTTTTGGAGGAATGAGATGAATCACGAAATTGTCGAATCATTTGCCCAGATGGTTCGCGAAAAAGGGATTGATAAGGATATCCTCGTAGGGATAGTTGAGGATATCTTCGGCATGATGGTCCGAAAAAAATATGGCCCGCATGCGAAGTTCGACGTCGTCGTCAACATGGATAAAGGCGATATCGAAATTTATCTCGAGAAAGAAGTTGTGGAAGAGGTAGTCGATCCCGTCACACAAATCGACAAAAAAGAGGCTGAGCGTCGCACCGGTGAACCGATGGAGGTGGGTGAAGAGTATGTTGAGATTGTTCCCATGGCAAGTTTTGGAAGACGACTTGTCATCAGTGCGAAGCAAAATCTCAACCAGCGCATCAAAGAGATCGAGCGAGAATCGATTTTTAACGAGTACAGCAATTCTATCGGTGAAATCGTTGTTGGTGAGATCTATCAGATCCGCAAAGGCAAGGGTGAAATCCTTGTCCTCCACAACAAGAATGAGTTAATTCTTCCGCGCAGCGAGCAGATTTACAAAGAACGCTATAAGAAGGGTGATACCATCCGTGCCGTCGTCAAGGAAGTACGGAAGGTCGGCGGGAATCCTGTTGTGATCATTTCTCGCGCAGACCCGCAATTCCTTATGCGGTTGTTTGAGATCGAAATCCCGGAAATCTATGACGGCATCATTGAAATCAAGCGCATTGCTCGAGAGCCGGGTGATCGCGCAAAAGTGGCCGTAATTTCCCATGACGACCGGATCGACGCCGTTGGTGCTTGCGTTGGGATGAAGGGCGTTCGCATCCATGCTATCGTCCGCGAATTGAATAATGAGAACATTGATGTAATCAACTACTCCGACGATCCGGTTCAGTTTATCACCAAGGCGCTTTCGCCTGCCAAGTTGAAAGATGTTCAGGTCGATGTTGAGCAGAAGAAAGCAGTGGTCACGGTTGCAGCTGACCAGGTTTCGCTGGCGATCGGTAAGAACGGACAGAACGTCCGTCTTGCTTCCAAGTTGACGGGCTACGACATCCAACTGGTAAAAGAGGGTGGTGAAGAAGAGTACGATATGGATCTCTCCGAGTTTCGCGAAGAGCTTGGCGACCTTCTCTTCCACAAGTTCTTTGATGACGGTTACGAAACTGCCCGCGACATCATTGAGGCCCCGCGTGAGGAAATCATCAATGCGATCGGCATTGAGCCGGAGAAGCTCGATGAAATCGTTACCATGCTCAAGAAGGGTCTCGAAGAAGCGGAGGTCGAAGAGGAAGAGCTTGTCGGGATCACCGCAACTCCAGCAAAGAAATCGGAGGCGACGGAGACCGCCGCTGAAGGACTTCGCCCTGAGACGCCGTCCGAAGGATCGAATGGCGAGCCTCAACCTTCACCCGAGACATCTACCGAGCAAGCCGCTGACGAACCGAAGGATTCATCGCCGAGCAGCTAACGGCAAGCACTGAACGAAGGAACGGAATAGCTGGAATGGCAGAAACAGCAAAAAAAATAAAGATCTATAAGCTGGCAACGGAGCTGAACCTCTCCAGCGAGACGATCATCGAATTCCTCAAGAAGAAGGGGTTCGAGGTCAAGAGTCACATGTCGATCGTCTCCGATGACATGATGAAGGCAATCATGTCGCATTTTAAAAAGGAGAAGGACGTCGCCGAACGCCACCAGCGGAAGGTTCAGGAGTTCCGTACTGCACGCAAGAAGGAGCCTGCGGAAAAGGTCGAGAAGAAAGAGCCGAAGGAAGAAATTCCGTCGAAAAAGGTTGAAGTTGTTGCTGCGGTCGAGGAAGTTGTGCCCGCCTCCGTTCCGGTAGAATCTGCTCCGGCGGTCGAAGCTCCCACAGAAGTTGTCGAACCGCCGATCACTCAAGCAGAACCCGAGACCGTTTCTGAAGTCGAGGAGGTACAAAAGCAACCCGAGAAGAAGATCGCTGCACGCGAGAGAGCTCCTCAAACACCCCTGGAAGCAGCAGCAGCACGTGCGCCACGGGGCCTTACGATCAAAGGCAAAATTGACCTGAGTGTGCAACCGGCAGTATCGGAGGAAACAGCAGACGCAGAGGAAAAGAAGAAGAAAAAGAAGAAAAAGAAACTTCGGGAGGAGGTCAAGAAGGGGGCAGAGGTACCGGTCGTTGAGGAAGACCTCAAAACAAAAGCTCGGAAAAAGAAGAAAATCCGTCACACGGAAGTCGATGAGCTTGAAGTCGAGAAGGCGATTCGAGAGACACTTGCCGAGATGGACGATTCAACTGTCAGCCAGCGGGCGGCTTTCAGGAAAAAGAAGAAGCGTGAACGTGAGGAAGAAGAACAACGGTTGCTGGAAGAACGCGAACGCCTCAAGACACATGTCCGCGTAACAGAATTTGTGACAGTAGGTGAACTGGCGAACCTGATGCGCGTGTCGGTTGCAGAGGTGATTCAGAAAATCATGGGACTGGGGATTATGGCGTCCATCAACCAACGACTCGATAAAGATACGATACAGTTGGTTGCGGACGAGTTTGGGTACCAGGTCGACTTTGAGGAAGAGTTTACGGATGAAGTATTGCAGGACAAGGAAGACCCTGAAACATCGTTGCAACCGCGCCCTCCAGTGGTGACGATCATGGGCCACGTCGACCATGGAAAAACCTCACTGTTAGATTACATCCGCACGGCTAATGTCGTTGCCGGGGAGGCGGGCGGGATTACGCAACATATCGGCGCGTACGAAGTAACGCTCGACAATGGTAAACAAATCACCTTCCTTGATACTCCCGGTCACGAAGCCTTTACCGCTATGCGCGCGCGAGGTGCTCAGGTGACGGATATCGTCGTTCTTGTCGTCGCGGCAGATGACAGCGTGATGCCACAAACCGTTGAAGCCATCAGCCACGCCCAGGCCGCCGGAGTGCCGATGATCGTCGCAATCAATAAGATTGATAAACCGGAAGCCAACCCCGACCGCATTCGTCAGCAGCTTTCCGAAAAAGGGGTGTTGGTCGAAGAGTGGGGTGGAAAATACCAGTCAGTAGAAATCTCAGCCCGCACAGGAAAGAATGTTGACCTCCTCCTCGAAAAAATCCTCCTTGAGGCAGAAGTGCTCAACCTGAGAGCCAATCCCAATCGACATGCGCGCGGCGTGGTCATCGAGGCACAGCTCGATAAAGGTAAGGGTATTGTTGCAACGGTGCTCGTGCAGAAGGGTACGTTGCGGATCGGCGACTCCTTTGTTAGCGGTATCTGGAGCGGTCGTGTGCGTGCCATGTTTGATGAGCGTGGCAATCGTGTCGAAGCCGCGAAGCCTTCGCAACCCGTGCAAGTCATCGGGTTTGACGGTATTCCCCAAGCCGGTGACACGTTTGTGGTACTGCCAAGCGAGCGGGAGGCGCGTGAGATTAGTTTGAAGCGTCAGCAGCTTAAACGCGAGCAGGATTTCCGTCAACGGCACATGGTTACCTTGGACGACCTCTCCAAGCAAATTCAGGAAGGCCAAGTCAAAGATCTTCCGATGATTGTGAAAGGCGACGTGGACGGTTCCGTCGAAGCGCTCTCCGACGCGTTAATGAAACTCTCGACTTCGGAAGTCAAGGTGCGCGTGATTCACAAGGGGGTCGGCGGTATCTCTGAGTCTGATGTTTTGCTTGCCGCAGCGTCTCGAGCCGTCATCATCGGCTTTCACGTCCGGCCGAACCTCAACGCGCGTCGTCTTGCGGAGAAGGAAGAAGTTGAAATTCGCCTGTACAATATCATCTACGATGCGATTAACGATGTGAAGAATGCTCTTGAAGGTCTCCTTGCGCCCACAGTAACAGAGGAAGTGACAGCAACCGTAGAAGTGCGCGAGACATTCAAGATACCCAAAGTCGGTATGATCGCTGGTTGCTATGTGAAAGACGGCACCATTGTTCGTAACAATAAGGTACGCTTAGTGAGGGATGGCATTGTAGTGTATGAGGGATCCATCGCGTCGCTCAAACGCTTCAAAGATGATGTCCGAGAAGTCGCGGAAGGATTTGAGTGCGGAATTGGACTCGAAGGTTTCAACGACATCAAGGTTGGGGACATCATTGAGTCGTATAAGATTGTTGAGACGAAGCGCAAATTATAGGCTTGGTCATGTCGGTACGGACAGAAAAAGTTGCTTCTCTCGTGAAACAGGAGCTGAGCGTTATTTTTCAGCGCAATTTCGGGATGAATGAGTTCGGATTTATGACGGTGACAGAAGTCCGCATGAGTCCCGACCTGAAAGTCGCGAAAGTATACATCAGCATTTTTGGCGATGAAGAGAGGAAGCAGAGGAGTATGGACCTGCTCGAAGAGGAGAAGGGATTCATCCGAGCTGAGTTAGGGCACGCCGTTCGGCTGAAGTTTACGCCCTCGTTGATTTT
>DATLYT010000099.1:0-11163 GCA_035574455.1 Bacteroidota bacterium
CCTGAATCATCCCGCTCTCGGAACGTTTGACCTTATCCACCTCCTCCGCCTGTCGTTCGATTGACATATTCTTATGGAGAATACCGATGCCGCCTTCGCGCGCGAGGGCAATTGCCATTTCCGATTCCGTCACGGTATCCATCGCCGCGCTGATGAGGGGGATGTTCAGTTCGATGTGACGAGAAAGCTTGGTGCGCACATCGGTTTCCCGCGGTAACACCGATGACTTTGCGGGAACCAACAGAACGTCATCGAACGTGATCGCTTCACCGACTATTTTTTTGAAGGGCATAGATAACCTTACTCAAACGCTGGAATTCCCGTTATATCTTCACCGATAATCAACGTGTGCATCTCGTGCGTTCCCTCGTACGTCTTCACCGATTCGAGGTTCGCCGAATGGCGCATAACCGGATACTCGTCGAGGATGCCGTTCGCGCCAAGAATCTCTCGCGCCATCCGAGCAATTTCAAGAGCATGGTACACATTATTGCGCTTCGCCAGGGAGACCTGCGTGAATTTCGCCTTCCCCTGATCCTTGAGTCGCCCAAGCTGAAGACAAAGCAATTGCGCCTTGGTGATCTCGTTGAGCATGTGGACGAGCTTTTCCTGCGTCATCTGGAAAGCCGCAATCGGCTTGCCAAACTGGATACGCGTTTTGGCGTAGTTCAATGCCGTTTCGTAGCACGCCATCGCCGAGCCAACTGCTCCCCAGGCGATACCGTAGCGCGCTTGCGTCAGGCACATCAATGGGGACTTTAATCCACCGGACTTCGGCAGCAGGTTCTTTTCCGGGATGAAGCAATCCTGAAACACCAGTTCAGAGGTAACCGATGCCCTGAGTGAATGCTTTCCGGTCATCTCCGGGGCCGAGAAGCCCTTTGTTCCCTTTTCGACAAGAAACCCTTTGATCTCTCCATCGAGTTTCGCCCATACAACTGCCACATCGGCAATGGTGCCGTTGGTAATCCACATCTTTGCACCATTCAAGACAAAGCCGCCATCTTTTCGTTCCGCCCGTGTTACCATCCCTCCGGGGTTCGAGCCATAATCGGGCTCCGTGAGACCGAAACAACCGATGGCCTCGCCAGCCGCAAGTTTCGGCAACCAGTAGTCCTTCTGCTCTTCTGAGCCGAAGGTAAAAATCGGATACATCACAAGCCCGCTTTGCACTGAGGCAAAACTCCGCACGCCACTATCTCCGCGCTCCAATTCTTGCATCATCAAGCCGTAGGCGACGTTGTTCAGCTCAGCGCAACCGTACTTCGCGGGAAGCGTCGCACCAAACAAGCCCAACTCAGCCATCTTCGGCACGAGGTCCATCGGAAACGTGCCGGCGCGGTAATGCTTTTCGATGATCGGGATGACGTGCTCGTCGACAAACTCGCGGACAGTGTTACGGACAAGGATTTCGTCTTGGGAGAGGAGGTCGTCGGTGTTATAGTAATCTACGCCTTGAAACTTCGGCATCGGATCGTATCGCTCCTTTGGAGAATCTGTTCCCCGGGGGTTCGCTTTGCGACCTGCGGAGGGAATGAGGTGTCTATTCTAAACAACAGAGAAGGAGAAAATGTACCGGAACGTGTAAAAAACTACTGAAAAAACGAAGGAAAGTCAAGGTAGGAAAAAATTGAGCCGACAGCTAATCTTCCCACCACGTCAGAAAAGTGCCGGCTCAATTAAGAAGGAGATATGAGTTGCACTTAGTTAGACGGAAGATTCGGAAAAAGGTTGCAGTCGTACAGAAAAAATTTTTATCTGAAGGAACCGGTTCTCTCTATATACTACCATTCCCCCGCCTCCAGTTCCCTCTTGGGAAGCGAAACCCCGGAAAGCAGAATTGTGAGAGGATTCTAACCCAGACGCCTAACTGAAACATTCGGGCATGAGACTGATCATGCTTAGTCGCGCGGCGATGACTCTTCTTCGCGGTGGGCTTTCAGACCGTAACGCTTGATCTTCAGGTAGAGGGTCTTTGGCGTGATGCCTAACATTTGTGCGGTTTTGACTCGATTCCAGCGGTTGTGCCGAAGAATTTTCTCAATGTGAATCTTTTCAAGTTCCTCGAGTGAGAGCAACTCCGAAACACCGTTGTCGGGAGTAGTCAGCGGAGGAGATGTAACTGTCCCCGATATGCGCGTAGCAGCGGACAGTGCGGCGTTAATCCAGAGGTCAGACGGCTCAAGTGTATCGTTCTGACTGATCACCGTCGCCCCTTCTATCACGTGTTCTAATTCGCGTACGTTGCCGGGCCAATCGTACCGCTGGAGAACTTCTAACGCTGCCGGACTGATTTTCTTCGGATTCCCCTTGGACTTTCTTTTGAGAAAATAATCAACAAGAAGTGGAATATCGTCCTTCCGCTCTCGCAGACTCGGCAACCTGATACTTACAACGTTGAGACGGTAGAGTAAATCTTCTCGAAACCTCCCGGCTTTGACTTCATTCTGCAAATTCTTGTTGGTCGCCGAGATGACTCGTACATCGACCTTCATCGATGTCGTCCCGCCCACCCGACGGAACTCCCCCGTTTCCAGAAACCGCAGGAGCTTCGGCTGAGTCATCGGACTGATATCCCCGACTTCATCGAGAAAGAGTGTCCCTCCATTCGCCACTTCGACCAGTCCTTGCTTGGTTACATAGGCATTCGTGAAGGCTCCTTTCTCATGTCCGAACAGCTCACTTTCCAGAAGCTGGTCGGGTATCGAGGCGCAATTCACCGCCACGAACGGGCGATCCTTCCGAGAGCTTTCCTGATGTAAGAGATGAGCAATCAGCTCCTTGCCGGTTCCGCTGGCGCCTTCGATGAGGACGAAGGCCTCGCTGCTGGCAACTTTTTTGGCATGCTCAAGCGTTTCGCGGAACAGTTTACTCTGGCCGACAATCTCCACAACCCCGCCGAGCCGGTTCAGCTCTCGTTTCATCACCTCTTTTTCGATCACCAGTTGCCGTCGTTCGAGCGCCCGCTGCACGGTAGCAAGGAGTTGGTCGCGATCGTACGGCTTGCTGACAAAGTCATACGCGCCCATCTTGACCGTCTCCACCGCGGTCTTGATGTCAACAACGTTGGTGAGCATGATGACTTGCGTGGTGGGAGAATGTTCGGTAATGAACTTAAGAACTTCCAGGCCACTCACCCGCGGCATTTTGATGTCGAGCAAAACGACATCGTACGGTTTCGATTGGATAAGATTGATGGCTTCGGAGCCGGTGAGGGCGACGTCGACCTGGTATTCGGGGAACTCTTCTAATTCTGTTTGGAGGAGAAAGGTAATGGACTCTTCGTCGTCCACAATCAAGATGTGATACTTCTTCGCCATAATGCGAGCCCCCTCTCCTCCGTCACGGAGTCGGGGTTAAACGCTGGTGAGCACGCGTTCGACCGTCGTGAGAAGGTCGACGAGGTCATACGGCTTACTGACAAAGTCCTCAGCACCTAATTTTTTCGACTCGATGGCGTTCTTGAGGTCGGCAAAGCCCGTGAGCATGATGACCTTCGTGGTAGGGGAATGCTGCTTGACAAATTTGAGGACTTCAAACCCATCGACCGTCGGCATTTTGATGTCGAGTAAGATCAGGTCGAAGGTGTTTTTTTCGAGAATCTTAATGGCTTCGTCGCCATCGCCCGCCATCTGCACAATATACCCCTCACCCTCAAGCTCAGAGCTGAGGACAGTTCTCAGGGCATCTTCATCGTCGACAACGAGTATGCGATTTTTTGCAGGCATGTTGTTCTCTCCTTGCCACCACCTTCCGAATCACAGCTCAAGGAATCCCCCTGCGCGGTGTAGTTGTGAATGCTGGGTGAGTATAGAGAAATTCCGAACGAAAAGCAACTGGTTCGTGAAATCTTGCTTGTTGGAATGCTCCGAGGATTCTCAGATTGAGCCGACTGAGGGCATTCTCGCCGAACAACCCCACCGAGCGGTTTTCATACTGGAATATTTTCTGTAGCAAACCTTGCAACTCATCCGACCATGCGTTACCTTCTTGCAGATACTGCTTATGAGTACCCCCTCTACAACACCGATCAACGTTCTCCTTGTCGATGACGACATGGGGTTCGTGAAGATTATCCAGCACCACCTTCAGAAATTCCAGGACCAAGAGTTCAAGTTGACGTGGAAGCAAACGGTCGAAGACGCCCTGGTAGAAGTCAAGGGTAACCCCTCACTCGATATCATCATCACCGACTTTCAGCTTCCGGGTGCAACGGGTTTAGACTTCTGTCTGCAGCTCAACCAGATGAATTGTAACATTCCGATCATCTTCATCACCTCTACGCGCGACTTTAAGTTAGCAGTTGAGGCGATGAAATTAGGTGTAGAGGATTTTCTCGTCAAGGACGATCTGACCGAATCCTTGCTCCCCAAGACTATCCTCAATGTACTGGAACGCGTGGAGCGTCGTAAACAGATGCAAGCTGTCGAAAAGCGACTCACCATCGCCGAAAAACAGGCCGAGGCGATCCGTCAGCTCGTCGTTACCGTCTGCCACGAATTCAACAACCCGCTCGCTGCCATTAAAATCAGTTCCGACCTCCTCCAACGCCAACAGCTCCCGGAGAACGAGAAGAAGCTGTTAAAACAGTTCGAGGCATACTTTGAGCAAATCGATATGGAAATAAGGCGACTGCGGGACATTAGCTTCGAGAAATACGAGTTCCGCGACCTTCCTTCCTCTTCACAGCCCAAAAGTACCTGATTCCCACTTCATTCCGTCGATTCGTGAAGGGTGTATTCGTGCGTGATTTCTACGCTCTTCGAGAGCATGCTGTGGACAGAACAGTACTTCGACAGCGAAAGCTCGATGGCATGTTCGACCGCTTTCCTCGTTAACCGCTTACCGTAAATCTGATAGTGCATGTGGATCTTTTTGTACACACGCGGATGGTCCTCTTCCCGTTCGCCGCTCAATTGGACAACGAAGCGGTCAACCCGCAACCGCTTCTTCAGAAGAATCTCCACCACATCGCTGGCGGTGCAACTGCCGAGTGCCGCGAGTACCAGCTCCATGGGACTGTTCGCCGCCGCAGGCTGATTCTGATACTCGCTGTCAATCACCATGTAATGGTTGGAACCACCCTTTGCTGCAAAGGCATAGCCGGTAATGTGTTGGACGGACATCCGCTTAATTTCACCCATCGTTGCTCCCGTTGTTCATGACGTGGACACTCATCGGTCTTGAGAGGACACCATCCTAACTGATGCGGAAATCATTTCCGGGAGTTTAGACACACAATTCCCGAAATGCAAGCGCCCCCGGCAGTCGTACGTTTTGCTGGACTGTGACAACAACAGTGCAGAGCATCACGCCTGCCTGTCCGCCGCACGCCCCGCCAAGCAGAATGCTTGCGGAAGACGGGCGTGCTGCCGCAACACGCATTTCGGCTTCCGGATAGGCAGGCGTGCAGGCATAAAATAGGCTTGTAACACCCACAGTGTATCAGCCGCTTATTGCAGCGGTTGCTTCTCGTCCGAATTTTTTTTATACTATCAACCGCATGCAGCAGATTATTACTTGGAAAGGTTGTTAATCGTTGGCGATGTCCAGAACGCAAAGGCCTGACAAACCGATTGTCGTTTTTCTTTCAGAACTAAACTCCTAAAAGTGTCCCGCCCAAGAGGCGGGACACTTTTTTTGTCCCCTGCTCTATCGACGGGATTCCAAATGAAGATCGCTGAAATTGAACAGATTATTGAATCCTGGGCGCCAAAGTGGACGGCATGGGAGCGGGATAATGTGGGATTGCAAGTAGGAGACCGGACACGGAACATCACGAGCGTCCTTGTCGCGCTGGATATAACCGAGCAGGTTGTGAAGGAGGCACGTGCGAAAAAAGTCGGCCTGATTGTTTCTCATCATCCGCTGCTGTTCCGGCCTCCAACCGCCGTGACGGCGTCGAACGACATCGGCCGATGGATTCTGCAACTCGTGGAGTCAAAGATCGCCGTATACTCGGCACATACGAATCTAGATTTTACAAAACACGGCGTGAGTTTCGCCCTCGCAGAGAGACTCGGATTGACCAACATCCGTTTCCTCTCTCCCCTAAAAGGGACGCGGGCAAAAATCGTCGTGTTCGTCCCCCAGGGATATGTTGACCGCGTGGCCGAGGCAATGTCCACTGCCGGCGCAGGAGTCATCGGGGAGTACGAAGCGTGTTCGTTTCGCCTGAGCGGCACGGGGACATTTCGTGGATCGTCGGAAACGCATCCGTTTATCGGGAAGGCCGGCCATCTTGAGACTGCCGAAGAGGTCCGCCTGGAGATGATCGCGCCGCGTGCGCGCGTGCAAGCCATCGTCTCTGCGATGAAGCAAGTCCATCCGTACGAAGAAGTGGCGTACGATGTATATCCCTTGGACAACGACGACCCGAACTATGGCATGGGAGCGATCGGCGAGTTGAAACGGCCTCAGCCACTTCAGACATTCTTACAGCATACGAAACGCGCGTTGAAGGCTGAAGCCCTGCGCTACAGCGGAGATCCTCGAAGGCGCGTCAAAATTGTTGCCGTCTGCGGCGGAAGCGGTTCAGACCTTCTTCCCGAGGCACAGAGCCGGAACGCGGATGTCTTCATCACGGCAGACATCCGGTACCATACATTCCATGCCGCAGGTCCCCTCGTGCTGGTCGATGCCGGACATTGGGAAACAGAGCATGTGATTTTAGAACCGCTGGCAGAACGCCTCCGTCAGGCGGCACGCAAGCGCAACGAACGACTACAAGTGTATGTAACACGACATTCGACAAATCCCACACAGTATCTTTAGAAAAAAGGAGTCCGCAGTTGGAAAATCGGTTACGGTTACTGTATCAGCTACAACAGATCGACGCGAGCTTAGACGAAGTGCAGGAGATGAAAGGCGACCTCCCGCATATTGTTGCCGAATTAGAAGATCGACTAGCCAAGAAGGAGGCGCAGAAGAAGGAGTTAGAAGAATTTGTCAAGAAGTCCATGATCACGAGAGATCAGACAGACCTTGAGATTCTGGCGTTAAAGGAGCAGATCGAAAAATACAAAACGCAACAATTTCAGGTGAAAACCAATCGCCAGTACGATGCCCTGGCACGAGAAGCCGACCACGCACAGGAGAAGATCATCAAACTGGAGCAAGAGATGGAAGTGCTGGAAGGCAAAGCCAACTTAGCCAAGGTCGACGCGGAGAAACTCACACCGGAGATCGAGGAACTCCGAACAGAACTCGAGGAACGCAAAGCCGAGCTTGCCGAGGTTAATAAGGAGCATGAGGAAGAAGAGCTTCGCTTGAAACACGAACGGGAGAAGATTGTCGTCCGTCTGGAGAAAGCCGACCTCCGATTGTACGAAAGGATACGCAAAGCCAAGGGCGGAAAGGCGGTCGTCCCGGTGCGACGGAATGCCTGTGGCGGTTGCTTCAACCGCGTGCCGCCGCAAAAAGTGCTAGAACTCCGCAAGAATGCGCGCATCATCACCTGCGAGCACTGTGGCCGCGTACTCGTCTCGGATGAGATCGTCGAAAGCGTTAGCCATTCATGACCGTTCACGCGTTCATCGACGGTGCCTCGCGGAATAACCCGGGTGAAGCGGGGATCGGAATCATCCTGAAAGACGAAAAGGGCAGCACGCTGAAAAAAGAGTTCGGCTACATCGGCAAAGCCACGAACAACATTGCCGAATATAAAGCTTTGCTCGCGTGTTTGAAAACAGCACACGCGATTCCCTGCAACAAGCTGATTGTGCATTCGGACAGCGAGCTGTTGGTACGGCAGATGAATGGCGAGTATCGGGTGAAGGATGCTACGCTGAAGCGCTATTTCGTGCAGGCGCACCAATTGATCCAATCGGCACCCTTCGAGGTCGAAGTCAAACATATCGTCCGAGAACACAATCGGGAAGCCGACCAGCTCGCCAACCTCGGTATCGACACCAAGCGACGCGTCAAAGTGTAGGCTGGGATGATGGATGAATGGCTGGGTGGATTTGATTCCACCAATCCACTGCCCCATCAATCCAAAAAATATTCTACATTGAGGTAGGAAAGAGGTCGAGTCGTTCGGTCAGGCAATCGCTCTCCGTCTGAGACGGAGGGAGGAAAGTCCGAACACCGCAGGGCAGGGCGCCTCGCGACACCCCGCAAACGGGGTAGAAGCGGGGGTCTCAGGGGCCACATCCCCTGGGAACGGATAGTGTCACAGAAAACAAACAACCTGACTCAAGACCTTGAGTCAGGAAATGGTGAAACGGTGGTGTAAGAGACCACCGCGCGTTCGAGCAATCGACGCGGCACGACAAACCCCGCCCGGTGCAAGACCAAGTAAGTCCCGCTTCTCCATCGGAGAGAAGAATGGCCCGTTCAACTCGCGCAAGCGAAGCGGGATGGGTAGGTCGCATCAGAGAAATGATTGCCTCTTCGTCTGCCTTGTGCAGGCGGAAAGACAGAATTCGGCTTATCGACCGACGCTCGGCCTTTTCGTGTTACACAATAGACCTTCCATGGTTCTGAAACCTGGAAGGTCTCTTCTACATTCACCATCGTCACCCTGAATGAAACCCGTTCGCGAATATCGCTGGATCTTCCCAAATGATCGAGCCGGCTCGAGCGACTCCACCAGCGCGTCGATTGCTGCACAATCCCCGGATTCACTCGGTCTCATCAAAAAGCTCACCGACGAGCTGAACATTTCTCCCACACTCGCGCAACTTCTCGTCAACCGCAAAATTGATTCCTACGAAAAAGCGAGGGTCTTTTTCCGGCCGGACATGAGCGACTTACACGACCCGTTCCTGATGGACGGGATGGAGAAAGCAGTCGAGCGAATCACCCGCGCCCTCGCCAACCAGGAAACCATCCTCGTCTATGGCGATTACGACGTCGATGGCACGAATGGGACGGCGCTTCTCTGGTCCTTCTTTCGCACGGTCGGGGCGAACGTTTCGTACTTCATCCCCGATCGCATTAAAGACGGTTACGGGCTTTCGCATCGAGGTATCGAGGTTGCGAAGGAACGCGGTGCAACCTTGCTGATCACGGTTGACTGCGGTGTCACGGCCGTCGAACAGGTAAGAGCAGCGCGCGCCGCCAACATCGATGTGATCATCTGCGACCATCACGAGCCCTCCGACACACTGCCGGATGCCTATGCCTTGCTCGACCCCATCAAACCCGGATGTCCGTACCCCTACAAAGCACTTTCCGGTTGCGGCGTGGCATTCAAACTGGTTCAGGCACTCTTGACTCGCCCCGAAACATTGGGTCTTCAATCATGGTTAGGGGACAAAGCCGACGCGCTCCTTCGCTCGTATCTCGACCTCGTCACGCTCGCAACAACAGCCGATATTGTGCCCCTTACCGAAGAGAACCGCTCCCTCGTCAAACTCGGGCTCGATCTCATCAATTCGAATCCACGGCCGGGCATTCGAGCGCTCGTGGAAACATCGGGAACGAAGCCGGGACGCATTTCTGCCGGCCAGATCGTCTTCATTCTCGCTCCGCGCATCAATGCGGTCGGCAGAATCGGAGACGCCATGCGCGCCGTGGAGTTACTCACGTGCGAGTCGTACGATAAGGCCCTTTCCCTCGCCCGCGTTTTTGAAGAAGAAAACCGCACCCGGAGGAAACTGGATGAGGAGGCGTTCCTCGAAGCGCAGCAGATCGTGGAGGATTTTCTGGACGTCGAAGCGGACAGCGCCATTGTGCTGCACCAGGAGAGCTGGCATCCGGGCGTCATCGGCATCGTCGCATCGCGGTTGGTCGAGCGCTACTATCGCCCGACCATCATGCTGACGACGGTGGACGGCGTGGTGAAAGGCTCCGCGCGCAGCATCTCCGGCTTCGACATTCACCAGGCACTCAAGCGATGCGAGGATAAACTGCTGCAGTTTGGCGGACATAAATACGCGGCGGGACTTTCCGTTGACCCCGACCGCGTGGATGAATTTAAAGAAGCCTTCAACGCCGTCGCAAAAGAACTGCTCACGGATGAACTGCTGACACCTCGCCTTAACATCGAAGCGGAGATTGACTTAGACGAGCTGACGCCAAAATTCGTCGGCACCCTCAATCGCTTTGCCCCATACGGTCCGGGCAATATGCGCCCCATCTTTGCCGCGCGCAACGTCGAGCTCTACGGCCCGCCGAAAATCGTCGGCAACAATCATCTACGCTTCAAGGTCCGGAACAATGGCCGCGTGTTCGATGCCATCGGCTTTAACTTAGGTGGACTGATCGAGAGATTGCAGAACGGCACACGGAGGGTTGACATTGCATTTTCGATTGACGAAGGAGAATACGCGGGAGAACTGGTGCCACAGTTGAAAATCAGAGATATCAAATGATTATCCTCGGAGTTGACCCCGGCACCCTCGTCACCGGCTACGGAGTTATCGAGCAGAAGGATGGAAAGCTTCGGGTGCTCGCGTATGACGTAGTCAAGAACCGCTCAGACCGCTCAATGCCGCTGCGACTCAAAGCGATCTACTCGACGCTGGTGGAGGTAATCGACCGTTACCATCCCGACGAGTTTGCGATCGAGACGGCGTTCTATGGTAAGAATGTTCAGTCGGCGCTGAAGATCGGTCACGCGCGGGGAGTGTCGATCCTCGCTGCGGTGAACCACGGAATCTCGACCGCGGAGTATTCGCCGCGGGAAGTCAAGAAAGCCGTCGTCGGCAATGGCGCCGCTTCGAAAGAGCAGGTGCAGTTCATGGTGAAGTCGATTCTCCGGCTCCGCGAGACACCAAAATTCTACGACGCCTCGGATGCTCTTGCCGTCGCGCTCTGCCATTACCAGCATGCCGGAAGCCACGCCTACGTGCTGAAACGCCACACTTCGGCGTGCAGGCACGCCTGCGTGCTGAAACGCCACACTTCGGCGTGCAGGCACGCCAAGCAAACCAAGAAAAAAGGGCGGGTGGGAGCTATTTCGAGCTGGGCAATGTATATTGAACAGCATCCGGAGCGGGTGCTCAGGAAGAAACCACAGAGACGCTAAAGGCGACAAGATGGAGTCCACTTCATCACAGAGTTACCTCGCAAGCGGCCTCTATCTTAACAGCGGACGCTACGCAAATTGGGATGGGGAAGCATATTTCACCCTTGCCTGTCGGCGGGGGTTCGATGATTCTTCTTCCTTCTAAGTTACCTACATTGAGGCTGTCCAAAAAGTCCTCACTGTAGGTC
>DATLYT010000100.1:0-9037 GCA_035574455.1 Bacteroidota bacterium
CCACAAGCTGAACGAAGTCATCGCCATCTATCCTATTACTCCTTCATCCAGCATGGGCGAGTGGGCGGATGAATGGTCCTCGCAGGGAAGAAAGAACCTCTGGGGAACCGTGCCCACCGTGATCGAGATGCAAAGCGAAGCTGGTGCTGCAGGCGCTGTGCACGGCGCATTGCAAACCGGAGCCCTTGCAACGACCTTCACATCGTCGCAGGGCTTGCTGTTGATGATCCCCAACATGTACAAAATCGCCGGCGAACTTACGCCGACGGTCTTCCACGTCGCCGCACGCACGGTGGCCACACACGCGCTGTCGATCTTTGGCGACCATAGCGACGTCATGGCTGTCCGTTCGACCGGCTGGGCGATGTTGGCCTCGAATTCGGTTCAAGAGGTCATGGATTTCGCACTGATCGCCCAGGCCGCCACGCTTGAATCCCGCGTCCCGTTCGTCCATTTCTTCGACGGTTTCCGTACCTCCCACGAGGTGATGAAGATCGAACAGTTAAGCGACGATGACCTGCGGGCGATGATCAACGAGGATTTCATCCGAGAACACCGCGCGCGAGCACTCTCCCCAGAACGGCCGGTGTTGCGCGGCTCGGCACAGAATCCGGACGTCTTTTTCCAGGCGCGTGAAACCGTCAACCCCTTCTACGATGAATGCCCAGAGATTGTGCAACGGGTCATGGACAAGTTTGCCAGCATTGTCGGGCGCCGCTACAAGCTGTATCAGTACACCGGCGCGCCGGATGCCGAACGGGTGATTGTGATGATGGGTTCGGGAGCCGAGACGGTGGAAGAGACGGTGAAGTATCTGCTGGATACGGGCGAGAAGGTCGGCCTGCTCAAAGTTCGGCTCTACCGGCCGTTTGCGGTCGACTCGTTTGTAAACGCGCTGCCGCCAACCGTAAGGCGTATTGCTGTTCTCGATCGCACGAAAGAACCGGGCGCGAGCGGTGAGCCGCTCTATTCCGATGTCGTCACGGCAATCAGCGAAGCGTTCGAGGATGGCAAAACACCGTTTAAGATTTTCCCCAAGATTGTCGGCGGGCGCTACGGGCTTTCCTCGAAGGAGTTTACGCCGGCGATGGCCGCCGCAGTGTTCGAGATGCTGAAGAACGATAAGCCGAAGAATCATTTCACGGTCGGCATTGACGACGATGTGACGTTTACGAGTCTTCCGTACGACAAGTCGTTCGACATCGAGCCGGAGAATACGGTACGGGCGATTTTCTACGGCCTTGGCTCCGACGGAACGGTGAGCGCGAACAAGAATTCCATCAAAATCATCGGCGAAGACACCGAGAACTATGCGCAGGGATATTTCGTCTACGATTCCAAAAAATCCGGCACCACAACCACATCCTACCTGCGCTTTGGACCCAAACCGATCCACGCACCGTACCTCGTCAACAAGGCGAACTTCATCGGCTGCCATCAGTGGTTCCTGCTTGAAAAGGTCGACGTGCTGGAGAAGGCGAGCCCCGGTTGCACATTCCTCCTTAACAGCATGTACGGACCCGAGGAGGTGTGGAACCATCTCCCGAAGCACATTCAAAAGCAGTTGATCGACAAGAAGATGCGATTCTTCGTCATCGATGCTACGAAAGTTGCCCAGAAGGCCGGT
This sequence comes from Bacteroidota bacterium, assembly GCA_035574455.1. Lineage (GTDB taxonomy): Bacteria > Bacteroidota > Ignavibacteria > UBA10030 > UBA10030 > DATLYT01. The sequence continues at coordinate 1,628 of DATLYT010000100.1, forward strand.
ATGGGCGGTCGCATCAACACGATTATGCAGGTCTGCTTCTTCGCGGTGTCCGGCGTCTTGCCGCGCGAGCAAGCGATTGAAAAGATCAAGGAGTCCATCAAAAAGACGTACGGCAAGAAAGGTGAACAGGTGCTGCAACGAAATTATGAAGCAGTTGACCAAGCGTTGGCGAATCTGTTCGAGGTCAAGATTCCCGATACGGTGACCAGCACGATCGAGATGCCGCCTGTGGTTCCAGAGAACGCGCCAAATTTCGTGAAACATGTGACGGCAAAGATCATCGCCGGCCGTGGAGACGACCTGCCCGTCAGCGCCATGCCCATCGGAGGGACATTCCCGACCTCGACGGCGCGCTGGGAGAAGCGGAATATTGCGCTGGAAATTCCAGAATGGGAACCCGACCTCTGCATCCAGTGCAACAAATGCGTGCTCGTCTGCCCGCACGCGGCAATTCGGGCAAATGTCTATGACCCGACCCTTCTGAACTCGGCACCGCCAACCTTCAAGTCGATGGACTACAAAGGGTCGGAATACAAGGGGATGAAGTATACAGTGCAGGTCGCGCCGGAAGACTGCACGGGCTGTACGTTGTGTGTGGAGATCTGCCCCGCACGCAGTAAGGAAGACCCGAATTTCAAGGCGCTGAATATGGTGCCTCAAGCGCCGTTGCGAGAGCAGGAGCGGGAGAATTTCGAGTTCTTCCTCACCCTGCCGCCCGTCGACCGAAAAGAGGTGAAGGTCGAAACCGTGAAGGGCAGTCAACTCCTCGAGCCGTTGTTTGAATTTTCCGGAGCGTGCTCGGGCTGTGGTGAAACGCCCTATCTGAAGCTTGTCAGCCAGCTTTTTGGTGACCGCAGCATCATTGCCAATGCAACCGGCTGCTCGTCCATCTATGGCGGCAATCTTCCCACGACGCCATGGTCCACAAATGCCGAGGGACGTGGTCCGGCGTGGTCGAATTCTCTCTTTGAGGATAATGCGGAGTTCGGACTCGGCATGCGGCTCACCATTGACAAGCATGCCGAGATGGCACGCGAAATCCTTACCGAACTTGCCTCACATGTCGGAGAGCAACTCGTCAAAGAAATTCTTGAAGCTGATCAGTCAACGGAGGCGGGGATTTACGAGCAAAGGCTCCGCGTGCAGGAGCTCAAGAAAAAGTTACACGCGATGAGCGACCCGAGGGCCGAGCGCCTGTTGGCGATTGTCGACAATCTCGTGAAGCGTAGTATCTGGATTGTTGGCGGCGATGGCTGGGCGTACGATATCGGCTACGGTGGCTTAGACCACGTGCTGGCATCGGGACGGAATGTCAACATCCTCGTCCTCGACACGGAAGTATACTCAAACACCGGCGGACAGATGTCAAAAGCGACGCCGCGCGCTGCCGTGGCAAAGTTTGCCGCAGGTGGAAAACCAACCCAGAAGAAAGACCTCGCCCTCATGGCGCTCAACTACGGCAACGTCTACGTGGCACGCGTGGCCATGGGAGCCAACGACGCGCAGACCGTGCGCACATTCCTCGAAGCAGAGGCGTACGATGGGCCGTCGCTCATCATTGCCTACGCACACTGCATCGCTCACGGTATCGACATCGCACAGGGTTTGCATCAGCAAAAGCTGGCGGTGGAAACCGGGTACTGGCCAATCTTCCGCTACAATCCGGCTCTCATCAAAGAAGGCAAGAACCCGATGCGGTTGGATTCCAAGGCGCCGAAGCTCCCGCTAAAAGAATTTCTGCAGCGCGAAACGAGATTCACAATGCTGGAGAAAATGTCTCCTGAAGAAGCGAATAAACTTTTCCAGTTGGCACAGGAAGACGTCCAGGTGCGCTGGAAGATGTACGAGCATCTCGTCCACGCGATGGATCCAGCAAAGGGTGATGGGGTGAAAGGAACAGAAGCAAAGAAAGTACAACCCAAAGCGGAAGAAACTCTGACATAGGAGGAATCCCTATGCGCGCTACCGATCTTTGTCCCATGTGCGGTGTGTTGCGGGAAATGGATGTTTCTGGCTTTAAAACGATTGCTGTGGATTCCGCGGGAAATGAAGCGGTCATGCTCACGAGAGCGTACCACTGTAGTGCCTGTTTCTGTTTTGTGCGGAGCGAGGATGTTCCGGCGACGCCGGAGCATTTAGTCGGGGTTCTGTTGGATGATGAGCAGCGGGAGGAACTCCACGACGAGGTCCACACCATCGACGAACGGACCTCTTCTCTTCCCCGTTACTGGTGTTTGGAAAGCGGTACGGAGGCAGAGTAAGCCGAATATTTAGCGGTACTGTTCAAGCCGTTGCTTCCTCACGAAAGGAGGGTGAAGATCATGGAAAACTACTGGGAGGTGCTACAGCAGAGGATTTGCCGCAAATGCATTGATGGCGACGGACGGGGCAACTGTCGATTGCCGGTTGATGCAGTATGCCCGGTCAAGAAATTCCTACCAGAGATCGTTGCGACGATCGTCAACGTGAAGTCCGACTCCTACGAGGCGTACGTAAACTCTCTCCGTCGTAACGTGTGCATTCTCTGCGATTATCAGGGAGAAGACGGTATCTGTGATAGACGGAATCAGCTCGAGTGCGCGTTGGATCGGTATTTTCCGCTCGTGATCGAGGTCGTTGAGTCGATGAAAGCGGAACTCGAATCGGCCGCAGTTTCTAGAGCTGGTCGCTAACGATGGTGTCTCATACACCAGTACGATGTAGAAGTCAGGTACGAAATCCCGAAGAGAGAGAACTCCTGGAAGAGCACATCTCTCCACGCTTCTGCCCTTTCGAACGATCAAGAGCAGGACAATCGTTCTCAACTTGAGGAGTTGTGTGGCAGCCAAGGTGTTGAAAGAGAACGCTGTCTTCAGACTTTGGCAATTTTCAACTCTTCACTCCGTGGCATACATTTTGCGCTGAGTGCCTCGTGTGCGTGCAGTTGCCGATCTCGAGGGCAGAAGAATTCTCGCCAGCTGCTCATGGGTTGTACACTATCGGAGAACCATGCTTGTTGATTCTTACAATCGGTTGCACACCTATCTCAGTATCGCTGTCACCAATCGGTGCAATATGCGATGCTTGTATTGTTCTCCTAATAACGGTCCGTTTGGAGAAGAACAGTACCTCACGTTTGATGAGGTCGAGCATCTTGCCGCGCTCTTCGTCAAGCTTGGGGTGAGAACGATACGGTTGACGGGCGGAGAACCTCTTCTCCGCAAGAATATCGAATTGCTTGCGTATCGCCTCGCCCGGTTGGAGGGCCTGAAAGGATTAACTCTTGCCACGAACGGCATCACGTTACACCAGAAAGTGGCAGCGCTGAAATTAGCTGGCGTGCATGGCATTTCTATCAAGCTGGATTCGTTGAGGAACTCGCGTCATCGCGCAATGTCATCTCATTATGGATACGATGAGGTGATTCGAAGCATCTGCGAGGTCTTACGGATTGGTTTCCCGGTTCTCAGCGTGAACACGGTGATCGTTCGAGGGTTTAACGATGATGAGTTTGCTGATTTTGTCGAATTTGCTGCACGGTGGTCGTTGCCAGTCAGGTTCAAGGAATTCATGCCGTATCCAGGCAACCACTGGGATGGTGCGAGGTTTGTTGGCACCGACGAAATGATCGCTCGAGTCTCGCGGGACTACCATCTGATACCGGTTCAAGAAACCGATGGAGAACCGATGCCCCTGCAGCGTTACCGCGTCACAGAAAACAATGCCGAGATTGCGTTTGTTAGTACGGGGAGTAACGTGTACTGCCAGCATTGTCGCCGCATCCTCCTCACTCCCGACGGGAGGCTTCGCGTATGTCTGTACGATACCCGCGGCTTGGATCTCAAGTCTTTGCTTCGTACCGGTGCCGACGATGTCGCGTTGAGCGTCGCCATTCAGACCTACCTTCGACAGAAATGGCAACACCGGCCCGCTCTCGATGTGTTGGCGAAATCTCAGACGGTTGAGTAGTACCCGATTGACCTGGCTACAGGGCAAAGAACCTCTTTTCACTCCTGAGAAGCGCTCCTCACGTTTCCCGATTCTAAGAAATCACTCTTCTCCCGGCAAGCAATTTTTCACCCCATTCTGAGCAATTCAGTTAGGCATACCCTTTGTCTTCTTGAGCTTACGGAAGGATTATCGAGAAGGATAACCTTCTCTCAAGATTTTCAAAGGGAATAGCGATGAATGAAATGATTGTTGAAGTTACCGACAGCACGTTTCAGAATGAAGTGCTGGGGTCCGTCACGCCGGTTGTGGTTGATTTTTGGGCACCGTGGTGCGCCCCCTGCAAATTGGTCGATCCGCTGCTTGATGAGCTCGCAAACGAGTATGCCGGCAAATACAAGTTTGTCCGGATGAACACCGATATCAATACTCAGGTCCCGAATGAGTACGCCATCCGGACGATTCCGACGATCGGCATCTTTTCGAACGGGCGCATGGTGGATATTATCATCGGAGCACGACCGAAGCAATTCATCAAGTCGAAGTTAGATGAAAACCTTTCCAGCATAGGATCTGGTCAAGACGAAGAGCCTTCGCCGATGTCGACCGAGCTCTATTGAGTTGTCCTGAGCGAGGAGGGAAGGGCAATGTTTACCGGAAGAAGAGGGTACACATTTTTGGAGCGGATGCGGCGTCCCGAGGGGATTGCTCCCAAAGTGGAGCAGGATGTCCGTGTGCGACTGGGGACGACGCCGAGAAAGCTCTACGAGATTAGTTTATCCATAACGCTCCTGATTATCATTGTTGGGTTTAAATTCTTTCCGTTTGAGATTGAGAAGCGGAAGGTCATTATCGCCACACGCGAAAATGTGACCATCGAAGACATCGAGCAGACGCGGCAAGAGAACCGACCGCCGCCACCGCCAAAGCCGCCTGTACCCATCGAGGCTCCGGGCGCGGAGGCGTTGGAAGATGTTCCGCTCCCCAGCTCGGAACTCGACGTTACGCAGGACGTTGCCCCGCCACCTCCGCCAAAGGTGACGGAGGCTGAGACGGAAGACGAATACTTTATGGTCGTTGAAGAACTCCCCGAGCTCATCGGCGGCTACGAGGGATTGATGAGGCGACTGGTGTACCCGCAGGTTGCACTGCGAGCAGGTATTCAGGGTCGCGTGCAGCTGATTGCGTATGTGAACGAGCGCGGCGATGTCGATAAAGTTGAAGTCATCAGCGGGTTGGCGGGTGGTTGCACGGAAGCCGCCGTTGAGGCGGTGAAGCAATCGAAATTTATACCCGGGAAACAACGCGGCCGTCCTGTGAAAGTGAAAGTCGCGATGTCGATCCGCTTCCATATCGCGGGCAGTTCGTCGTAGGTCGGCTGGGAGGAATTCCCATGCTCTCGATCAAGAAAATCCTTTTTCCCACAGACTTCTCTCGTGGGGCAAATCTTGCGCTCCTTGAGGCGTTGTTTCTTGCCGAACAGCACCAGGCCGAACTCCATTTCGTCCATATTGTCGACCCGTACGACGATCCGAATAATCCCACGCACCGATTCCCAACGGTCCAAGAGCTAACCGCTCTCACGAAAGATCTTCTCTCCTCCGAACGACTGCCTGCGTTTGCACCCGAAAAACTGGCGAGCGTAAAACTGGTGACAACGTTTGAACGACACCTCTCGGTGGCTACAGCTATTCTGAGCTACGTGGAGAGGAACGATATCGATCTCATTGTGATGGGGACACACGGACGCCGGGGATTACGCCATCTGTTACTCGGCAGCGTTACGGAAGAGGTGGTTCGATTTGCACCCTGTCCGGTTTTCACGGTACGTGACCAGAAAGGGCCCATGACTGTTCGGCCCATCCGCCGCATTCTCGTACCGGTCGATTTTTCGGAACATGCGCGGCAAGCCTTAGCACACGCGAAGGAACTCGCGTCGCTCTACAGCGCCGAACTCCAGATCTTGCACGTGTTCGAAGAAGTGACACATCCGGCTTTTTATGTCAGCGGGAAAACATCGATTTTCGAATTCATGCCTCAGATCCAAACCGAAGCGACCAAGCAGATTCAGCAACTTCTGGATGAGGTAGTTGGAAACAGATATCCGGCAGAAATCTACTTGAAGGAAGGCCATCCTGCACAGGAAATCGTCAACTTCGTTGGCGACCATGGGACCGACCTGATTGTCATCGCAACGCATGGATTGACGGGTATCGAACACTTCTTACTCGGCAGCGTTACGGAGAAGGTCGTTCGCATGGCGGCGTGCCCGGTGTTCACGGTGAAGGGTTTCGGCAAGTCGCTGGTGCCCGGGACCTTTATTATTACAGCATCAGAGGATCACACGTAGCCAAGGCGTGGGGCCTGACAGCGTTGTGTCGCTGTCGTCATTGGCTTCACATCGCTGTCCATCATAACACGGAGAGAATGTTAGCGAGTGTTATCCCGATTACAGCAATCGGGAAGCTCAGAGCTGCAATGCATAGACCAGGAAGCGCCCCGTCTGAGTCAACGATGCGGGGCATTTTCATCTTCACCCTATAATCGGCTGACTTACCCATGAACCGTACAACTGGAAAAGCGAAATTTCTACCCACAATACTTGTTCTTCTTGTCCTGCTTACTCCTGTAGCGTTGCTCGCTCAGACCCGAGCCGATTGTCTTGCCTGCCATAGTGATCAGAGTTTGGCGACGGAGCGGAAGGGCAAGGAAGTTTCTCTGTACGTCAACGAGGAGATCCTCAACAACTCGCCCCACAAGAAGCTTCCTTGTGTCGCATGTCATACAGGGTTCGATCCTAACAATGTTCCGCATAAAGAAGAAATCGAACCGGTCAATTGTTTGACCTGCCATCAGAGTGCACCGCGTAAGCATGCCTTCCATCCGCAAATGCTTAGAGCGAGTGGAAGGGACGGCAAACCGGATGTTTCCTGCAAACACTGCCACGGCACGCATGATGTCGTTTCGCCACGCGTGCCCGGCTCGAAGTTTCACACGTCCAAACTCATCGAGTCGTGCGGAACCTGCCACGCGGATGTGAAGCAGACATTTGCCACGTCGGCGCATGCCAAGGCATTGGCAGAGAATGCCGCCGGCGCGCCCACCTGCTTGACGTGCCACAATAACGGGATGCCGACAACGCACGCTGGTGGCGACACGGCGAAGGTGAAGATTGCCCAGGAGAAGAAGTGTCTGAGCTGTCATCTTGACGACCCGGATGTACGATCCCGCACGGCCCCGTCGGCGGGTTTCATCGCCGCGTACGAAAAGAGCATCCACGGTCAGGCTCTCCTCAAGGGCAGTGGGAAGGCGGCGAATTGCATTGATTGTCACGGCGCACACGAAATGAAGAGAAGCTTAGACCCTGCGGCGACGGTGAACAAGATGCATATTCCGGAGACGTGCGGCCAGTGTCATGGGGAAATCGCGCAAGAGTTCAACGAAAGCGTCCACGGTAAAGCGCTCGTGAGAGGTGTCAAGGAT
>DATLYT010000101.1:0-6140 GCA_035574455.1 Bacteroidota bacterium
ATTTGACGAAGCGCTTGTACCAGCCGGATAGCGAGTCCACGCCGAGGGGGCAGAAAGATTGGGAGATGCCAACGAGGCAGAAGCCACACCGGATTCGGTTGCCACCCAGATGGTGTTGCGGTGAATGATGATATCGTTGACTTTAGGCTGCTGGAGGAAACCCAAGTTTGCGTACGTGTCGCCAAACTCCTCACGCTGCATGCGATAGACCACGACGCCAAAATCCGTTCCGATAAAGAGAGAATCGTTGTAAGCGTACAATGTTCGAATGGTTTTCTGCACGCGATTGGATTCTGCAATTCCTCGAATTTCCTTCCACTGTCGTTGTGAAGGGGTGTACACGTTCACAAAACCTTCCGCAGTTCCTACCCACAAGCGACCGTAGCGGTCCAGGGTTGCAGCGGTAACATCGTTCGAGCTTAGCCCCTCGGAATTCGTAAATTTGGAGAACTGATTTCCAACCGCTGCATTATAGAGAAACACGCCACCGTTCGTGGCAGCCCATACACTATCACCGGAACGGGCAATTGCTCTGACCGACCGCATGTCGGTAAAGCTCTTCCACCGGCCGAGACCCGTCATCTGTCGAGCATCTCCGGAAGAAACCAAGACTACCAATCCCACCGCAACTGCGAGTACGCGCCTCATACCGTCAGACATCATTCCTTATCGTTGTGAACACCTTCGCCATCTCCATCGCTGCAAGGGCTGCATCCCACCCTTTATTGCCATGTACGCCTCCTGCGCGCTCGTGTGCCTGTTCCAGCGTGTCAGTCGTAAGCACTCCAAAAACCACCGGCGTGCGGCTTTTTAACGCCACGCGTTGAATTCCTCGGGCTGCTTCCCGGGCAACGTACTCAAAATGCGGCGTCTCACCGCGCACAACGGCTCCCAAACAGACAATCGCATCCCAGCGTCCGCTGGTCACGAGCATGTTAGCGACCTGAGGGAGTTCGAAAGCGCCCGGACATCGGTACACGCGCAGATTGCGGGAAGAAACACCATGCTTGCGGAAACACTCCAGCGCGGCACGGAGCAGCTTCGTGGTGATGTTCTGATGGAAGCGACTGACAATGATGGCAAACCGACCACCCTGCAGAGAAAACTTTGCTACCCGCCGTTGTCTCGTTTGTGTTGTCACTGTGCTTTACCGAAATAACCGTTTTCGCATCGCATCAACTACCGGCAGGGGAACCCAGAACGACCCGAGAGCATACTCGTCGCTCTTCTTGCCACCGTGGAAATCCGACCCACCGCTTTCGAGCAGGAAATACTGGTCGACAACGCTGCGGTAAAATGCCTGACGGTTGGAGTCGTGCGAGGGATGAACCACTTCGATGCCATCCATCCCCAGGTCGATCAACTCGGAGAGCTCAAGTTCAGTCGTGTATTTGCCGGGATGGGCAAGAAACGAAAGGCCACCCGCTTTGGAGATCAGCTGGAAGGCCTCTTGGGGACTCACCTGATATTTCTTTTCGTACGCCGGGCCGCCCACGCCGATGTACTTGCTAAATGCTTCGTGGTAGGAGTCGATAAAACCCTGTTCCACCATTGCGTTGGCAATGTGTGGCCTGCCGATCGAGCCGACACCCGCCTGTTCGAGCACGGCTTCGAGTTCAAGAGGAACGTTGATCTTGTTGAGCTTTTCGACGATACGCTCCGCGCGTTTATAGCGCTCGTGGCGAAAGAACGTCAGGTAATCGAGGAGAGTTTGATTCTTGTGGTCAAAGAAATAGGCGAGGATGTGGAGGTCCTTCTCGCCCATGGTCGCGCTTAACTCCAGCCCCGGCACAACCTCAACACCGACACTCTTGCCCCATTCCATTGCCTCATCGATGGCGGCAACATTGTCATGGTCGGTCACCGCAATGACGGACAGCCCAGCCTGATGGGCTTTCTGTACCAGCTCCTGCGGAGAAAGCGCACCGTCGGAGAATGTTGTATGAAGATGTAAATCCGCTCTCCCGACATTAGAGTCGTTTGAGCGGGAACGTCGGGCCGAGGATGAAGCAGACTCATCGCCGCTCATTCTCTGCCCGGACTCCTCCCACACTGCCATACGGTCTCGATATGATAGGTGAAGACTTTCGGGTTACCTCATTGCGCGTTAGACGTATCGCTTCCGAAAGGCTTCATAATCGTTGATAGTGAGTTTATTTCCTTTGAGCTGTACATGGCCCTCTTTGATAAACTTATGGACCATGCGCGAAACAGTCTCTCGCGACGTTCCCGCCATGTTCGCCATGTCTTGCTGCAACGGGAGGTCGTCGATCTCTACCTTCCCCTTGCGAAACATGCCGATATCGTCTGCCAGCATCAACAGGACGTTCGCGACACGGCCTGCTGCATCTTTTAACGAAAGACTCTTGATTTGCATATCAGCCTTCCGCAAACGCATCGCCAACTCACCGAGCAGCGAAATGGCCACCTGCGGGTAGGCATGGAGAAGGTCGAGAAAATCGCGGCGGTGAATCATAAACAGCTCGGTCTTCATGGTAGCGACGACGCTGGCTGAGCGCGTCATCCCATCCAAGAGCGACATTTCGCCGAAAAACTCTCCGGGCCCAAAGATCGAGAGGATCACTTCTCGCCCGTCTTCATCCATACGGACGACTTTAACCTTTCCGCTGATGATCACAAACAGCGCAGCGCCCATCTCTTCTTCCAGAACGACGATACTTCCCTTCTTGTATTTCTTGCGCACGCCGAGCTTGGCGACTTTCTTTAGCTCTTGCTCGTCGATGTCAGCAAAAATGGGAACGTTGCGCAGGAAGCTCACTTCTTCTGTCATGGATTGTGAGGATGTGGTTGCTGTTCCCCGGTCGGATTCACCGTGCGCGCCGCAGGCCGCAGGATTGTGAGGCTAATATATCCCCCCGTGTGATGAAAGTCAAGGAGTTTGTGACGAGTGCACACCTCTCTTGGACTGGCACAGGGAGAGAAAACAAAAGTTCTGGAGCTGTTGTCGCTTCCGTTGCGTTCAACCCGCATCTTTCCACTCACGCCCCGACGGCCGAGATTCCTTCGCCCTCAGGTTCCTGCCGAATAGTCACTGAGATATTTTATCTGCTCTCTCGTCAGCGTATCGATCGAGATGCCCATCGTCTTCAGTTTCACACGCGCAATCTCTTGATCTTGTTCGGGCGGAATTGTATACACCTTGTTCTCGAGACGCTTTCCTTTCTTGTGTAATTCCGCCAGATGGAGTTGCGACATGAATTGGTTGGAGAACGACATGTCCATGACTTCGGACGGGTGCCCCTCGGCGGCGGCAAGGTTCACTAACCGGCCTTTCGCCAGTGCGTAAATTCGACGGCCATCTTTGAGGGTGTACTCTTCATTGTCCGGCCGTATTTCGCGGACGGATTTGGACAACTGTTTCAGATGCTCAAGGTTGACCTCGCAGTCATAATGGCCTGTATTACAGACGATGGCGCCATCTTTCATTTTCTTGAAGTGTCGGTCGACAATGACGTCCTTCACGCCCGTTGCCGTGATGAAGACGTCACCAAGTTTCGCCGCATTGTCCATCGTCATAACCTGGAACCCCTCCAGCGTGGCTTTCAGCGCTGCCGTCGGTTTGACCTCTGTGACAATGACGTTCGCCCCGAGACCCTTCGCCCGCATCGCCACGCCTTTGCCGCAGTGTCCAAAACCGGCAACCACCACATTCTTTCCGGCCAGAAGAACGCTTGTCGCCCGGAGAATGCCATCGATGGTGGATTGCCCTGTGCCGTACACGTTATCAAAATCCCACTTCGTCTCTGCATCGTTCACGGCAATGACCGGATATCGAAGTGCTCCATCATTCGCCATCGCGCGAAGACGCTGCACACCCGTGGTTGTCTCCTCCGTTCCACCGATCACGGTCGACTCTGCAAGCTCGGGATATTTGTTGTGGATGGTAAAGATCAGATCGGCGCCGTCGTCGAGAGTGAGGTTAGGCTTGAACTTCAGCGTCTGCTCGATACACCAGTAGAATTCCTTCACGTTCATCCCGTGCCAGGCAAAAATCGAAATCCCATCGGCGGCGAGTGCTGCGGCGACATCATCCTGCGTCGAAAGCGGATTACATCCGCTCCAGCTGACGTCTGCGCCTGCCTCAACGAACGTCTTCACCAGCACCGCTGTCTCTTTGGTAACATGCAGGCAACCGGCGATGCGATAGCCTTTGAGCGGCTTCGTCTTGCGATAGCGTTCTCGAAGAGCCATCAGCACCGGCATACGTGATTCCGCCCACTCGATCCGCATCTTGCCGGCCTTAGCTAATGAAAGATCTTTTACTTTGTAGATTCCTTTTTTCTCGTCCATAGTCTTGTCGTTACTCGTTTTTGGTTATCGGTTACTGGTGATGGGTTACTTGAGAAGCGGAGAGATACGAGCGTCAGAATTCGTCCCGCACATTACCGCACACTCTGCTGCAGGGTCTTCACAAGGTCTAATTTTTCCCACGTAAATTCTCGCTCTTCCCGGCCGAAGTGTCCGTACGCTGCCGTCTTGCGGTAAATGGGCCGCAGGAGGTTCAGTCGCTTAATGATTCCCCGCGGCGTCATATCAACTTCCTTCATCACGATATTCGCCAGAACTTCGTCTGGCAGCTCGCCCGTGCCAAAGGTTTGAACGTGGAGCGACACCGGCTCTGCTACGCCGATCGCGTAAGCGACCTGAATCAAGCATTCACTCGCCAAACCCGCCGCGACGATGTTCTTCGCGAGATGGCGTGCTGCATAGGCGGCGCTCCGGTCGACTTTCGTTGGGTCTTTGCCGGAAAACGCACCGCCCCCGTGCGGCGCCCGACCGCCATAGGTATCGACGATGATTTTCCTACCCGTTAACCCGCTATCGCCGTGCGGCCCACCGATTTCGAATCGGCCGGTCGGGTTGACATAATAACGCGTTCGCCGGTCGAGCAGATGCGCCGGAATGACCTTCTTCACAACCTTTTCGATCACATCTTCCCGGATCTGCTTCTGTGAAACATTTGGGTCATGTTGCGTCGAAACAACCACGGAATCGACCCGAACAGGCTTCTTCCCTTCATACTCTATTGTCACCTGCGATTTTGCATCCGGACGCAGGTACGGCATCGAGCCGTTTCCTCGTTTCCTGATCTCCGACAACCGCTGCACAAGGCGATGGGCGTACATAATCGGCATCGGCATATACTCGTCCGTCTCCGTGCAGGCGTAACCGAACATCATCCCCTGGTCGCCCGCACCGCCTTTATCGACGCCACGTGCAATGTCCGGCGACTGCGAGTGGATAGCAGAAATGACCGAGCAGGATTCCGCATCGAAGCGGTACGATGCATGCGTGTAGCCGATATCGCGAATCACCTGACGGACAATGTCCTGCACTTCGATGTAGCCGCGTGTGGTGATTTCACCGCCGACGAGGACGAGACCTGTTGTGACAAATGTTTCGCACGCAACACGGGATTTCGGGTCTTGCTCTAACAGCGCATCGAGGATGGCGTCCGAGATTTGGTCGCAGACTTTATCCGGGTGCCCCTCAGAAACGGATTCAGAGGTAAAGAGATATCTCAACGTATTCTCCAGATGAAAAGATGAATATTTACCGACAGGGTTAGCCAGTGATCTCAAGTTGACCGCTGAGAACAGTCGTGCAGATATTGGGTGAATTCAACCTCGCCGGAAGCGCCAAAACCCGCACCGCGGGTTTTCTTCGGTTCCCCAGCCGTCCGTTTCAACGGATGGCTGGAAGAGCGGTCAACGTGAACCCAGTTAGAAGCCACCTCAAAAAAGGAAAGTCATTCCGTTGGATTGTAAAGCTTGCCCCGTTCAACGGGGCTTGCCCCGACACGTCTTTCGTCGGGGACGGAATCTGCTCTACTGCCATTTTTCGATGCCCGCTTTCCGCCAAAGGCGGATCCGCCTCTGGCGGAAAAATCCGCGGGCATGACAGGGTATTTTTGAGACCAGTTCTAGTAAAATTCCAACTCCGATGAATCACCAATGTTGATACGCTTGTAACTCCCGCGCACGATGGCGTTGCTCCCGACGATCGAATCTTCTAACAACGCATCGGACACCGTCGCCCCTTCGCTGATGATCGAATTCTTGATAACGGAGTTCTCCACCCGCGCTCCCTCCGCAATCGTCGCATACGGACCGATCACT
>DATLYT010000102.1:0-5526 GCA_035574455.1 Bacteroidota bacterium
CTATCTCTACGGAAACTCCGAGTGGGTTTATCATTCTCTCCTTCTCGGCCGCCAATCCATATTCAGCGGCTCCTGCTCGGGAAAGAGTGTCAGCTTCGCAGCATCGACCTTCTGCTTGAACGCCGGGACGTCTTCGCTGAAGACCTTGTTGAACTCCTTGAGAGCTGATTCGAGAGCAGCCTCGACCTGCCGCAGAGTCGTCAGCTGCGTGCTGTTGGGTGCTTCCCACGTCGCAGTGAGAGAAGCACGCACATTATTGAGTCTCGCAGAAACCGTATTCGTATTGCGCGTCAGCCCCTGTACGCGATTCGGCTCGGCGATGAACAGGTCGGCAACCGCGGTCAGCTTCTTGCGAAGGTCATTCGCTGCGGTGCGGAGTTGACGCACGGCATCATCATTCCGGTCACGCGCTTGCTCAAGAGCTGCGTCGATCGAGCGGCGCATGCGGACAATACGCTCCACTGCCTCAGCAACAACTTCGATGCGCTGGGTGACTTTCTGAATCAACTCAAACTTTGCCTGTCGGTCTGCCATCGGAATGGTTGTGCGAGGGTCGGGCAATACCTCGACTGTCTGCGTTGTCTCCACACCTCCCGCTTTGACGCGCACCGTGTATTTGCCGGGGAGAACTTCGGAGCCTTGGGGCGTGAAGAACGGCGACTCTTCCTCTGTCGGCGGAGCGAGCCGTGGGACGCGTGGACCATCCATCCGCAAATTCCACGCGACGCGATTGATTCCGCGCTCGGATGTCCCGTTCATTCGGCGGATGACTTTGCCGGAGGCGTCGAGAATCTCAATCTGCACCCGTGCCGTATCCCGCCGCTGGCCGGGGCGCTGTGGGCCGGACGGTTGTGCAGACGGCTCCTCCTCCTTTGTCGTATCGGGCGGGAGATTAAGACTGTAGGTGATGAGCGCACCGTAAGGCTTCGTTTCACCGCGGAAGAACGCATCGCCGGGGAAGTGATAGCCATCCGCTTGCTTCACCTGATGCTGATACGTTGCGGGAATCTCGAACAGATGCAGTGTTTTATCAAGGAGCTCTTTGGTGACGCTCCGCAACGGACGGATGTCGTCGATGATGTACGCCGAACGCCCGTGCGTGCCGAGAACAAGGTCGTGGTCCCGCGGATGCACGAGCATGGCCATATAGGATGCTGTGGGTGTTCCTGCCGTCCACTTCATCCAGTTCTTTCCGTCGTCAAAGCTGATCCAGAGGCCAAATTCCGTTCCCAAATAGAGCAGCTCTTTCTTTACCGGATCCTGCTCAATGACCAACGCATAACCCCACATTTCCTTTTTGTCTCGTTTCCCTGCCGTCGGGTCGTTCTTTGTCAGACTCGTCCAGCTCTTGCCGAAGTCGGTCGTTTTGTAAACGTATGTCGTCCAGTTGCTGCGGCGATGGTCGTCAAACACAACGTACGCCGCTCCGGCTTCAAACTTGGATGCTTCGATGTGCGGTACCCACGTGTTTGCCGGAACGCCGGGAATGTTTTTGACCACATTCATCCAGGTCTTTCCGCCATCCTGTGTCACCTGCACGTTGCCGTCGTCCGTCCCGACCCAGATCACGCCCTGCTGAACGGGACTCGGGGCAATCGTTAGAATCGTTGTGTGGTTCTCCGCTGCCGTGACGTCTTTCGACAGTCCACCGCTTTCATCCTGCTTCTGCTTCGACGGGTCGTTCGTCGTGAGGTCGGGACTGATGATCGTCCACGACTCGCCGCGGTCGGTACTCTTGTGGACGAACTGACTGCCGTAGTAGATCGTCTTTGCGTCGAACGGGTCTTGTGCGATGCCTGCGTTCCAGTTGAAGCGCAGCTCTACATTATCCGGTGCCGGCGGACGAATCGGCTTTCGCTCGCCTGTCGTCCAGTTGAAGCGGATCAGATTGCCGCCTTGCGACATCGCGTAGCCGTACCGCGGGTCTGAGGCATCCACCAGCGTTGCAAAGCCATCGCCGAATCCCACTTCGTTCCAGTGCCAGTTGCGGATGCCGTTGTTCTCCCACACGTCGCTTGGCCCGCGCCACGAGCCGTTATCCTGCATTCCGCCGAACACATTGTAGGGCAGCTCCATATCGACGTTGATATGGTAGAACTGTCCAAGCGGCAGGTTGTCCACCATCCGCCAAGTGCGGCCGTAGTCGTGGCTAAAGTACACGCCGCCATCGTTGCCGTCGATCAGAAAGCTGCCGTCGTTCGGATGAATCCAGAGCGCATGGTGGTCGGAGTGAACACGCTGCTGTCCGCCGAGCGTCCGGAATGTTCGCCCGCCGTCGTCACTGACCTGCAGGTTGGAGTGAAGACTGTAGAGACGATTTTCGTTCTGAGGGTCGACACGAATATCGCAGTAGTAAAAAGGACGCGGAGCAACGTTGGGAGAGTTGTTGATCATGCGGAACGATTTGCCGCCGTCGTCAGAGCGGTAAAGAGCGTTGCGGGTTGCTTCGACGAGAGCGTAGACGACATCCGGATTGTTCTTTGCGATCGCAATCCCTATACGGCCGAGTTCACCTTTCGGCAATCCTTCTTTGTCGGTCAACTTTTTCCATGTCTCGCCGCCGTCATGCGTGACGTAGAGTCCGCTGCCGGGTCCGCCGGATTTGAAGAACCAGGGCCAGCGGCGGTACTCCCACATGGCCGCGAAGAGTTTATTGGGGTTGGAAGGATCCATCACCAATTCCGCGCAGCCGACCTTTTCGTTCACGTAGAGCACTTTGCGCCAGGTCTTACCGCCGTCAGTTGTTTTGTATACGCCACGGTCAGGATTCTCGCCCCACATCTGTCCCATCGCCGCGGCAAATGCCACGTCCGGATTGTTGGGATGGAGAAGGATGCGATGGATGCGCTCGGTTTTGTCGAGGCCCATGTGCGTCCAGGTGTCGCCACCGTCCAGCGATTTGTAGACGCCGTTGCCGACGCTTGCGCTGTTACGCGGGTTGCCTTCGCCGGTGCCGACCCAGACAATGGATGGATTGGCTTGATACACCGCCACCGCGCCGACGGCGGCGACGGGCTGTTCGTCAAAGATCGGCTTCCAAGTCATGCCGCCGTTCGTGGTTTTCCAGACGCCGCCGATGGAGACACCGACATAGACGATGTCCGGATTGGCAACGACAGCCTGGATATCGGCGATGCGGCCGCTCATGCCGGCTGGACCGATCGATCGGGCTTTCATGCCGGAGAAGAGCTTAGAGTCAAGCTGAGCGAGTGTGCTTGCCGTGATGACGAGAAGCAGCAACACAACGCTCAGGAAACTTCGAAGAAAGTACCGAGAGTTCATGGAGAGCTCCTTACGTATTGTGGTGCGGATAACGATAGCAAAAATTTGGGGAACCGCTGAGAAAAAGCTGAGGGAGAGGATATTCAAAACTTTTGGGAAAGTCAACTGAGGGGTAAAGATGCAGGTGCAACAGAAAACATCGAGTTTCCGATATGCTTATCGTGACTTTAATCACCCAGAGGAAAAAACAGACCTTGACCTTTCTTGAAAAACGGATACATTTAGAAACAATACCAACATCATAGCAGAGAACTATATGTGGGGACGAATCTTTCTGATTGTGTTCATGAGTTTTCAAGCGGTAGCCACAGCTAAGGGGAACTCTAATGAACAAGAGGAAGATACACTTAAAGCAGAGAGACATTCAATCCGGCTTACCGGCTTGTTCCTATCAAGCTTTAACTTTCCCGTGCCTACAGAGCCAGGAACTCAGAAAGGGTACAATTTTCTCGTTGGTGCTGGCTATCTCCCAGATGCATGGTGGATACCTGCCCCCCACTTTTACATTACATACACCCATTATGAGAACACACAGATTGATATGACCAGTGTATGGGAAAAAACCAGTGTGCTTTCTCTGTATCCGACCATTAAACTTGCACGCTTTCTATTGCTGGGCTTTGGTTTCTCTACTGGTAATATGTATGTCAAACAACAGGCTGTAACCGGCCCAGCCTATGTTACACATGATGGCCCATATTCTACATGGTCTTTGTTTGTAGGTCTTGACATAGATGTTAGAATATACAAGAATATGTTTTGTTCATTTGGTATGTACTACAAAGAACCTGTCGCGTTTTACGCGTTAGGTGCTTCCATCCGAATTTAGCACGTACAGGCGGTAGAGCCTCCCTTTCCACAATACAATTTCTCTCGCAATTAGGAGGATCCACTTATGTCTAACTTTTGCTCACCAGACCAAGTTGAACATCGAATTCAGGGAAGGACTGCAACAGGCGAATACCGGCCTGTCTCCGGTAAATTTTTAGGGATAGGCATAACACAGCCCATATTGGCAAGGGTATGGCTTAATACATTCTAAGGCTTTTCTTACGTGGCTGGTGATGTTGACGACATCCCGGTTTATCAAAATTATGGTGTACAACCCAGCTCACTCTATGCGGGCTTAACACCGCGTAGCGATCTAGCTGAGTACATTCAACACAATGTCAATGCCGGCGTAACTAAATTCAACCTTGAATCAGTTCGACAGCTTCGGCGCCTTCCCCAACACCTCTTCAATCGAGAGCACCTCAACCGGTCCTAACTTCAAATCCTGTACGCCTTTCTCAATCGTCTTCCGGTCGCCGACAATGATAATAGCAACTTTCTCCGGGTCGAGATATTTCTTCGCCACGCGTTCCACGTCGGCTTTGGTTACCGCCTGCACGCTCTGGATGTACGTGTTGAAGTAATCATCCAGCAGGTTGTAGGTGACAACCTCGCCTAACTGTCCCGCAATCTGGCCAACAGACTGGAAGTTATCCGGATAACCAAAAGCAAGGTAGTTCTTGGCTCGGGTCAATTCCTCGTCGCCCACGGGCTGGAGGATGTTGGTCAGCTCTTTCATGAACTCCATCAGCGCCTTGTCCGTAACATTGGTGAAAACGTCTGAGGCGGCAAGGAAGGGTCCCGGCAGCACGCGCATGTCGAACGACGAGCCCGCGCCGTACGCATACTGGTTGGTCTCGCGCAGATTTTGGTTGAGGCGCGAAGTGAATGAGCCGCCGAGGATCGTGTTCATGACCAGCAAGGGGAAATAATCCTCCGTCGTCCGCTGCACGCCGATGCGGCCGATGCGAATGACTGACTGCGCCGCTCCGGGTTTATCGACAAGGTAAATTCTCCGCGACGCAACCTGCCCAACAACAGGCCAGGTCGGTTTTGAGACGGGCTTTTTCTCCCACGACCCAAATGCGGCTTCGAGTTTTGGCAGGAGTGCAGTGGGATTCACGTCACCGACGACAATGAGCGTGGCGTTGCCGGCATGAAAGTGTGCCGCGTGGAAGCTCTTGAGGTCGTTGGGTGTAAACGAGCGAATCGTTTTCTCATTGCCAATCGTCGGCAAGCCGTACGGATGATTTGATCCGAACAGCGTCCTATTGAACAACACGGACGCGATGACGCGGGCTTCATCATGCCACTGAGCGAGTGTGGTGAGTCGCTCTTTCCGCTTGCGCTCGAGTTCGTCGGCAGGGAAGGTCGGGCGCATGGCAATGTCCGCCATGAGCGGAAGCGCCTGGT
>DATLYT010000103.1:0-8844 GCA_035574455.1 Bacteroidota bacterium
TAAGTTGATACCTATGCGTTTCATACAATCCTACCAGATTGCACAACCTCAGCGGTTGCCGAGTTCAGCAAAGCATGATATTGCTCAATTACCGCTCGGTATGAGTAGTTCTGCTCAACAACGGAGCGCGCGCGGCGGGTAGTCTCGCTTAAACTGTCTCTTTGTGTATAGGCCCTTACCAAGGCATCCTGAAGACCGTCTATGTCCTTCGGTTCCACAATCCACCCTACGCTAGCCTCACGGATAATCATGGCAAGCTCGGAGTCTTTCCCGGTAACAGCAATGATCGGCTTACCGGCTGCCAGGACATTATACATCCTGCTGGGGACAGAGACACCTACCATCCCGGGGACGAATGATATGATGGACACATCGCACGCATTGAGTGAGATGTTCAGGTCGGAACGCTTCTGGGGCGGAAGCACCGTCACATTGGTCAGCCTCCACCGCTCAATCGTGGCTTTCACTGAAGCTTGCTTTGCACCCGATCCTATGAACAGAAAGTGGATTTCTGCGTGGTTCTGCATTCGCCTTGCAACCTCGATGATGCTCTCAAGATCGTGGGTCCTTCCCATGTTTCCGGAATACTGGACGACGAATTTCTCGGACAAGCCGAGTTTCTGTAGCAACGGATTCTCGCTTCGAGGGAGAGGGTGGATGTGGTCAAGATCGGCCCAGTTGGGAATAACGACAGTGCGCGACCGGCAGGAAGGAGCCTTCTTCTCTACCAGCGATTTCATGTCTCGACCAAGTACTACAATTGCATCAACGGCTTGGTACAAGCGTCGATGCACTGCTTGCAAAAGTCGGTAGAAGATCGACCTGGGATGCAGGATACTCGCCGCCGCCATCGCCTCGGGATAGACATCCTCGATACGTAACACTAACCTGGCTTTTCGAAGCTTGCACACGACGAGCGCGACAAACGGAAGGGTCGGCGGATTTGTAACGACGAATACACGATCACCGGGACGTACTTTCAGTAGCGCATTCATGAAAATGGAAAGGCTAATGGTCGTCAGGTTCATGAGCCTGAAAGCAAGCACGTCCTTATTGAGGGCAGTTGCTGCACATCGGTGAATCCTGACGCCTCGGTACACTTCATCTTTTGGCGCAATGGTGCCGCGGGCTGCGTATGTCGGCTGCGCACACAGCACGCGAACATCAAAAGCCTCTGCCAGCCCTTCCGCGAGTCCCGTCACGTAATACCCCGTGGCGGAGTCTTCGGGATAGTAAAGCTCTGAAAGAATCCACAATTTTTGTTCTGGCCGATTAACCATTCTTGTTCGTGTCGTTTAATAACCGATATCCCGCTTCCTGCACCTATCGACGCAGACGAACAAATGACCCGGCATAGTATCGAAGTTCTTTAACTGATACTACGCGAAAAAGTATGAGCGAAGCTACATACACAGCACCACCTACCGGGATGAGAGCAAGAATATGAAACGGGAGGAACTTCAGCATCAAGCCCATGATTACAGAAGCACCAACGGGTCCAGCTATCAGATTGAAAAACTGCTTTCCTTCCATCACGCCCGATTGCACAAAAAAATACACACACAGCCCCAGTTCGCTCACCAGGGATACGATGATCGGAGCCGGCAACCCCACCTGTGGTACGAGCGCAAAATTGCCGCCCACATTCAATAAGCCTGCAGCAACGTAGCCGCGCAGGTAAGCTTTCTCACTTTTTCCTGCAAGCAGCACGTTCTCGAACACCACGCGTATCATAACTATGGAGACAATCCAGATGCCCGACCGTAACACGTTGCTGGCACTGGCATACGCCGGCGGATAGAGGAATTGCATGAGGGAGTCGGCAAGCGCCATCCCTCCAACCCCAACAGGTACAGCAACAATAGCGAACCAGCGAACCAAGCGTGCAACCACAGCAGAAAGGTCTCCTTCCCCTGTTGAGTGTGCTCTCACGAGCATCGGAAGAATGGCATTGGATGCCGCAACAACAACGAACGCCCAGAGAAAAAGAATGATTTTGTAGGCTGAAGAGAACAGGCCAACATCATAGTCTGGTCGGTACAGTCCTAAGGCGAACGTTCCAAAGTTGTAGTTTACCTGAGTTACGAGCGAACCAATGGCAAGGGGCAGTGCAGCTAAGAACAGGGGTCGCAGAGCTTGCACCCGTAAACCAGAACCAGATGCTGGGAACTGCCTTCGGTAAATAAGAAACAGTGCCAGGGTGGCGGCGACGATACCGGCAACGTAGTACGCGGCGGCCTGCACAACGTGTTGAGCTGATGCGACAAAACCAAATACCAGCGCTGCGAATACAACGCCACGCAACACACGCCCGATTGCTACGATCTCCATACGCTCGAGACCCTGAAAAACCCATTCCAAGAGAACCGCCGAACTGAGAATGCTGAGACCGAAGACAATAATGAGATGCTTCTCAGCTGCCGACCTTCCCAGCAGCACTGCAAACATCACCAGCAGGACGAACGAGACTGATGCAGTGACGGCTCGCATCAGGGATATAGTACGGACTAACTTTGGCACAACATCTCTGTTGCTGGCTACCTCGCGTGTGCCGAGTGTCTGCAACCCAAAATCGGCCAGGTAAAGAAAGTAAAGAGAGACCACCTGTGCGAACGAAAAACGACCAAAGCCCTCCGGCCCCAGCACCCGAGCCAGATGCACGAGCGCTGCCAATGCAAGTACCTGTCCGATAACGTTGGAGAGGAAAAGAAATAGGAAGTTCCTGGTGAGTTGCTGAGAAGTCACAAATCAGCACGGCATGATGACTTAGGTTTAGTTGTCTGTTGGTACGAGATTATCCCAACTATCCTTTGTCTCCGTCGTTTGACGAAAAAGCGATGGCCCTGTCGACAAAGCAAGAAGCATCGCCAATTCAAGCCACACCAGGTCAATGTACCAGAGATCGACAGTCGTCAATAGAACCAGAAGACTGATGACGCTCCAAGAGTAGATATGCACCAACGGGTCCCGAGTTCGATTCCGCCAACCAGTAGAGAGAATAGCCCACAAGAAACAAGCGAAAGGGATAAATCCTACTATGCCTACGTCGGTAAGGAACGTCAACCAAATGTTCAAGGGAGTGTGCATAAGTTCTTTGTCGACAAAAATACCCATTGACGGGTAATGAAATGCAAATCCACCGGGACCAACACCAACCCATGGGTTTTCCCAGAATACGAGAACCCCGACATATCCACTGAAAACACGTGCAAGAGTAGATAGATCAGCCAAACCAACTGCTCTCTCGGCCCTTGCCAGCAGGAAATCGCCAATCGGTGAGAGTAAAATGAGTGAGAAGACAACGCAAATCACACTGATGACCAACAGGCTCACCTTAGGGGAGCTCTTCAAGGATAGGATTGCGACGAGCAGTACAGTTGCTGCCAAGGCAAGGATGGCGGTCAGCGTAAAGTTGGCACTGAAGGCCAAAAGGAGGACGATCATCACGCTGATGTGCAGCCACTTCTTCCCAAAGACGTATATCTTGTGCCGAAACGCGAATGTGGCCTTGACGAGTAATGGAACGAGATAGAATCCAAAGTACGATGGTTCGTTGAATACGCTCGATGCACGGAAGATTTGTTCCCTTCCCATGCGGAAGATATTGTTGCGAAGCTGGAAAGCCTCGTTCGTCGGTTGAAATGTTATTGATGTATTGGACAGGGCTTGAAGCGACACCTGAAGTAATCCGAAAAGGGACAATAACAACCCGACAACGAGTTGCAGTTCAAGCAAACGCACAAACGCACTACGCGGAATACTGACCAAATGATGAACAAGAACGACTAGAGTAAAGACCATTACTGCCAATCGAAGGTCAATGGCCAATGCACGCTGCAGCGGTGTTCTCCCTGCCCAGCTGTTGCTCGGATCCTGAATCGCGATCACAGCAGTTGAAAGCAGGTAAAAAACTAACAGCACAGATATGTAGGTCAACGCCTTGTGCCACCACAGGCGGCCGAATTGTTCGATCACGTCAAGCGTCATCAAAACGCCTAAAAGAGCTGCCACCCAGTTTGCAGCGGTGTCCCTTCCGGTCGCAATCGAGAACACAAAGAAGGGAGTGAGTATCGTATAGCAATACAGGAGCAGCATCCTGGGCTGTGCGTACAACCAAACCATAACTACTTGATATTTGCAGTCAACGGAATAGATTTCTCCAGTGCAGTTCTCGTTTGATGAAGTCAATCTTCCCTTTATCCGTTTCAGACAATCGGGATAGGGATGTGCTGTGCCGCTCTTGATAAAAGCAGAAGACAAAGCCTAAGAGTGCGCATAGCATGACAATGATCAAAGATAGCAGAAGTCTCTTTGGTTTCGACGGCTTTTCCGACGGAACAGCGGAATCAAGGATCAGGACCGTTGGCGTGTTTCTTTGTTCTTCAATCTTGGCTTGTTCATAAATTGGCACTAACAGCTCGAGAATCTTTCCTTGAATCTCCACCTCGCGGTAGCGTCGGAGATACTCGATGCCAATCTCAGGGGCTTTGGCCAATGGCGGAATCACATCGGCGACGATTTCGCTTGTCTCCTGCCCATTCAGTATTCCCTTTAATTGCTTTCTCAGCTCCCGCAGCTCGATCTGCACCTTTTGACGGTCAGGGTTATCAGCAGTAGTAGAATTCGAAAGTACGCCAAGTTCAATTTCCTTGAGTACGACCTGCGACTGCAAAGTAGCCGCAGCTGTAACAGCAGCTTTCATCT
Source organism: Bacteroidota bacterium (assembly GCA_035574455.1). Taxonomy (GTDB): domain Bacteria; phylum Bacteroidota; class Ignavibacteria; order UBA10030; family UBA10030; genus DATLYT01. The sequence continues at coordinate 4,705 of DATLYT010000103.1, forward strand.
GTTCCGGGACAGAAAAAATCTTGTATCGCTGCTGAAATTGCTTGTACTCCTCCTCAGCCTTCTGAAGATCGCTCAGGTTCTGCTTGTATCGGCGTTCGATAAATTCACGATTGCTTCTTGCCTCAGCATTTGAGATTTCCGCGTAAACCTTGTCTAGTTTTTCCACCAAGAAGTTTGCAATCTGTGCAGCTCTCTGAGGGTCGGTATCATAGGCCACAATTTCAAGCGATACATCCTGCTTTCCTCTAACGACCTCGATATTCGTCCGCAGCTCCTTAACCGCCTTCTCGATGCTGTCAACGTCGTAGACGTCCATCAACTTGAACTGTGTTACCACGTCTTCAAGAACGCGCCGGCTCAGCAATATTGTTTGGAAGTCTGCAAGGTCGTCCGCAGGCAAAGCTCCGATTCCCAAACTCCTCAGTGAGGATGTTGCCCGCGTAAAGGAACCAAGCATCCCCAACATGTTTTTCTGTTTGGGAGGGAGTATAGAGGCAGTTGACTTGTACCAACGCGGAATAACCACCCAAAACAAGATGGCACAAAGAGCCACCGATCCGATGATTATCTTAAGTATGAGTTTCTTGTACTTGGCTGCAATAAATACATAATCAAGCAGATTTAGGCTGCGGACCGGCTCCACTCCCAAATCGGTCGAGCTTTGTGCATCATGTGAAGGAGTTGAAGACATCGAAAGGAAAACCCTCAGGTGGTTTATCTCAACAGAGACGTTGATGCTAATTCAGGTACTTGTGTACTTGCGTTCTCTTCCATCACTTCGTCAGATTGTTGATCAACAATGCAATTGTCGCTGCTGTGCCGACGATACCGGCAATTTGCGCCCAGACGTTGAGATGGTAGGCAAACGGGTATTCACGATCTTTCGGCACCCAGATGAAATCACCGTCTTCGATCGTTGTGTCCGATGGATCGAACCAGATGCGTGTGTTGCCCTTGATGACTTTTACATCACCGCTCCGGGCGTCGGCGGCAAAGCCTCCAGCTTTTTCGATGTAGTAGCGATAGTCCTTTTCCGGAACGTACTCCACGTGTCCGGGCGAAAGCACCTGGCCGAAGACGTACACGGTCCTGCTTTTGGTCGGCACACGAATAACGTCATAGTTCCGTAGTGTCACGTCCTGCGTGCTATCGCCGAGCACGAAAAGTTTGTAGAAGTCGACCGAGACAAGCTCGCCCTTCAGGCGGAGCGCGGTTTCGGTGAGGTAGTAAGCGGTATCCTGCACACCCAAACTGCTTCGCTGACTCAGAAGCTGTTCGCGAACAGCATCTTCGGGCGGACTGCTGGGCGAGATGCGTGCCCGCGTCAGTGTTGCAGCCTTGATGTTGGCTTCAGGTGTGAACCCTCCGGCAGCTTTGATGACTTCAGAGAGTTTGGTGGTGTTCAGTGTAATAGGATAATGCCCGGGCTGTTGCACGGCGCCCTCCACTGCAACAATGAATGTCTGCCGGCGTTCGGGGATTTCAGGTACGAACAGCCGATCGCCCGGGCGTAGCGCAATGTTCGGTTCCTTCCCGGCTAGAATTGCCACAGGATTCACGTGCAGTGTTTCCTTCGCCGTGGCATCCGCTGTCAGTCGCGTGAGTACCGCGTGCTGTGAATCCGCCGTGACTTTGAACCCGAAGCCCATCGCGATCAGGTCGGTGAGGCTGTCGCCGGGGACGAACTCGAAGCTCCCCATGCGGCGTACTCCTCCCGATATTCCGATAGCCAGCGTCATCTGCACCCTGGAAGGCACCCACACCTGATCCCCCTCTTGCAGGTACGGGTTGTATTTTCCGTTCCCTGTGGCCTGATATTTCACCAGATCTGCTCGCACGCGTTCGCCGTTCCTTCGCTGGATGATGATGTTGCGCAACGAAGGTGAACTCCGCAGGCGGTTGATGAGGTCAATGTATTCATTCACGTTGGTGGCGGTCGCGGGCAACGCGTTGGCGGTGGCAATCAGGTTGTCCACACGTTGGAGCGAGTTCATTTCGAACTTTGTTTCGTTCAACACGTCGCCGGAAATCTGCACGACGATCTTGCGCGGTGCCAGCAACGTTAGGGTGACCTCCGAGTTGGTGTAGCGGCGGGCAACCATCGCTGCAACCGTCTTCTTCACCTGTTCCAGGGTCTGATCCCGAACCTGTGCAACTCCGACGTTGGGAATAAGGAGTGTTCCTTCCGGTGTTACCGTCAATTGGTGCTCAACCGGCATGCTCGACCAGATGTTGAGCGCAAAGACATCGCCCGGACCGACAACATACGCGGAAGGGTCAACGGGGGCGTCGAGAGCGAAACTCTTCCCGGTAAGTTGTGCAACATCGGTTCGCGTCTCGGGACGCATCTTCAGCAAGTCGGGTATCGAAAGCGAGCCCGGCAATTGCGCACGTGCCGGCGACCCAATCAACGTTCCGACGCAGACCAGAAGGGCAACGATCCCTTTTATACTTCTTTCTCGATCACGCCACATGGTATTGCTTCTTATAGTATTCAAGGTATTCGCCCGTCATCACCCGTTTCCACCACGATTGATGGGTGAGATACCACTCGACCGTTTCGCGCAATCCTTCCTCGAACGTTCTGCGCGGCGACCATCCTGTTTCCCGCATGATCTTCGATGCGTCGATAGCGTAGCGACGGTCATGACCCGGGCGATCTTTCACGAAGGTGATGAGACCTTCAGGTTTGTTCAGAAGTTTCAGGATCAGCCTGACGATATCAATGTTGTGCCACTCGTTGTTGCCGCCGATGTTGTAGACTTCGCCGATTCTTCCTTTCTGTAAAACGAGATCGAGAGCGGCGCAATGATCCTCTACGTGCAACCAATCACGCACGTTCATGCCGTCGCCATACACGGGCAGGGGCTTGTCGCTCAACGCATTCACGATCATCAGCGGGATGAGCTTCTCGGGGAACTGGTACGGTCCGTAGTTGTTCGAGCACCGCGTGACAATGACGGGCACGCCGTGCGTGTGCTGGTAGGCAAGCGCCAGAAGGTCTGAGGCGGCCTTGCTGGCCGAGTAAGGGCTGTTGGGATGCAGGGGTGTTTCTTCGGTAAACTTGCCCGTCGGACCCAGCGAGCCGTACACCTCGTCGGTCGAAACGTGAACGAAGCGCTGAACGCCGCAGTCCTTCGCCGCATCCAGGAGAACGTGCGTACCGACAACGTTTGTCTGAATGAATTGCGCCGAGCCGAGGATACTGCGGTCAACGTGCGACTCCGCCGCCAAGTGCACGATGCTGTCAATGGCGTACTTTTTCAGGATCTCCTCTACGAGCGGTCGGTCGCAGATATCACCCTTCACGAAGCGATAGTTGGGGTTTCCCTCCACGTCCTCGAGGTTTTCGAGATTGCCCGCGTACGTCAGCTTGTCCAGATTTACCACCAGCACATCGGCATGATGACGCAGCATGTGGCGCACGAAATTGCTGCCGATGAATCCCGCCCCGCCGGTAACCAAAAGGTTCTTCATGCGCTACTCCAGGCGAAAGATGGAGTTCGGGTCATTCTCGTGACGAACCTCGTCCACCGGCTCTTTCCTTCCCCGTCCGCCAAACAATCGGTTGGGGAAGTTGACGACCATTCCTCGTGTCTCGCCGACATTCTTGTACGCATGCACTACTCCCGGTGGAATAATGATGGACTTCGGCGCGTCTTCGCCCGCATAGAGCACCTGACGAACCATGTAGGTAGGCGACGACGTTCTGTTGTCCCACAGATAGATCTTGAAGTTCGATGGACCGAGAAAGACGAAGAAATCCGCCTGATGTGCGTGTTCATGCGGTCCGCGCGCAACACCGGCCGCAGTCATCGAGATGTATCCCATCACCGGAAAGTATTGTTCCTCAAGCTCGTCCTGTCGAAAGACCTCGGTCAGCCAGCCTCGCTCATCAACATGCTTGAGCAGGTTTTTGATTATCACGCCATCAATTGTGCCGTTCTTGAACATTCATGCCTTCCTTAACGAAACTTTGCTCATCCCCGGCTCAGGAAACGGTTGTGCACACACGAGACTCAACACGCTGAAACACGTGGAGGGGCAACAGCACAGCCTTGAACAACAAAAATCGTAGCAATGTGGAGAGTTAAGTACCCTTTCGAGGACTCAGAATTGACTGCAAAAAAGGTAAGGATT
>DATLYT010000104.1:0-19004 GCA_035574455.1 Bacteroidota bacterium
GGAACGGCTCCGCATGAAGTTGCCGTCTCGCCCGATGGGAAGACCGCAGTGGTTGCCAACTACGGAACACGTGAGACTCCAGGAAACACACTCTCGGTCATCGATATCTCCGCCAAGAGAAAACTCAAGGATATCGACCTGGGAGACTACAAGCGCCCACATGGCATTGTCTGGATGAAAGATCACACAGTGGTGGTAACCGTGGAAGCGAACCGAGCGGTTCTTCTCGTGGATGTTCAATCGGGAAAAGTGCTGAACGCGATCGAAACCGATCAGAATGTTTCGCACATGGTCGTTCTCACGCCAGATCAGGCGAAGGCGTTCATCGCCAATATTGGGTCGGGTTCAACGACGGCTATCGACCTAAAGGAAAAACGACGCATCGCGAACATCGAAACGGGCGCGGGTGCAGAGGGAATCGACCTTTCGCCCGATGGAAAAGAGGTCTGGGTAACAAACCGTTCTGCCAATACGGTCTCGGTGATTGATGTTGCGACGCTCAAAGTAGCGGCGACGTTGGAGTCGAAAGCCTTTCCGATCCGCATCAAGTTTACGCCGGATGGAAAGCACGCGCTCGTCTCTAACGCGCAGTCGGGCGAAGTGGCGGTGTTCGATGCTCAGACCAAGAAAGAAGTCCGGCGCATCAAGATGGAGTTTAGTCCGGTGAACGATGCGGACAAGCGACTCTTTGGAAATCAATTCGGGACAAGCCCGGTGCCGGTGGGAATCCTCATCGAGCCCTCGGGCAGGTATGCCTACGTTGCCAACACCCAGGCGGATGTCGTAACGGTGATCGATCTTAAGGACTGGAAGATCGCGGACCGCCTCACTGCGGGCAAGGAGCCGGATGGGCTGGGATATTCGAAGCTTGTACTTGAGAAATAAAAATAAAAAAGGCGATTCTTTCTCCAAGAATCGCCTTCCCTCTCCCCTCAATCTCAAGGGAGTTACATCTTCTTCGCCATCGCCACGCTCTTGATCATGATGCCCTGCGTTCCACCCTTCGCACGGACAAAGCCCTTCGCTTCAACCTGATGGCCGATGTGGTCCATCAAGATTGCGTTCGGGCTGTTCTTGTGGTCGTCCGGCAGCAGCGAAACGTACAGCTTGCCGTCTGCCGTAAGAATGCCGAGCGAGCCGCCAGCCTTTGCACACGCTTGCGCGCACTTCACGTGGCCTTCACCCTTCGCCTCACCCATAACGTAGCAGGCAACATCAACCACTTCCCCCGTCAATGTTACCTCTTTTTCCGCTTTCTTCTCCTGTGCGAGCACAGGAACGGCGAGCAGAAGTACCAAAACGCCGAGCACCACTACGAGCTTCTTCATACCATTCCCTCCTTACAAAGAATTGAAGATGATAGATGAACTGTTTGTACGCGAGAACATGCTCAGCAGGTTAACGCATGCAAGGGGCGAAAGATTCCCTCTGCGTACCATAACTGCCAATACGAGCGTTTCTCATGCTATATTACGAAGAATCTGGTTGGTTGGATTGCAATCTAACGCTTCAAATCCTTGTACTTGTAATACCAGGGCTGTGTTTTCTTCCAGAAACCGAAGGCGCCGGTCCACGGAAAGACCTGCACCCGTCGGATCTGGAGAGGATCCTTGTAAAACACCGTTGGTCCGTTGTCCCCTACTACAGCGTATCGATAACCGGCTTCTGACACGAGCTCTTTCGTTTGCTCTGACATCAAGGCGTATGGATAGGCGAAGGAAAGGACTTCAGCTCCGAGGAGATCCTCAATGCGTGTTTTGGAATTGGATATTTCTTTGCGGGCTTGGGCTTTGGGAAGCGATGGAAGTCGTGGGTGAGAAAGTGTATGGGAGCCGAACTCGATGCCGGCACGCGCCATCTCTCGAATCTGTGTTGGCTTCAAGAGAGGCACTTGCGGCTGATCGTGATCCCAGAAATTTGTCCGCTTTTTCCAATCAGTGACGAGATAAATAACAGCGCTCATGTTGTACCAGCGCAGAAGGGGATACGCGAGCGTATAGTTATCTTCATAGCCATCATCGAACGTGAGGATGACGGGCCGTTCGGGCAGCGAACGTTCCCCTCGCGCGAATGCAGCGTAGTCGGAGAATGTAATCGTCGTGAACCCGCCGTCTTTCAGAGCCTTTAGTTGACGTTCAAACTGTTCCACGGTTACCGCCAGACCGCTAAGCCTACCCTGCAACGGTTGAGAGACGACGCGATGATACAAGAGGACCGGGATGACCTTGGGCGAGAGTGTTTCGACACGGGCGTGCTCGTAGCTGCGCTGGATGGAGACTTCCACGGATTCGATAGTGTAGTACGACCGAATGCGACGGACAAGCGAAGGCGACGGTCGGGGAGGCCGTTTGAGGATGGATTGGAGATCGTTGAGGACGAGCGACGGCTGAGCGGGTATGGGTTTTCCCGCGTCTCCGAAATTTGTGTGAATTGCCAGGTCGAGATTCTCATCCTTCACAAGGCCGATGTACTGCGACTCGCCAAACGCCACTACCGGTTTTCCCAGCAGCAGGGCTTCGATGGCGACACGCCCGGATCCAAAGACCAGGTTTGCCGCCGAAAGATAGTCTCGGATATTTTTCTGATACCCCAGGAGAATCACACCACGAGTTTGCCCGCTAGAGTTGACATCATCGACAAGTCGAGGAATATCGGCGGGAATTTTCATTCCTCCGATGATAAAGAATGTAAACCGCCTGAGCTTTTGGAGTGGGGGGATGATGTGACGCAGAAGGAACCGGGCAACATCGCCCTTCGGTCCGGTCAAGCGGCCGATGAATGCCCACACGGTTGTTTTTTCTGACACTCCATAGGTTGCCTCCTTACTGGCTGAACGCGGACGCTCGTTCCACAGAACAGGAGAAAATCCGTTTGGGACGACCGTAATGAGGTCTGCCGGTATGTTGAGATCCGACACCAGGTGTTCCTTGATGCTCGGGCACACAGCAAGAATATTCTTTCCGTAGATGTTGAACAACGTGCTTGAAGTGTGAATGTGCTGTCGGCCGTGAACCGTCGAGATGTAGGGCGTTCTCGTAAGCCGGGTTGCAACGTAGCAGACCCAGCTCGCCGCACGTGAATGTGCATGGACGATCTGGATGTTGTGCTGGCGAATGAAGTGAACAAGCCAACGAATGTTGGCGAGTCGTTGGGCGTACGAGCGGCGGCCGATAGGAACATTCAGACAAACAGCACGAAACGGGAGTGTGAGAGTATCTGAGACAACGAACAAACGATGGCCACGAGTGACTTGCTGCTCAACGAGGGAAGCAGCGTACGCTTCCGCGCCGGTAACCTCAAATTGCGAGAGGACATGGAGGATGTTCATACAAGGCAGAAGCAAATTAGAAACAAAGGAAGGAAATAGCAAGGTAGAATAGGTCCAGCGACAAAAAAAGGCGCAGCCTCCTCCGCAAGACTGCGCCGACCGCTAGGGAAGACCGCTCAGATTTATTTCTCGGCAGATTTCTTTTTCGATGTCTTTCGTGACTTTTTGACCTCAGCTTTTTTCGTGGCTTTGCTGGTGTCTTTGGCAGCGGAGGCAGATTCCTTCTTCTGCACCGGTTGTTTTTCCATGGTTGTTGGTGTAGTCGACCTGGTTTTTGTTTCCTGCTTCGTCACCTGTTGCATGGTCGGTGCAGGTTCAGTCTTCTTTGCTGCTTTTTGCTCCTGAGCCTGTTGGGCAAGCGCAGAAGCAGTCAAAAATGCTGCCACGAGGACAGCGGTCGCGAATGATGTTATCTTCATACAATGTACTCCTTATAAGTTTATGGGAAAGAGGAACACGTTGTCAGTGTTCCGTGGTTGATTGTGAGTTCTGTTTTGTGGAAATATCCTCGGTCTGCTTTGTTTCCTTCTGAAGAGTTTCTTCAACGTCATGCATAGCCTTCTTGAATTCTCGAATACCCTCCCCAAGCCCCTTGGCAAATTCGGGGATTTTCCTTGCCCCGAAAAACAACAGGAGGATAAGAAAGATCATCAACAGCTCCGGTGTACCGATGTTGCCGAACATGCGAACCTCACGATTATAGAAGAGAACGAATAATGACAACGAGGAGGATCGTCACCGCTATGAGGACGAGAAGGCCCACGGCTACACCTCGTACTCCGAACGAGATTGACTCAGGGTTACTGGTTTTCTCTTTATACAACCTCAGTCCCATATGGCCCTTGACGATTGCATCATAAGATACGGTGGGGAGATAACCGTACGATGAATGGAAGATGACAATGTTGTCATCTTTTTTCAGTCAGGGGAAAGTTGTGATTAAAAGAGGGCTGTTAACGCTGAAGGAGCGGGAGTACGACAGTAAAAGTGCTTCCTTTGCCAAGGGTACTTTCTACCTGAATCGAGCCCCCATGGAGCTCGACAAGCCCCCGAGCAATCGAAAGACCAAGACCGCTGGCATTCTTGAGTTGCGAACGGGAGGAATCCACCCGGTAAAAAGGTTCGAAGATTTTTGTGAGGCTCTCCTCGGGAATGCCAACACCGGTATCAGTAACCTGTACACGAACGAATCCATTAGTGCAGATTGACTTGAGTAGAATCGTGCCGCCTGGATCTGTGTACTGCACCGCATTCACAAGGATATTTCGGAAGGCTTGGCGCAGTCGAAGAGCATCTCCAATTATTGGCGCTGGATCATTCCGCTCTAACGTCACGGTAAGTCGCTTGCCCGTGGCAAGGATCAAGGCATCTTCATACAGTTCGTCAATAATGTGTTCCAAGGCTACGGGTGCGCGTTCGAGCACTAACTGTCCAGCATCTGCTTTGGCAAGTGTTAGCAAATCATCCACGATGCGCGAAAGGCGGATGGTTTCCTCGAGAAAGGTTGTTGCCAGTTGTTGGACCTCCTCGCGAGAAAGTTCTTTGGAAAGTGCTAACTCAGATTCCCCTTTTAGGATCGTGAGTGGCGTTCGGAGTTCGTGTGCGATGTTCATGGAAAACCGTCGAATCTGTTCAAACGACGACTGCAAACGTTCGATCATTTTGTTGATAGTCTCGATCAACACTCCGAGCTCGTCTGGCACAGAGCGAGTGGGAATTCGTTCCTTAAGATTCTGTGCGGTAATACGGTTTGCCATCATCGTAATCTGACTGACGGGTCGTAATGCAATTCCTGAGAGCAACCACCCCCCTGAGACAGCGAAGAAAAGCACCAAGGGAGTCAGTACTTCCATGATCGACAGCATGTAGGCGAGGACATCGCGGATCAATCTCTCTGGATAGGCAACCTGAATAATAAAGGGGTCGTTTCGTCGAGCGGCAACGAGAAGAGAGCCATACTCATCGTCGTGCAACGATCGAACCTCCATCTGTCCGGATACAAGTGTTCCTTCGTACAGCGGCTTGTTTGCCCGGTTTTCCGATTCGTAGAGAACAGACTTATCCAGCGCAGTCACCATCACGATGTAGTTGCGGGGAGAAAGGCGATAGTGTTCGTCAAGCTGATCCTCAACCTCCTCGGTCAGCTTGTTTGCCTCTCTGCTGCGTTGGAAGCGTTCGTGCTCAATCTCGACGAGGCGGGAAATCCAGTCCAGCTCGGCAATCAGATTGTTCTGGAGCGTCTCTTCGAGCATGCGTTTGAGGTAAAAGTACGTAGCTCCCCCAAACACGACAAAGGCAAGGAGCAGCACCGCCGTGTACCACAGGGTAAGAACGGAACGAACCGATCTAAGCTTATTCAACAATGTCATTGTCAGAAATCTTTAACACGTATCCAACCCCGCGAACAGTATGAATCAATTTGGGCGTAAAGCCGTCGTCGATTTTCCGTCGGAGGCGATTGACGAGAACGTCGACAACATTAGTACCCGTATCGAAGTTGATGTCCCAGAGGTGTTCGGTAAGAATGGGACGCGAAAGGACCCGTCCTTTGTTGCGCAGGAGGTATTCGAGCAGTCCAAACTCTTTGTTGGTGAGAGTGATTTCTTTGCCGCTCCGTGTAACCCGGCGGGTGAGCAGGTTGAGTTCGAGGTCGGCGAGGTGGAGGATGGAAGATTTCTCAACGGACGAAGTTCGTCGGAGCAGAGCACGTACCCGAGCTAGAACTTCTGAAAACGCAAACGGTTTTGCCAGATAATCGTCAGCACCGAGGTTGAGACCCTCTAGGCGATTCTCAAGGTCAGCTTTTGCCGAAAGGATCAGAATAGGTACCCGGACGTTTGCTTCTCGGAGTTCCCGCAACACCTCGATGCCATTTTTCTTTGGCACCATAACATCTAAGATGATGGCATCGTAGTCTTCCGTGCACGCGAGTCGTGCACCTTCCTCACCATCAGACGCGACATCGACCGCAAAAGCTTCCGCCTGAAATCCCTTCTTTAGGAAATCAGCTACCCCCTTTTCGTCCTCAACGATCAAAATGCGCATACTTCGCTACGCTAGGCAGGAAAGAGACCAAAATGAATGTACGGAAAAACTTGGAAAAGAAGGGGGCGGGAAAAAAGATTAGTCAGCAGCCGATTCTGTAAGTTCAAACTTGTTCTTTGACATTCTCGCACGCTCGCTATGGTTGAGATGCTTTTTCCGGATACGGATTGAGAGCGGCGTAACTTCGACGTACTCGTCATCGCTGATCCATTCGATAGCTTGCTCGAGCGTAAGCTTGCGCGGAGGTTCGAGGCGGATCGCCTCGTCGGACCCGGAAGCACGAAAGTTGGTCAATTGCTTCGCTTTGCAGACATTGACGACCATATCATGCTCGCGAGAGTTTTCTCCGACAACCATACCGGCGTACACGCGCGTGCCGGGTTCGATGAAAAAGGTCGAGCGCTCTTGCAGCTTCCACATTGCGTATGCAACGGCAATACCATCTTCCAGAGCAATGAGAGCACCGCGCGTACGGGTGGCGATGTCGCCTTTGACCGGTTCGTAACCGTGGAAGTTATGGTGCAAGATGCCGGTTCCCTTCGTTTGCGTGAGGAATTCAGAACGAAAGCCGATCAAACCGCGGGCCGGCACGATGAATTCGAGCCGCGTATTGCCCTGAGTCTGCACCATATTCTTCATCTCACCGCGCCGTAGGCCAAGATTTTCAATGACGACGCCGACAAACTCGTCCGGCACGTCAATGATCACATGCTCCATCGGTTCGCAGAGCACATCGTCGATTCGTTTGTAGATCACTTCGGGTCGTGAGACTTGAAACTCGTACCCTTCCCGCCGCATGGTCTCGATAAGAATGCCGAGGTGGAGCTCGCCCCGGCCGCTTACCTTGAACACGTCCGGCTGGTCGGTTAGCTCTACACGCAGGCTGACGTTCGAGCGCAACTCTCTCGCTAATCGCTCGCCTAAATGACGCGTCGTAACGTATTTGCCCTCCTGTCCGGCAAACGGCGAATTGTTGACGAGGAAATTCATCGAGAGTGTTGGCTCTTCGATCGAAACGAAGGGGAGTGGTGTTGGGTCGGAGGCGTCCGCGATCGTTTCACCAATGTCCACATCTTCCATCCCTGCCAGAGCAATGATGTCGCCGGCGCTGGCTTCGCTGACCTCAAGGCGCTTCAGGCCCTCGAACGTGTAGATCTTTGTAACGCGAGCATCTTCCAACGATCCATCTCGGTGAATAACCTTCATCGGTGAACCGAGCCGGATGGTGCCGCGCGAAATCCTGCCAATCCCGAGCCGGCCGAGGTAATCATTGTAATCGATGGTCGTGACGAGCATCTGAAAGGGAGACTCAGCGTCGCCGGGAGGCGGAGGGACGTTCTCCACGATGGCCTCAAAGAGCGGCTCAAGATTTGTACTTTCTTGATCGAGCTCCCGTTTGGCAATTCCTTGTTTTGCGATACTGTAGACCGTCGGAAAGTCAAGCTGTTGATTGTTAGCGCCGAGTGAAAGGAACAGCTCGAACACCTCATCCAATACCTCGTGCGGACGGGCGTCCTTGCGGTCGATTTTGTTGATGACCACGATCGGCTGAAGATTCAACTCCAGCGATTTTTTAAGGACGAACTTCGTTCCCGGCAGTGGCCCCTCTGCGGCATCGACAAGCAGCAGCACGCCATCGACCATTTTGAGCGTGCGTTCGACTTCCCCTGCGAAATCCGTGTGGCCCGGAGTATCAACAATGTTAATCTTCACGCCGGCAGGGTGCTTGGCAGACTTGTAAAAGACGGCGGTGTTCTTGGCTAAAATCGTAATACCGCGTTCGCGCTCGAGTTCGTTGGAATCCATTACGCGCGTCTGTACTTCTTGGTTCGCGCGGAAAGTTCCCGTCTGTCTCAGCATGTGGTCCACGAGCGTCGTTTTGCCGTGGTCAACGTGTGCAATGATGGCGATGTTCCGTATGTCGGTTCGTTGTTTCATGGGGGTAACACAGATGTCGCGGATTCGTATGCCGTACTAACACTTCCTCAATAACGATGAGGGCCATTCATCGAGTGAAAGCATCCGCGAGAGTCCACGGAATCCATTCAAATCCGCATCAGAATAAAAAATGCCTCAGGAACGCTCATCTGAGGCGAAACAAGATACAAAGATTTCGGCAGAAAACAAAGAACGAAAATTTCCATTGCAGCCCGTTGCAGCGGTGAGCACTTTTCCGTATGTTTCTTGCACATCCCTTCCTGCGCGAAGTCGAGAGACACAGCGCGGGAGGGGCGAGGTGTTTTTGTCCCGAACGGTAATCAACATGATTCGCAATATCAAACAAACCATATCCGAGGCGGTCCCCTTTCAAGAGCTGCGGCAGGCGGCATCATCACTTGAGAGAGGAGAAGAGCTTCACATCGACGGCGTGAGCGGATCGCTCATGGCGTTTGTTGCAGCCACACTGTTCGAGCTTCGAAAGTCGCAGCTCCTTTTGCTCGTACAGGATGAGGAACAGGCCGAACGCCTGCGCGATGATTGTGCGCTGCTCGTTGGGGAGGAGAACGTGCAGCTTGCTGTTTACGGTGGTGGCCATCACGCTGAGCTCCTTGATCTCAGTACGCCGGTTGCCTTCGTTGAGACGCTCCGCTCACTCAGCGAAGGTCAGACATGCATCGTTGTTGCTTCAGTTGAAGGCGTTCTCTCTCGCGTCCCGCCGCCACAGACATTCCGCGCGACGATGATTCAGTTGACTGTTGGCAGCGAGCAACCGTTCGAGCAGTTCCTCTCACGCCTTGCCGAGCTTGGATTTGAACGAAAGGAGGTGGTGGAGGGGTACGGTGATTTTGCGGTCCGGGGCGGCATTGTCGATGTCTTTCCGTTCGTGGGCGATAATCCAATTCGGATTGAATTCTGGGGCGACTCCGTCGAATCGATCCGGGAGTTCGATGTTCTCTCCCAACGCTCGATTCGCCAGCTCGAAAGTGCCTTTATCGTGCCCGGAATTGCCGGCGACAACTCGGCGAACTCGACGCTCTTAGACTATCTCCATTCCACAGCATTGGTGATTCTGGATGAGCCCGTTCTCCTTCAGAAGGAGGCGGACGAACTTAGAAAGATGGGGCATGTCGTCCTCGCGTGGAACGAGGCCGAAGAGCGCCTCCAATGTTTCGCCCGTGTCGTTCACCACACACTTTCCTCAACAGGAGAAGACAAAGCGATTCACTTTTCATCCACTCCACAACCTACGGTTGGCGGGAACATCAAACTTCTCGTAAAGCAGGTCAGGGAATTCAATGCAAAGGGCTTCGATGTAACCCTTGCCTGCGACACGCCGGAAGAAGAGAGACGCATCAAGGAGCTGATCGAAGAGGAGCTTACCGGACCTGGTAACGACCAGAATGCAGAAGTGGGGTCCGAGCTTGAACACTCGCCAGTAGACATTCGATATTCCTTGTGTACCAGCACCGTGCACTCGGGGTTTGTATTCCCCGCGGCGCGCCTCGCTTTTCTCACCGAGCACGAGATCTTTGGCCGATTGAAACGTCAGGGCCTCGCCAAGCGGCCGCGGTTCAAAGGCATCACGCAAAAGGAATTGCTCCAGCTCAGAAAAGGTGACTTCGTCGTCCACACCGATTACGGCATCGGGAAATTTGCAGGATTGGAGAAGATACGCGTCCGCGGTGCCGAACAAGAGGTGATGAAGATTCTCTATCAAGATAACGATGCACTTTATGTTAATCTCAACTTCATTAACCGCGTTCAAAAGTATTCGTCAAGAGAAGGGCATATCCCCCAGCTCTCGAAGTTAGGCACGGCGCAGTGGGACCGGTTGAAGGCGCGGGCAAAGAAGCGCGTGAAGGATATCGCGCGCGACCTGATTGCTTTGTATGCAAAACGCAAACTCGAGCCAGGGTTCGCCTTCGCACCGGACACGCACTGGCAAAAAGAGATGGAGGCGTCATTTCTGTATGAGGACACGCCCGACCAGGCACAGGCGACGGTTGACGTGAAGAAGGATATGGAACAGCCGTCGCCGATGGACCGGCTCATCTGCGGCGATGTCGGCTTCGGAAAGACCGAAGTTGCCGTGCGGGCAGCATTCAAGGCAGTGATGAGCGGCAAGCAGGTGGCCATTCTTGTGCCGACGACCATTCTCGCCCTTCAGCACTATAACACGTTTCAAGACAGAATGGGGCGGTACTCGGTAAAAATCGAAGTTTTGCATCGCTTCAAACCCCGAAAGGATCAGAAAGTCATTTTGGAAGAACTTGCAAGCGGCAAGGTTGATGTGATCATCGGGACGCATCGGTTGTTGTCCAAAGACGTGCAGTTCAAAGACCTGGGCCTGCTTGTCATTGACGAAGAGCAGCGATTCGGCGTTTCTGCGAAGGAAAAACTCCGCCAGGTGCGTGCCAACGTCGACACGCTGACGTTAACCGCAACGCCCATTCCGCGCACGTTGCATTTCTCGTTGATGGGGGCACGAGACCTTTCCATCATCAATACACCGCCGCGCAACCGCCGTCCGATTGTTACAGAAATTGCCCAATTCGACCTTTTGTTGATTCGTGAGGCCGTTCTCCGCGAACTCAAGCGGGGTGGACAGGTTTACTTTGTGCACGACCGCGTGCAAACCATTGAAGAAGTACGACAGATGTTGGAGAAGCATATTCCCGAGGCACGATTCCACGTTGCCCATGGCCAGATGAAAGGTCATGAACTGGAAAAATCCATGATGGCGTTCCTTGAGAAAAAGTACGATGTCCTCGTCTGCACGAAAATCATCGAATCCGGCATCGACATTCCCAGCGTGAACACCATCATCATCAATCGCGCGGATCGGTTTGGACTGGCAGAGTTGTATCAACTGCGCGGTCGAGTCGGGCGGTCGAACGAACAAGCGTACGCGTACCTTCTCACGCCGCCGCTGTCTGTTCTCCCAAAGCAAACACTGCGCAGATTGCAGGCGTTGCAGGAGTTTACGGAACTTGGCTCCGGTTTGAATTTAGCGATGCGCGACCTAGAAATTCGTGGTGCCGGAAATCTGCTCGGTGCCGAACAATCCGGCTTCATCATGGAGATGGGCTTCGAGATGTACCAGCGCATTGTTGAAGAAGCGGTGGCAGAGGTGAAAAAGGATGAGTTTGCAGAGTTGTTCGAGCAGAAGCTACAGGCGGCGATGCCACGCGTTGCCGAGACCGTTATTGAGACGGACATCGAAGCACTGATTCCCGATTTCTACATCGAGTCCGACACAGAGAGGCTCGATATTTACCGCCGACTCTACAAACTCGAACGGGATGAAGAAGTACAGGCCATGCGCGAGGAGCTGCGGGATCGGTTTGGTGAATACCCGGAAGAGACCGAAAACCTATTCCTTGTCGTCCAGCTCAAGCTTCTTGCGTCGCAGCTTGGATTTCGGAAAGTCGAGCTGGAGCAGAATCGTCTTCTGCTCACCTTCCCGCCAAACGATGACCGAAACTTTTATGAAAACGGAAATGGCAACAATTCACCATTTCAACAGATTGTGGAAAAGGTTATGTCCTTAAAACACTATCGGCCGCAATGGAAACAGGAGGGAGGTCAGCTTAAGCTCCTTGCTGTTTTGGAGACAGACTCATCGCCTTCGACCGTTCTTCAATCGGCACGGGCGTTTCTCGAACAGTTGCACACGACCCAATCCGTTGCGTAAATGCGGGAGCGGTAGGATATTGCAAAAATTCTGGGGTATCCTCTCCCCGGTGGGAACAACATCGACCGTCTCCGTTGTTCTTAGCAGCGAGTCACAGCTTGTTTGCTATAAGGAGGTGAATGGAGATGATTGCCAAACAGCTGTTGACGAAACCCTTTGGCGATCTGTCCGTGGTATCGTTCCTGTTACGAGCTATCTTGGGTGTAGTTTTCTTCGCCCACGGCGCGCAGAAGGTACTCGGATGGTTTGGTGGATATGGGTTAACGGGAACCGTGGGGTTCTTTGAAAGTGCGTTAGGTATTCCCGCGCCCTTGGCCTACATTGCCGCGTTCACCGAATTCTTCGGTGGTCTGGCCATGCTCATAGGCCTGCTCACCAGAATTTGGGCAATCGGGTTCATAGTGAACATGCTGGTGGCAATGTTTGTCGTCCACCTGCCGTACGGGTTCTTCCTGAACACAGGGACAAACGGAGGGAGCGGTGTGGAGTTTGTCCTCACGCTCTGTGTTCTGAGCATCGTAGCGCTTCTGCTCGGTCCGGGGAGATACAGCCTTGATTATCTGATCTTTGCTCGGACAGAACAGGAACCGACGGGACAGGTCAGCTTTGCAAAATAAACACGCAATGATCCTGGAGCGGGGGAAACGGTTTTACCAACGCCCCCGCTTATTGTTTTCACATCGATCTGCAGATCACTGTTTTCCAAGATAAACCAGAAACCAATTGCCCCCTTATCCGTCTTTTTCACCAACGCCATGACACTTCCCGCTACGACATCCATCGGGCACGTTCATCTTCAGATTGCCGACCTCGATCAAGCGTTAGCGTTCTATGAGACACTGCTTGGCTTTCGGTTACATCGACGTGAGCAGAATCGTGCCCAGCTTTCGGCGACGGGGTTTGCGCCAGCGCAAATCATCCTCTCGGAGCTTCCTGGGGCGCGACCCAAGCCTGCACGAACGACCGGTCTCTTTCACGTTGCCATCCGGTTGCCGAATCGAAAAGAGCTTGCGCGGCTACTCAAACGTCTTGCCGAGCACCGTTATCCATTTACGGGATTTTCCGACCATGGTGTAAGCGAGGCACTCTACCTGAACGATCCATTCGGATTGGGCATTGAGCTGTATTGCGATCGACCGAGGGAAGAATGGCCGATGGAGAATGGAAAGCTCCGCATGTACACCCAACCGCTTGATGTCGAGGGTTTACTGGCCGAAGTTGAAAGTGAGTCCTCTGAGTGGAACGGCATAGCCCCAGGTACGGACATAGGCCACGTTCATTTGCACGTCTCAGATTTGGGGAAGGCGGAGGAGTTTTACTGTCGCCGCATGGGATTCGAAGTAACGGAACGCGGCTACCCCGGTGCATTGTTTGTTTCCGCAGGCGGTTACCATCATCACCTTGGGCTCAATATCTGGGCGGGACGCGGTGCACCCCCGCCGCCATCGGATGCTGTGGGATTGCTGGCCTATAGCATCGTCATTCCCGATACTTCCGCGTTGCAAATTCTCGCGGGGGTGTTCGAGACAGCCAATGCCATCGTAGACAAGACCGATCGACGGATTGTTGTTCGCGATCAGGATGGTATGATTGTCGAACTTGTGCATCAACCATAATGTATTATTCACTCAACCAAAAGGAGACTTGTATGAAGCGTGGAATCATGTTTGTCGGGCTGTTTCTCGCCGGAGCCGGGACGTTGGCGAGCCAGACGACGTGGCGCGTCGACAAATCCCACTCGAAATTGATGTTCACCGTCCGGCATATGCTCGTTTCTGAAGTGCCGGGATACTTCAAGGAGTGGGAGATGAAGATCACGTCGTCCAAAGATGATTGGACGGATGCGACCGTTGAAGCCGTGGCGCAGACGGCCAGCATCAACACGGACAATGAGCGGCGCGATGCCGACCTTCGTTCCGACAACTTTTTCAATTCAGAAAAGTTTCCAGAGATGAAATTCGTCAGTACCTCCTTTGAGAAAGTTGGTGACAAGAAGTACAAAATCAAGGGAAACCTGACCATTCGCGACGTCACCAAAGAAGTGGTCTTCGATGCGGAACTGCTCGGGATGATCAACGACCCGCGGGCCGGCACACGCGTTGGCTGGAAGGCTACGGCACAGATCAATCGCTTCGACTTCGGTCTGAAGTGGAATCGGATGATCGAGACGGGCGGCCTTGTGGTCGGCGAGATGGTGAACATCATCGTCATGCTCGAACTTATTAAACAGACCGCATAACGGTGAGAAGGTGTTGCGGAGGAGAACAGAATCCCGCGGTGGAAGCCGCGGGATTTTTTTGTTCTCCTTGATACTCTCGAAATAGTTCACGAATCTTCTACACATGGATAACATCACTCACAGCCTCACCGGAGCGCTGGCGGCAAAGATTATTGAGACGAACGGGCAACGGGCTGAGCAGGAGCAGAAAACGCATCGCACACTGTTCTGGCTCACCGTCATCTGCGCCAACCTTCCCGACATCGATGCTCTGATGAATATTTTTGGCGATCCGTTCTTCATCATTAAGCACCATCGTGGACTCACGCATTCGCTACTCTTTGCACCGGTACTTGCGTTCCTTCCCGCCATCACTGCGTATCTCGTCACATCGGTCAAGAATCTGAAACTTCTCTGGATGATGGCGCTCGTTGGCATCTATCTCCACATCTTCTTCGATGTTATTACCACGTTCGGCACACAACTCTTTGCTCCGCTCTCGGCCGAACGCTATTCGCTCGACTGGATGTTCATCATCGACCCGCTCTTTACCCTCATTGTGGCTCTCCTGTTGTTTCTTGGCAAACGAGCATCAGCTCACCAAAGAGGGTTTGCGTTAGCCGGAGGAATCTTCGTTGTCTCGTATCTTCTTGTGGAGATGGTATCGCATCAGATCGCTGTGCAGCGGATGGCGACGGTTGCCCGCCAACAGGGGCTTGCTGTTGAGAAGGTCTCTGCTCTTCCCCAGCCGTTGAGTATCTTTCGGTGGATGGGATTGGTGCAGACCAACGATGCGGTCTATCGAGCGTTCTTCAATGTTTTCGGTAACCCGGAGCCGTCTGAGCTGACGAAGTTCCCTCAAGCGAGCGATCCGTTTGTTGAGCAAGCGATGAAGACGGAAGAAGCGGCGTGGTTTATGAAATTTGCCCGCCATCCGTGGATTCGTTCAGTTGAGCAGGGAAGACACTGGGTTGTGGAAATTCACGATATGCAATTCTCATTTGACCCGGAACTTGCAAGCACCGTCGGCGACGCGATCGGTATTGCGGAAGTCGACCGCAGACCGCCGTTTGTTCTACGGTTTACATACACGAGTGAGGGAACTCTCCAATCGGTTGAATTTAATCGGTAAGGAAATCCAAATTCAAGGACAAGAACATCGTCAAAAGCCGCCGACAGGGACAGACCATTTACTATTCGCTCGTACAAAACATCTTTACATCTAACCTGCAGGATATGTTCGCGTTGGAAGAAACCAGAGAACCGCGTTCATTTATGTGCAAGGAGGTCGTGTGATGGAAAAAGCGAAACTCACAACTGTCAGCTCAGTAGTCGCTGCGATTATTGCATCACTCTGCTGTATCGGTCCGGTCGTTGTCGCTTTGATCGGTGTCGGCAGCATCGGAGCGTTTGCCGTGTTTGAAGCTTACCGGCCCTACTTTTTTGCTCTCACGGTTCTACTCCTTGCTCTTGCTTTCTATCTTACCTATCGCAAGCGCGAGGTAATATGTGCCGACGGCAGCTGCAAGATCGAGAGTGCCGGAAGGTGGAGCAAGATCACCGTTTGGCTTGCGGCAGGTATTGCTGTGGTTGCCGTTGCCTTTCCGTTATTCGATTTCACTAATGCTACCGCAGCACAGGCGATGCTTACACAAGCTCGCCAGCAGAATCCTGCCCTGGCTGTTGCCGTGTTAGACATCGAGGGAATGGATTGCAAGGGGTGCGCCAAAGGGCTGGAAGCAACGCTGGATCGGGCTGACGGCGTCAGGAAAGCAGCCGTGGAGTTTGAGAAGACTCGAGCCGTCGTCGAGTTTGACTCCACAAAGATTTCCCTCCAGCGATTGATAGCAGTCGTGGATGAAACCGGGTTTAAGGCAAAGCCTGCAAATTCGAATACCAGTCACAACTAAGGAAGCGACACAGATATGATGGGCGGGCGAGGAGCCGAGCCGCTCATGCAGTATGCCGCAAAAACAGCAACGGTGAAGAGAAAGGTTGTGGGAAAGGGTGAATCAAAACTGCGCTCCAGCCTCTCTGCTAAAAAGTGAGAGAGGAATTCTGTAACAACGCCCGGGTTAGCTCTCGGGCATTGTCATTCTTTTGCCGATTTCAACTGCTGGTGAATCTCGTCGTGCTCTTCCCGCGGTTCCAAATGCGTCAGGATGTGAATGGGAAGAGAAAAACGGTTCTTGACCGCCGCCTCAACCTCCGTTGCTTTCCAATGCGCTTCTTCGATGAGCGATCCTTTCGGGAAAAGCAAATGCACCTCGACCCAGATGGATGAGCCGCTGTGTCGGTGTCGAAGCTCATGATACCACAGACCGCGCTTCTGTGTCTCTTCGTCCAGCGCCCGCCGGAGTTGTCGTTCAATTTCCGGGTCGCCTTCATCCATCAGTCCGCCGACCGATTGACGGATAAGTTTTCCTCCAGACCAAAGAATATTGAGGGCGACGAGAATCGCCAGAATCGGGTCAAACGGAAGCCAACCCGTCCAGATCGTCAGCAGCAGTCCCACAATCACGCCAAAACTCGTCCATGAATCCGTCAGCACGTGCTTGCCGTTAGCGACGAGGATGAGCGATTTACTTCGCTTCCCCTGCCACACAAGATAGCCGCCAAGGAACGCATTGATCGTTGTCGCGGCGGCCGTGTAGAGCGTGCCCGTGCCGAGATTCTGAATTGCCAGTCCGCCAAGCCACTTCATGATTGCCTCGTAGATGATGTAGAACGCGGCGAGTACAATCATCATCCCCTCCATGCCGGCAGAAAAATAGCTGATCTTCTCGTGACCGTACGGGTGGTTCACGTCCGCCGGCTTGATGCTGAGCCAGAGACTGAACGCCGCAAAGGCAACGGCAAAGACGTGAATGACCGATTCCGCGGCGTCCGAGAAAATTGCGGCGGAATTGGTAATGGCGTACGCGTACGATTTTCCCGCAAGCATCAGGAACCCGACGGCAAGGGAAAGCGAGATCGCCAGTTTCTGTTGGGCGATCGAACCGTTGCCGTTGGAAGATGCAACTTCTTGCTGGACGAGGGGATTGTGCATAAAACCTTACACCTTGATGAGCCAGTTCTTTCGATACATCACATACGCAATCAGATAAAGGAGGGCGACGTACATGAGCGAATGTAACAATGAAGCGATCATCGGGTCGCCCACGGGGACGAAGAGTGCTTGATAGTACCAGGTCTTCAATGAGATCGGGTCTCCATCCGGTCCTGAGACTTTGACAACGGTTGAGAGTCTCCCAAACAAGCCCGCGAGGACGAACATGGTGATGGCGTTCTGCCCGTAAATCTCGAGCCACTTCGTCCAGCGTCGGTGTCCCTTCACGTCGATCAGCCAGTAGCAAACACCAAGGCACACCATCGCCAGACCAGCCATGAATACCGAGTATGAGCTCGTCCAGAGATTCTTGTTAATCGGGAGGAAGTAGTCCATGATGCTGCCGGCGAATAGGAGAAGACTGCCGTGGACAAAGAGCCAGACGGTCTTTTCTTCTTGTGATTTCTCGGAGCGGAGAAGATGACCCGTCAACGCGCCAAACAATGTGGTTGCGATGGCCGGAAGGGTGCTGAAAATTCCTTCCGGGTCGAAACCGGGCACCGGTGCGCCGCTCCAGGTATGGCCGGCGAGTAGCGTAGAATCGATATACCAGCAGAGATTGCCTGTGGGCTCGAGAACCCCCGCGCCGTATCCGGGCACAGGAATGACCTTCATCGCAATCCAGTAGATTCCAAGAAGCGCACCCGTGATCCACACTTGTTGCCGCAGGTTTGTTTTGAGGAAGAGAAGCCCGACAACAAGATAGCAGACAGCGATACGTTGGAGCACACCAGGAATACGGATGCTGTCCCAGGAAAATTTATGGCCGAAGGCAAGACCGAACGGGAAGCCACTCAGAAACAACCCAAGGGCGAAAATGATGGCCGAACGCTGTAAAACGTGGAGGGCGAGCTTTGTCTTGTCGTCGCCTCGTTCGATCCGCTTGGCGAACGAGAAGGTCATCGCGACGCCGACAATCCAGAGGAAGAACGGGAAAATCGTATCGGTGTACGTCCATCCATGCCACGCCGCGTGCTTGAACGGCGGATAGATGTGGCCCCAGTCGCCGGGGTTGTTGACGAGCATCATCCCTGCAATGGTCGCGCCGCGGAAGACGTCGAGGGAGGCGAGCCGTTTGGACGAAAGGTCGGTCATATCGAGATGTTCAATTTCCGATTGCCGGACTGCAGGCTTTACATCAAATCGTCAACCGAGAATTACCAGGTCGTCAAGGGTTATCATCCCCACGCAGTTCCGGAGCGGAAGAAGACTACCACAATCCAGCCGATAAGGAGAGCGAGTACGATAGCGATACGATACTTTTGGTTCTGGG
Organism: Bacteroidota bacterium; assembly: GCA_035574455.1. Taxonomy (GTDB): domain Bacteria; phylum Bacteroidota; class Ignavibacteria; order UBA10030; family UBA10030; genus DATLYT01. The sequence continues at coordinate 18,609 of DATLYT010000104.1, forward strand.
TCATAAATCGTTATGCTAGAAAGTCCCGTCAAGATAGGGACAAAAGGCGGGAGATGCAAAGGACGAGGAGCAGAATTTCTACACCTCATGCATCTTCCTAATATCTTCCGGTGTGAAGCGCATCAGTTTGATGGCGCGCGCTTTATGCCGCTCTATCGTTGGTACGGCCAGCAGCGCCTGATCCCGACTGTCGGCTTCTACGATCACCCAGCCGCAGTGCTCGCCGTCTTTGCATCCCCAATCCCACCGTGTGACACTTCCCACCGCTTCAATGACTTTTATCGCCTTGACGCATTCCTCTTGCGTATGCGGTGCGATCACCAAATACCGATCCATACTATTTCTCCTCCTATTCGATGGTTGAAAAAGCTCCCTTGCGTGCACCCGGGCCGAGAA
>DATLYT010000105.1:0-4819 GCA_035574455.1 Bacteroidota bacterium
ATCTCTTTTGCTTTCTTCTCGACATCGGCGGGGAGGTCGGCCGGACATTTTCCAACCGTACCGATAAACTCTGGCGTCCCCTGCATCCACTTCGCATTGTAGGTGACGATCTTCGGATAGTTTTCAGGCAAACCGGAGAAGTCGATCTCCGATATCGGCAGTACGATCGGCCGCTTGTTGCCGAGAATGGCAACATTGATTTCGCGTCCTGCGATGTACTCCTCCGCGAGTGCTGGCTGGTCGTACCGGCTGAAAATGTAGCGGACGCGTTTCCGGAGTTCTGAGATGTTCTCAACAACCGAATCGTTGTCGATACCGACGCTGGCATCCTCGCGCGAAGGCTTCACGATCAGCGGGAACTCGAGCGATAGACCATTAGCATCCAGGTCGGCAATGTTCCTGTAAATCACATACCGGGGCGTGGGAATTTTGTGTGCGGTAAGGATCTCTTTGACGCGGGTCTTGTGGAGGCAAGTGCCTAAAACAAAAGCACTTGCACCCGTGTACGGGATGCCCATCAGCTCGTAAATACCGGCGACGTGCATTTCGTGGATGGATTCGTTCCCGACCGACTCGCAAAGGTTGAAAATCAAATCCGGCTCTTTTTCTTCAAGAAAACGGATGAGCCGCTTGATGTCACCATTCATATTAAAGAGCAGTGTCTGATAGCCCGCCTGTTGCAGCACTTTCTGCACATGCTCGCGCTCTTCGAGAACACCCACCTCGGAGAGGTCGATGGTTTCCGGCTTTAATCCTGCGAGCAGTTGTTCACGCGTGGCAAACTCTTCGAGCTTCCCGGTCTCGGAAATGTACTTGCGGCCTGAGCGCGTCTCAACCGTCGGCTCGTTAAAGATAACTGCGACTCGGACTTTCTTCCCCATAACCTCCTCGCGTGTGTTGTCGGTCAGTGAATTCCGTACCGCGCTGCCGCGGCTTCCAGTACGGCGTTGAGCATCTGATTGTAGTTGAGCCCCGCAGCGCGCGCGGCCATCGGGAAGCAGGAATGGTCGTCGGGATTCGGCAAAATTCCCGGCAGCGGGTTAAGCTCCAAAATATTCGGGTTGCCCTGCTCATCGAGTCGGACGTCGATACGACACCAGTCGCGCACGCGCAGCACATGGTACGCCTGCACGCAAATCTCTTTGATACGCGCGTCGAGCTGTGCATCGATCCGCGCGGGACAATCATACATCTCGATCGGATGGTCGGATTGGTCCCACACCCATTTCGCTTCGTACGAGTAGACGGGATTCACACCCTGCGGTAGTTTGTCCAAGCGCAACTCGACAACGGGGAACACTTGAAGCGAGGAGCCGTTGCCGAGTAACGCAACCGTAAATTCGCGTCCCGAAAGAAATTTTTCGACGAGGGCCGGCTCTTCGTAATCGGTGAGAACGCGCTTCACTTCTCTGCGAAGATCCTGCGCAGTGTATACTAATGAAGAGTTGAGAATGCCTTTACTCGACCCCTCATACAGCGGCTTGACGATGGCCGGAAGCAACGTCCGTGCCTTCTCCAGCTCAGAGAGTGAAGCGACAACAGCAAACGGAGCGGTTGGAATCTTATAGTAGGAAAGAATTTCCTTTGCCCGGGATTTATCAAGACAAATGCCGAGCGTCAGAGGGTCGGAACCGGTGTAGGGAATGCCGAGAAGCTCAAGGATGGCTGGGATTTGCGCTTCGCGGGAAGGGCCGCGCATGCCTTCGGCAATGTTGAAGACAATCTCTGGCTGGACCGCAAAAAGCTTCTGGTAAGCGTCCTCATCGGCTTCGATGAGGGTGACGGTGTGTCGCTCTTCCAGCGCTGTCTTGACGGCTTGGATGGTTTCTTCTGTATCCCACTCAGCGTATGTATCGTCTCTCGTTGGTTTCGACTTCACCGGCGAGACGACCACACTACGGTCATCTTCGCCATTCTCCTGCACACCTTCTCCCATCGCGGTACCATCACTCTTCTTCACATTGTAGACGAGAGCGACGTGCAATCGCCTTAACAAGCAGTTCGTTCAACCTTTCGATTGGTGAGCGATGCGCACTCGCAGTTGCGCGTGCCCTTTCAATGAACACATTCTTGCTACAAATATAATCTTTTCACACTCGTTGTCAAGACTTTCTGCTCTCGCGCGCGAAGATTTTTCGCGAAAGTACTTGACACGAGATGGGGGAGAAGAGGGAGGTCGGAGTTCGAGGTGAGAGATTAGTAAGGAGGAATCCATGGACTCATACTTCATTGGCTCAAGGAGCCAACCGATCAATGGATCACTCTCCAAACTTCATCCCGCACTTGGGGCAGTCGGTGGCATCGGCGGCGACTTCCGTGCCGCAGTTCTCACAGTAGAAGTGCTGGTCGGTCGGTGAAGATACTCGCTCGTGTCCGGAAGGATGATCCTCGGCTTCCACCACCTCTCCTCCGTCGGTCTGGGGAACAGTCTTGGGAGAAACAAACCATGCCCGAACAGCCATTATTAAAGAGAAAAGCGCCAGAAGCCAGCTTTGGATTGATCCCGTCTGAAGCGCCTGGTAGACAAAAAAGCCTGAGACAGCGAGGCCAATGAGGAAGGAAATGAGGTTACCACGGGTGGCCGGGGCGGTCTCAACCGATGAGGAGGAGCGGAAGACGTTGAGTAGCCTTTCCCACCACGATTCCTCTTTTACATAGCCGCAATGGGGGCAGAAGGTCTGCACCTTCGCAAACGCTCCACCACAGCGTGGGCAGGTCTGTTGGGCAAAGATATCTTCGTTGCTCATCCGATATCTCCCAAGAGCATTGTCTTTTTATAAAGCAGCTCAAACTGCCGCCGAAGCTCAGTATGCTCGGACCTCCGCAGGTGGGGGTCCCTCGCAATCAGGTCGAACGCCACCTTCCGGGCCAGCATCATCAGGTCATAGTCCTCAACCAGGTTGGCGATTTTGAACTCAGGCAAACCACTTTGCCTTGTGCCGAAGAAATCACCCGGACCGCGTAGCTTCAGGTCGACTTCGGCAATCTTGAAGCCGTCCGTCGTTTCCACCATCGTTTCCAGCCGAATCTGCGCATTCTTTTTCTCTTGCTGCACCTCTTCCTCGCCCTTTCCCTGACGATGCTGGCTGAACCAGTCATAATCGGCAATCAGGATGCAGTACGACTGGTCTGCCCCGCGACCGACACGCCCACGCAGTTGGTGGAGTTGCGACAGCCCGAAACGCTCGGCGTTTTCGATGATCATAATTGTCGCATTCGGCACGTCAATCCCTACTTCAATGACGGTCGTTGCAACGAGAATGTCAAGCGCGCCGGACTTAAACCGGTGCATAATTTCGTCTTTTTCTTCCGTCTTCATCCGACCGTGAAGCAAGGCAAGCCGGAAGTCGGGGAAGACATCCGATTGCAGGCGCTCGAATTCCGTGGTCGCCGCCTTGAGATCGACTTTTTCTGACTCCTCGATGAGAGGGAAAACGATGTACGCTTGCCGACCGCGCCGAATTTCCTGCCGGACGAAGTCGTAGACCTTCCCCTTCTGCGATTCGAGACGAATTGCTGTCTTAATCGGCTTGCGGTGGGCAGGCATTTCGTCGAGGACCGAAACGTCGAGGTCGCCGTAGAGCGACATCGCCAACGTGCGCGGGATAGGGGTGGCAGTCATGACCAACACATCCGGCGGCATATGATCGACTCCCTTTTCTCTGATTGCCGCGCGTTGCAATACACCGAAGCGATGTTGCTCATCGATCACCACCAGTCCTAACTTCGCAAACTCCACCCCCTCTTCGAGGAGCGCGTGTGTGCCGACGACGATCTGCGCGCTGCCGCGACGGACATCATCCAGAATATCCTGACGCAATTTTTTCTTCTGTCCGCCGATGAGCAGTCGGACGTTAACGGGGATGTCCTTCAAGAATTCCGCGAGGGTGCGGAAGTGTTGCTCAGCCAAGACCTCCGTTGGCGCCATGAAGGCGCACTGGTAGTCGTTCTCAACTGCCACGAGCATGGCAAGGAGAGCGACGATCGTCTTTCCACTGCCGACATCACCTTGCAGCAGCCGATTCATCGGCTTGGGGGAATGCATGTCGTCCGTGATTTCTTTGATAACGCGGCGCTGGGCTTTAGTCAGCTCGAACGGCAGAGCATCGATGAGCCGACGGGCAAGTTTGCTTTCAACGGCGAACGAGATTCCTCTGACCTCTTCCTTGATTGCCCGTTTACGGACGGCAGACATAAGCTGTTGGAAGAAGAGTTCGTCAAACTTCAGCCGTCGCTCGGCATGCAAGCGGGATTCGTGCGTTGGGGGAAAATGGATGTGCTGGATCGCCGTAGGCAGATCGATGAGCCGGAGTTCCTGACGAATCTCGTTCGGAAGGATTTCTCGAACGTCACCAAGGTGCGACTTGAGTGCGCTGCGGATGATGCGCCGGAAGCCGCGACTATCCAAACCAACTTGAGCGAGCTTCGCTGTTGATGAATATTGCGGAATGATCGCGCCAGTGTTAAACAGCTTGCCCCAGTCGGGCTCTCCTTCTTCCAACATGCCGCCCAGACGGTCAAAGTCGGGATGAATGAACTGCACCCGACCCAAGCGGTCGTACTCCGGCACAGCAGCGAGCGACAAGAGCTCTCCCACCTCGAATGCATCTTTGTACCACTGCACACCCTCAAACCAGATGCATTGCAAGTAGCCCGAGTCGTCCTTCACGGTGAGGATAAAAAATTGCTTGTTCGATTTTCTCGAACGCCGCAGCTCGAACCGAAACACTTCGCCGATGACGGTGACCGGTGTACCCTTGCCGACATGCTGCTTCAGATCTTTGATCAGGATGATGCGACTGCGGTCGAGATAATCGCG
>DATLYT010000106.1:0-4786 GCA_035574455.1 Bacteroidota bacterium
CTCTCAATCCATCGATGTAGTTCTGCACGCCAATCTCTGCCCTCACGGCGTGCATACTCCATCCCTCCCGACAAGTATGTTCGAAGTGTTCTACGCGCCACAGGCTCGCCGCAAAAATGTAGCTGTATGAAGTAATTCGACAGACAAACCCTCACGTTCCAACCCATGCTGGATTTGAACAAGGCAGCCCGGGTTTCCCGTGACGATGATATCCGGTCGCACGCGTTTGATGTTTTCCATCTTCCGTGAAAGCAGTTTCATAGAATCATCATACCGCGTGATATTGTAGATACCGGCGCTACCGCAACACCAGGTCGACTCCGGCAATTCTACGTACTCGACGCCGGGAATCATTTTGATCAGCTCGCGTGGCTGGAGACTGATTTTTTGGGTGTGAACAAGATGGCAAGCATCGTGATACGTCACTCGCTTGTCCGCATACCTGTTTGTGCTTCCTCCCTCTCTCACTTGGAGTCCGATCGTTGTAAGGAATTCCGTCACATCTTGAATTTTCTTTGAAACCCTCATTGCTTTCATGGCAAGATGTGGCTCCTGTGAAAAGAGATGGCCGTATTCTTTCATAAAAGCACCACAGCCGACGGAGTTCATGATGATGGCGTCAAATGGCTCACGCGAGAATACCTCGATGTTGACACGAGCCAGTTCTCGTGCAACCTCTCGATCACCGTTGTGCGCCTGCAACGACCCGCAACACACTTGTCCGCGTGGAATGACGACTTCACATCCATGGTGCCGCAGAAGCTCAATAGTATCAACGTTGACGTCAGCAAATGCGACATCCATGATGCAACCGGTGAGAAAACCGACACGATAGCGCATTGAACCGTACGGTTCAACGCGCTCCGGGTAGAGCTGAGACGACGGCGTTTCAGAAATTGTTGGCGTCAGCGACTGGACTTCGTGAAGTCTGCGAGAAAACAGCTTGAGCAATCCAGACCGTTGCAGAAACCATTGAAAACCGGATTGCTGGTAGATTCGCAACAATGAAGCCAGCACCTGCAGACGTTGTGGTGTACGGAATAACCATCGCAGAAAAAGTTTCTTCAATACGGTGCTGACGACGCTTTCATAACCCTGCTGAAAAATCTGAGCCCGCGCGGCTTCGACTAACGCTCCATACCTCACTCCCGCCGGGCAAGCAGTTTCGCACGCTTGACAGTCGAGACAAAAATTCATCTCCTCCACGAATCCAGGTGTGATCGGCAAATCTCCCTCAGCAACAGACTTGATCAACCGGATGCGCCCACGGGGTGACGACTTTTCGAGGCCAGTCAGCGCGTAGGTGGGACACTGCGGTAGACAAAGTCCGCAGTGCATGCAGTTGACAAGGAAGTTTGCGTCGGGAACGTCAACCCCATGGAACGACGAGGTTTTCTGCGCGACGGTTTGCAACTAGAGAAACTTTCGAAATGGTTTGACAAGAATGAGACCGGCAAGGAATCCGCCGATGTGTGCCCACCAAGCAACGCCGCCCATACCGGCCGTATCGTAACCGAGTGATGTGATGCCGTTGAAAAACTGCAATACAAACCAGAGCCCAAGGACGATCAAAGCCGGCAATTCTGCCACTTGCAGGAACATGAATAGAGGAATCAGTGTCACAATGCGAGCACCGGGGAACATCACGAGATAGGCTCCGAGAATGCCAGAGATCGCTCCGCTCGCCCCGACGGTTGGTATTTCCGACATCGGGTCAATGATGATGTGAACAAAGCTGGCAGCAAGACCCGTCAGCAGGTAAAACAGAAAATATCGACCGTGGCCGAGCTTGTCTTCCACATTGTCACCAAACACCCAGAGGTACAGCATGTTTCCGCCGAGATGGAGCCATCCGCCGTGTAAGAACATTGAGCTGAAAAGCGGCTGGATGGTCGCCACTCCGAAGTCAAAAGAGTACAACGCCGTGGTAATGGCCTGCGGCACCACACCAAATTGCAGGAAAAACCGTTCCAGCTCTCTCTCGCCAAGCGAAAGCTCATAGATAAACACGGCAACATTGACAATGATGATGCCGATGTTGACAATGGGTATGCGATGGGTTGGGTTTTTATCTCGTAATGGTATCATGAACCTCGCGGCCTCCGAGAGTTTTCCTTTTTAAACAGCACAATCCTATTCGTGTTTGTGCCTGCTTGATTGTTGTGGATGCCCCAAATATTGGCGGTCTTCGTAAACGATTGTCGATTGATAAGAATCGCCTCGCACTCGAAACCGGCATTCCGGCCAAGGGGGACGACGTGCTTTTCCAGTTCAATACTCCCCTTTCTTACTTCACCCACTTCAAATGCGACAAATCCACCAGGCTTTGTGATTCGATAAAGCTCATGGAAAACCTTCTGCATTTCCGTGCCCCACTCTTCGACAGTTCGTGCGAGGGTCATTCGTTTTGAGACTTCTTCAGCATCAATCATATTGAACCAACAGCGGAGCCAGTTGTCATTGGTATACTGCACAATGTCGAGAAACGGCGGCGAGGTGACAGTGAGTTGAACAGCTCCTGAACGAATGTGAGCTGTATGATGTGCGACCTGGGAGGAAAGTACCGCAGTGGCGCCGATACGGTGGAGTGTCGAGAGTTGCTCAGGGGTAACGTTGCGAAGCAGTGACCGGGTTTTCTTCAGTATTAGAGCTTTGACGTTGCGATATTCCGGCTTTTGTTTTCTGAGGGCATTGATCTTTTTCTGGCTTGACGGCGACGTTGCCTGATTCGGTGGAAGTGTGTACACCGAGAAAAAGCCTTTCGAGTGCCCCGTCAGACGGTTGGTCGCAACCATTCTAATCCACATGTCAACTCGGTCTTCTTCGCCGGTGGCTTTTCGTCGAGCTAAATAACGACGTAGCGAGACAATCTCGGCAAGAGTCTTTCGATGGAAAAACATTGAGAGGTCGATGTCCGATTTCGCGTTAGGAGAAAGTCTGATCGCCCTCAATCGTTCCTCCACCTCAGCAAGACTCGGAATATTCAGGCGAGGCAGAGTCATAATCGTGCTAAGGGGATTGACGTCGTTTCCTGCCACCCGCCTACCGAGAAGGGCTGCTTCGATTATCGTCGTTCCCCGACCCATGAATGGGTCGTACACAAGGTCGCCCGGCTGAGTGTAGCGCTCGATGAAGAAACGAGGAAGCTGGGGCTTGAAACAGGCTCGGTACGAGATCTCGTGCAACGACGAAGCCTGGCGTTGACGGGAGGTCCAGAATTCACGTTCATCACGCTCAACGCGGCTATCATGCTGCAACATTGTTTGAGGATGGAAGACCATAAGGTTACGTAAACGCCCCCATCTCCAAAAACTTCTTGAGTTGGGTTTGGTTCTTTGGTAAAGGGCCTTCACACCGCGGCTTGAGGTCGAAAATCTTGCCCGGGTTGAGGACCGCGTTGGGGTCGAGTGTGAGCTTGAGCTGTCGCATCATGTCGATAGCGGCGGAGTTAAAGACCTGGCCTAAAAATCGCTTCTTCGCCAGACCTATTCCGTGTTCTCCGGTGATCGTTCCTCCCATCTTTACGGCTTCTGAGAAGATCTCTTCGAACGCCTTCTCTGCCCGATGGATTTCATCGTTATCCCGTTCATCCGTGAGACAGGTGGGATGCAGGTTTCCATCCCCCGCATGTCCAAAGTTTCCAAAAGTGAGGTTGTATTTGCTGGAGATGTGGTTAATCCGCTCGAGCATTGGAGCGACCTCGCTTCGCGGCACCGTGGCGTCTTCCAGAATGGTTGTCGGCCTGACTCGTGCCAACGCGCTGAATGCCGCACGTCGGGCAGTTCGGAGTTTGTTCGCTTCATCCACTGTTGCCGCCACTCGAACATCACGGGCGCGGTGTTTTCGACAGAGCGTGATGATCCGCTCCGCATCTTCCTGTACCACCGAAGGCCGTCCATCGACTTCGATCAGCAGGATTGATTCAAGCGTGGTCGGTAATCCTAAGTGGGCGTAGTCCTCAACGCACTTGATCGTGGTGTTGTCCAGAAACTCTAAAATCGCCGGCGTGATCTTCGAGGCGATAACGTCCGAAACTGTTTCCGCCGCATCCTGCATCGTGTCAAAGTACGCCAGCATCGTTTTGGAAGTCTCGGGCTTGGGAATGAGCCGCAACAGAATCCTCGTAAAGATTCCTAACGTCCCTTCGGAGCCGACGAGCAAATCCTTCAGATTATATCCCGCCACGTCTTTTACAGACTTCCCTCCGACCATGATCACTTCCCCATTCGGCAGAACGACTTCCAGTCCCATGACATAGTTTTTCGTCACTCCGTACTTCAGCCCGCGCAGACCGCCGGCATTCTCTGCAACGTTGCCGCCAATCGTACAAATGGCTGAGCTGCCGGGATCAGGCGGGTAAAAGAGTCCAAGGTTTTCAACGGTTGTATGCAAATGAGCCGTGATGACTCCCGGCTCAACCCACACGGTGAGATTGTGCTGGTCGATTTCAAGGATTCTGTTCCACTGGTTCATCAGGAGAACGACAGAATTCTCCACCGGGATCGCACCGCCGCTAAGTCCTGACCCTGAACCACGCGCGACAACGGAAAAGCCTTCTTCATTGGCCAACTTCAGGATTCTTGAAATCTGTTCTACGGATTGAGGGATGAGAATGGCGTCTGGCTGATGCTGAAGAAGCTGTGTGCCATCGTAAGAGTAGGCAATTCTGTCTTCGGGAGAGTCGAGGTATCTCGCACGACCGACAATATCTCGTAGCTTGGAGAGCGTCTGTTGTGGAATCATTGTGCGAAAAAGATAGCCGAATAAGCCAAGAGAAGCAAGGTAT
>DATLYT010000107.1:0-20213 GCA_035574455.1 Bacteroidota bacterium
AGGAGGAGTCCATGTTAGGAACGATATTCGTCTGGATGGGATTTGCCGCGGCAGTCGTAGCCGCATTTTCCTATTATCGATTAGCAACGAAGAAGATCTCCGACCCAACCCTCGCACGTCGAAGTTTTTGGGTTACCGTGCTGAGTGTGGTCGGCGCATCCGTGTTGCTGATGTTTTACATCCTCAACCATCAGTTTGAGTACTCGTATGTGTGGGGATACAGCAGCAAAGATCTGCCGCTGCACCTGTTAGTCTCCACCTTCTGGGCGGGACAGGAAGGGAGCTTTCTCTTCTGGACGCTCTGCGCCGTCCTCATCGGCATTGCGCTGCTGAAGTTCACCCGCCGCAACAAGATCGAATTTGAAGTCATGGCGGTCTACATGCTCACCGTCGCCGTGCTGCTCTTGTTGATGATTGCCAAGCCGCCGTTCCAGTACATCTGGGAAGCGTATCCCGACCAACTGACGCCCGGCAACGTCCCGAACGACGGCAGAGGACTGAATCCTCTTCTCCAGAATATCTGGATGATTGCACACCCTCCCGTCCTTTTCGTGGGTTTTGCAACATTGGCCGTGCCTTTTGCGTTTGCCATCGCCGCACTCTGGCGAAAACGGTACAGCGAGTGGGTTGCCCCCGCACTACCGTGGGTTGGCTTTGGCGCGTTGTCACTGGGCTTAGGACTGATGTTAGGCGGTTACTGGGCATACGGCGTTCTCGGGTGGGGCGGATGGTGGGGATGGGACCCGGTGGAGAATTCCTCTCTCATTCCGTGGATCACCGTCGTCATCCTCCTTCATACTCTTCTCGTTCAGAAGAAAACCGGAAAGCTTGCACGCACAAACTTCGTGTTTGCCATCCTTTCCTTTCTCCTCGTTGTCTACAGTACCTTCCTCACGCGCAGCGGAATTTTGGGTGAGTCGTCCGTTCACTCGTTCGTTGACCCGGGCAATTTGGTGTACAGCTTGCTGATCGGCTGGATCGCGTTGATGACCGGCATCGGAGCTGTGATGCTTGCGCGCAGATGGAAGGAACTCCAACGCCTCGCCGTGCCTGCGGGCACATGGTCACGCGAGTCCTTCCTCGCTCTCGGTGCCGTGGCGATGGCCCTGAGCGCGCTGGTAATTTTCCTCGGCACAAGCTGGCCGATCGTCTCCAATGCTACCGTCGAACCGGCATTCTATGATAAAACGAATCTCCCGATCGCCATCGCTCTTTCGCTCCTGCTCGGCTTGAGTCTCTTTACGCGCTGGAGTGTGGAAGATCCCTCCGAATTAGCTAAACGCTCCGTACTCCCGCTCGTGCTTTCTCTCATCGCAGCGGCAGTCCTCTATCTCTTTGGTGTTCAGGATTGGCAAATGCTCGTTTTCGCGTTCAGCTCGTTCTTCATCCTCGTCATTACCACGCGTCTGCTCGTGGTGATGGGAAAAGAAGATCCGCGTCTCGTGGGTGGACCGCTGGCGCACTTCGGGCTTGCTATGCTGTTTCTCGGTATCATCGGCTCCGGGCGGTACGGCGAGAAAGTTTCGACCGCGTTGCCGATCAACCAACCAACTTCTGTGCTTGGCTATCAGGTAACGTACAAAGGCGGTTATCAAAGAGAAGACGGAAAGTCCGGCTTTGTGGTCGAGGTGCTGAAAGACGGGTCGCGCTTCCAGTTAGAGCCCGTGATGTTCATGAGCACGTACACTAATAGCCTCATGCGCAATCCGGATTATGCCAGTAGTTGGACGCGGGATTTCTACATCGAGCCGGTGTCGCTGGAAGGCGGCGAAGAACACAATCACAGTCACAATACGTTCGACTTGAAGAAAGGCGAGCCGCAAACCATCGGGGATTACCGCGTCACGTTCGAGAGGTTTGCCATGGATGGACATGGGATGGAAGGAATGACGAGCGGGGGCGGTTTCTCGATTGGTGCTGTCCTGACCGTGGAAAAAGGCAAGAACAAAGAGCAGATCATCCCCACGACGCTTTACACTGACGGCCAGAACCCGCAGCCAAAAGAAGTGAAGTTGAAGAATGGCGCACTCGGATTTCAGATGATCGCCATGCAGGTCGGTACCGGCGGGAGTCCCTCAATGATTCGTTTGTTGGTAACAGGGTTGCCCGAGACTCAGGAAGAGCATCAGGAAGGAGTCGAGACGCTTGTCATCGAAGCGAGCGTGAAGCCGTTTATCAATTTCGTCTGGTTGGGTGCAGGACTCGTGATCGCGGGTTTTGCGCTCTCGATGGCTCGGCGGACGAAGGAAGTGCGTGTGAATGGCAAAGCCAATGGCAGCTCACAACATCCTCACCGTGCTCAGCCCGGAGAGAATGAGGAAATGAAAGAACAGACACAAACGCTGGTCGGACAATAACAGCAGGATCGTCAGCTATGAATATCGGAATTCTCAAAGAAGACCTGGTGAATGAAAAGCGCGTGGCGTTGTCTCCTGCCGGTGTGCAGTCGCTTACTTCAGCAGGCCATAGTGTCTACGTTGAAAAGTCGGCCGGTTCACAGTCGCTCTTTTCGGATGAAGAATACCAAACCGCGGGGGCAGAAATCGGGTTTAGTCCGGAGGAAGTAATCAATCGGTCGAACGTGATCTTGAAAGTCTCGCCGCCGAAGCCCGAAGAGTTGGCGCGCTGTGAAGAGGGCCAGGTTTTGCTTTCGTTCCTTCACCTGGGAGCGTCGAAGCGAAAACTGATCGAAACACTACTGGAGAAAAAGATCACCAGCATTGCCTATGAACTGATCGAAAACGATCACGGTGAACTGACCGTCTTGCAAGTGATGAGCGAAATTGCCGGACAACTGTCCATGCAAATTGCCGGGCACTATTTACAGGCACGAGATGGCGGTCGCGGTATTTTACTCGGTAGCATTCCAGGCATACCGCCCGCTTCGGTGGTGATTCTCGGAGCCGGAACAATGGGGAGGACGGCGGCACGCGTTGCTCTTGGGATGGGCGCGTCGGTTACGGTTCTCGATAGAGAACTTGCCCGACTGCGGGAGGTGGAGAATCTTTTTCAATGGAAGGTGGCAACAGGAATTGCGACAGAATACCACGTTGCCCGTGCAACACGCCATGCCGATGTTCTCATCGGCGCCGTGTTGGTCAAAGGAGAACGGGCGCCCTACGTAGTAACGGAAGAGATGGTGAAGCAGATGAAACCCGGCTCGGTCATTGTCGATGCCTCCATCGACCAGGGCGGATGCGTGGAGACGAGTCGCCCGACGACGCTGGCCGACCCCGTCTTCATCCGTCACGATGTTGTGCATTACTGCGTACCGAACATTCCATCCGCCGTTCCGCGCACGGCGTCGACCGGTTTGACGAACGCGTTGCTGCCATATGTTCTCACGCTGGCCGAGGAGGGCATCGAACGAGCCTTGACACATGACCGAGGTTTGGCGCGAGGAGTCTGCACCTATGACGGTTTCTGTGTCCAGCCTGCGCTCTCCAAGGCGCTGGGATTTCAGTATAAGGACCTTGCGTCCTCTCTTGCTCGATCAATGAAATCGCTGAACTGACGAGGCTGTCATGAATTGGCTTTCCCATTACAAATCAAAAGTCGTCTCGGTGGAAGAGGCGGTGTCGTTTGTGAAGTCGGGCGACCGCGTCTTTATCAGCGGCAACGCCGCAACACCGCTCTTGTTGATGAATGCCCTCGCGCAGCGAAAGGATTCGTTGTTTGATGTCGAGCTGAACCACTTACTTCTTCTTGGCGATGACCCACTGGCAAAACCGGGGATGGAACGACATTTCCGGCACAATTCACTCTTTGTCGGTCCGGCCGACCGAGAGGCGATCGCGGAGGGGAGGTCGGCGTACGTCCCCGTTCACCTCTCTGAAATTCCAGCCCTCTTTACCAACAGGATTATTCCTCTTGATGTTGCGTTGATTCACGTTTCGCCGCCCGATGAGCACGGCTTTATGAGTTTCGGGGTCGAGTGTGCGGCCTCTAAAGCAGCAGCGGAGAGTGCCCGCATCGTCATCGCCCAGGTGAACGAACGGATGCCGAGAACGTTGGGGGACGTGTTCATCCATGTCTCGCGCGTGCATAAGATCGTCGAATGCTCGGAGCCGTTGCAGCCGCTGGTTCCCTCTGAATCGACGGAGGTTGAGCGGAAAATCGCCCTGCACGTTGCACGGCTGATCGAAGATGGATCAACGCTGCAACTCGGCATTGGCGGTATTCCGGACGCCGTGCTCTCGCAGCTCGATGGCATTCAGCATCTGGGTGTTCACACAGAAATGGTCTCCGATGGTGTCGTCCGGGCTATTGAGCGAGGCATTATTACCAATCAGAAAAAGACGCTCCATCCGGGTAAAGTGGTGGCGACGTTCGTCCTCGGTTCGGAGCAGCTTTACGAGTACGTCGATAACAATCCGTACTTTGAGTTGCATCCGTGCGACTATACGAACAATCCGTACGTGATTGCCCAGAATGCTAAAATGGTCGCCATCAACTCGGCCATTGAAGTGGACATCACCGGTCAGGTTTGCGCAGATTCGATCGGGACGAAAATTTACAGCGGTTTTGGCGGGCAGGTTGATTTTATTCGTGGCGCGGCCTATTCAAAAGGCGGCAAGCCGATCATCGCACTTCCGTCCAGCACAAAGAACGGCACGATCTCGCGTATCGTCACCACACTGAAACAGGGCGCGGGAGTCGTTACCACGCGAGCGGATGTGCACTATGTGGTGACGGAATATGGCGTGGCCTCGCTGCATGGGAAAAATCTCCAACAGCGCGCCGAGGCACTGATTGAGATTGCCCATCCGGCGTTTCGCGATGAACTGGAGCGGGCGTTACGCCGGGGTGAAAAACCGTTTGCCACCGTCTCGTAATTTCAAGGAGACCGTATGGCCCTCAACAACAATGCTTCCGTTCAACGTCTGTCGAAGGATACATTCGTCACGCGACGTTACGTGTTTGGCCCTGTCCCTTCGCGTCGACTCGGTCTTTCGCTCGGCGTCGATGTCATTCCGAAAAAGCTTTGCAATCTTGACTGCATCTACTGCGAAGTGGGGCGGACGGACAAACGCGCGATGCGGCGGATGGAATATCTCCCGGCGAAAGAAATTGTCGAAGAAATCCGGGACGCACTCGCAACCAATCCCAACCTCGATTTTATCACCTTTTCGGGATCGGGCGAACCGACATTGAATTCGGCGCTCGGGGCAATCATCCGCGACGTCAAGAAGCTCACCACCATCCCAATTGCCGTCATTACCAACGGCACATTGCTCTATCTGGAAGAGGTCCGCCAAGACTTGATGGAAGCGGATGTTGTGCTGCCCTCGTTGGATTGCGTGACTACAGAGATGTTCCAAAAAGTGAATCGCCCCCACCCCAAATTGGAGTTGAGTTCGATCGTGCAAGGGCTGAAGAAGTTTCGCGAGGAATTTCGCGGGCAAATCTGGCTCGAAATTTTGTTGGTCAAGGGGTACAACGATAGCGATGAAGAGATTGCACAGCTGAAAGAGGTTCTCGACGAAATCCAACCGGACAAAATTCAACTCAACACAGTCGTGCGTCCTTCGTCGGAATCGTGGGTACAGCCCGTGGATGAAGAACGGATGAGGGAAATTCAACAGATGCTCGGTGATCGTGCAGAAATCATTGGGACGTTTTCGGCGGTGGTGCAGGAATCCAAACAGACCATTGATGTGGGCACGATTCTCGCGCTGCTACGCCGTCGCGCCATGACGGCCGACGACCTCGCCGATGCGTTACGCGTCTCCAAACAACAAATCCTCAACGTGCTCGAAGTGCTCGAGCAGAACGCCCTGGTCGTTCCCTATCGTTTTCAGAATAAAATTTACTACCGGACGATTGAGTACTTCTTCAGCGGGTTTTGCGGGTGAGTATTCGACTCACGGCTACCAGACTTTGAGTTTTTCAGAAGTCTCTGTTGATTTTTTGAGCGTAGCAAGTCTGCGAAAAGTGCTGATTACCCCTCTTAGTTTTGAGAAGACAGGTACGTAAACGACCTCGAGACGCTCCTGCAATGCCGGAGTTACCGCCATCTTTCAACAGCCTGTTCAAGGAACAATTCTTGCTAAAGAGGAAAGGGGAATCTGCATGTGTTCCATGAAGGTAATCCGCCCAGAGGATACGCTCCACACCATGCTCGTGCGAGAACTTCGGTCGGCGTTGACGAACGTTCACTCCTCGAACTTTGCAAGCTCGCTCGACGAAGGGGATACCTACATCTGCTCCACCTGCGACCTCGCAATCAAGATCTGTGCAGGTAATCCGAATGCTATCTGCATTCTCAAAGTTCGACAGAACACCGAGCTCGATTTATTGCTCCACGAGTACGCGAGTCTGCTTTCGGGCTCCCACCGTCACTGTGTGGAGTGCGGAAAGACTCTTTCAACACGACAACTGAAGAAAAATCCTCTGCTTGAGCTTTGTTCCACGTGTCGACCGCGGACGAGGAAGATGCGGAGGGCTGACCGTTAAGGAGTACGAACATGATTTCAAAGCAAGATGCCTTAGACTATCACGCCCAGGGTCGGCGAGGGAAGATCGAAGTCGTTCCCTCGAAACCCTGTCAAACTCAGCGTGACCTTTCGCTCGCGTACACGCCCGGAGTTGCCGAGCCGTGTCGCGAGATCGAAAAGAATCCCGACGATGCCTATCTCTACACTGCGAAAGGAAATCTGGTCGCGGTGGTCTCCAACGGTACCGCTGTCCTGGGCCTTGGTGATATCGGCGCACTGGCCGGCAAGCCCGTGATGGAAGGGAAAGCCGTGCTGTTTAAACGGTTTGCCGATATCGATGTGTATGATATCGAGCTGAACACCCACGACCCGAACGAGATTATTCATGCCGTCAAGCTGTTGGAGCCGACGTTCGGTGGAATTAATCTTGAGGACATCAAGGCGCCGGAGTGTTTCTACATCGAAGAGTCGCTGAAGAATATCATGAATATCCCGGTGTTTCATGACGACCAGCATGGGACAGCCATTATTAGCGGTGCAGCGCTTCTGAATGCTCTTGAGCTTGTAGGAAAAAAGATTGACCAGATTCGTGTGGTGTTTAGCGGTGCCGGTGCTGCTGGGATCGCATGCGCGAAGCACTATGAAAAATTGGGTGTCAGGCGGGAGAACATGCTACTCGTCGATACGAAGGGGGTCGTTTACAAAGGTCGTAAGGAGGGAATGAACCCCTACAAAGAATACTTTGCCGTCGAGACGGATGCACGCACGTTAGCGGATGCGATGAGGGGTGCCGACGTTTTCTGCGGCGTTTCTGCCAAAGGGATCGTCACGAAGGAAATGGTGAAATCGATGGCGGATAAGCCGATTGTGTTTGCGATGGCAAACCCCGATCCCGAAATCACCTACGAAGACGCCACGAGTGTACGCGACGATATCATTATGGCGACAGGGCGGTCGGATTATCCTAACCAGGTCAACAACGTTCTTGGCTTCCCGTTTATTTTCCGCGGAGCGTTGGATGTGCGCGCCTCGGCGATCAACGACGAAATGATGATCGCCGCGACCCATGCCTTGGCCGATCTGGCGAAAGAGGACGTGCCGGATTCCGTCATCCGGGCGTACGGTGGAAAGCGCATCGAATTCGGGCGCGAGTATATCATCCCGAAGCCGTTCGATCCGCGCGTGCTCCTTTGGGAGGCAACCGCCGTGGCACGTGCAGCCATGGAGTCGGGTGTTGCTCGCGCCCCGATTAAAGATTTTGAGGCGTACCGTGATTCTCTGGAAGCACGGCTTGGGAAATCGCGCGAAGTGATGAGGGTGTTTATCCATCATGCCCAGAAAGCGCCCAAGAAGATTGTGTTCCCGGAAGGGGAGGAGGAGAAAATCCTTCGTGCGGCACAGATCATTGCGGAAGAAAAAATCGCCACACCCGTTCTGTTGGGCAGTCGAACGCAGATCACCCAACGCATTAAGGACCTAGGACTTGACATGGACGGCATTGAAATCATCAACCCGTCCAAGTCGATGAAGCATGATGAGTATGCGACGGCGTTCTATCAACTCCGGCAACGCAAAGGCATCACACGGTACGATGCCGAGCGGTTAGTCCGCACACATAATGTATTCGGCATGATGATGGTGCGACAGGGAGATGCGGACGGGCTTGTCTCCGGCCTTACGCAGCACTACCCTGAAACAGTGCGACCGGCGTTACAAATCATCGGAAAGAAAGACGGCGTCAACAAAATCGCCGGTATGTACATGCTGATCTTCAAGAATCAGACCATCTACATTGCCGATGCGACGGTGAATATTGAACCGACGGCCGAGGACTTAGCTGAAATCGCATTGCTGGCCGCGGAGAAGGTGAGGCAGTTCAACGTCGAACCGAGAGTTGCCATGCTCTCTTTCAGCAACTTCGGGAGCTCCCGCCATCCCCTTGTGGAAAAGGTTCAACGGGCAGTATCGATCATCCGGGAAAAAGAGCCCAACCTGATGGTCGATGGAGAAATGCAGGCCGATACAGCCGTCACCCCGGAGATCGTGAACGAGTTGTACCCGTTTAGCGTTTTAAAAGGCGGGGCGAATTTGTTGGTCTGCCCGGACCTCACCTCGGCGAACATCTCCACTAAACTATTAACAAAGCTGGGAGGGGCTTCGGCCATCGGCCCGATTCTCCTCGGCATCCGAAAGCCGGTGTACCTGCTCATCCCCAGCAACGATGTGAACGATATCGTGAACATCACGGCCATGAGCGTCTTTGAAGCGCAACGGCAGGACGAACGACCGGCGACGTCGGTTGGTACGGCTGAGGTGAGGACCGCGCCGAGACCCGAGAGGGTTGATGAGACACGTCTCCACGCGTCGCACGGGTGAACAGAGCACAGTGGTTGGGCGAGGTGACGCTGCCTGCCATCATCAATCTTGGAAGCACTCTCTGGATTAAGGACGGCACGATGAAATATTTTTTCAGGGATCTGTTATGGCGAACATCACTGATGTTATTCGGTACTTGAAGAAGAACGGCATTCCTTTCGAGATCATTCCGCACGAGCCGGCGTTTACCGCGCACGAAGTCGCATCGGCGACGCGTGTGCCGGACAGCGAGCTGGCGAAAACGCTTGTCGTTCAGATTGACGGAAAGTTCTGGATGGTGGTTTTGCGCGGCGACCAGCGGCTTAATGAGCGGAAGCTCAAGCGTATTGTCGGAGCACATACCGTGCATCTCGCGCACGAGGAGGACCTCAACGCGTTGTTTCCGGACTGCGAACTGGGAGCCATGCCCCCGTTCGGAAATCTCTACGGTTTGCCGGTACTCGTCGAGCACACTCTCACGGAAGACGACGATATTGTCTTCAACGCGTGTAAACACACGCAATCGATCCGTATGAAATACCGGGATTTTGAGCGTCTCGTTCAACCGCTCGTCGGGCGCTTCTCGGAAATCCGCAGAGTTCACGAGGACTGGGAAATGCCTTAATCCCGGTGAACATCTCTCCTTGTTGGGAGAGGAGGTGGTCCATGAGACTCTCCGTCTGTATTGTTTTCGCGCTCTTAGTTGTGGTGTCAACCTCCGCGCAGGTCAGTGAGCTTGCGCAGCAACACGCCCTGCTCACGTCGGATTGTAAGGCTATTCGCGGTCACGCAAAACGGATCGTCGAAGAAGCCAGCGCCTCGGAGTTGAATACAAGCGTGGCGTCGGCGCACTGTGGTGAGGTGGTGAAGGCGCTCGGCTCCATGGAGAAACGGTTGCAGGGAACGAAAAAGCTGCTGGATGCAAATCAAGCAAAGTCTGTTGCTGCAGAATACACTGCTCTGGAAAAGCTCTGTCAGAGGCTGAAGCAGCTGAGCCGACAGATTGAACAGGAACTTGCAAAAGACCAGCCGGACAAGTTCCTCGTGCGCAAGCTGGCGTACGACCTCCGCAATGAAATGACCGCGGGGAGCGAGATTCACGAAACAATGAAAAAAAAGTTGGGTGTGAAATAAGGCGACTTGTCGTAGGGGCTTTTCTTAAGAAGCTATCTCCAAGAACCTTCACCCTGGCGGGTTGTGAAGCTTGCTCCGATACGTCTTTCGCTGGAGACGGAATCTGCGCTCCAGCCATTTTGAGATCTCCCTTGAATTACCCCGGGGAGGTGATTTCGCCGTTCCTGAGCCCTGTTCCCGTTGGAACTTACCAGCTGCGACGAAAATAGCCATTTTCATCCGGCGTGGTGAAGACCGGATTCATTTTCTCGTTCCGACGCTCCGCCTCGGAACGGCACCATCTGATTGTAGATGAGATTCTTCGCTTCGCTCAGAATGTCAGAGACTTTCGGAACAACACCGGCAAGAGCCCTACACTGCCTTTGTAAGGTGTGGTCCACAGATGGAGATGTCGCCCCTGCCTGTCCGGCAGACAGGTCTGACGGGGCTTCCATCTACCAGTTACTTGCTCTACCAATCTTTCGATCGGCTATACAATAAATCCTCACTGGCAATAGTTGAAATCAGAAAACGGTCCGTTCCTTACCATTCCGGATAGTCAATCTGGGTCGGAATGGCATTCCGGCCTACGTTGGGGTGAAATCTGCTTTTTCACCTTGTCCTGCGTAAGATCAGTTACCAGTTTCAAGAAAAACCCTACTCTGCTATTCCTAAGACTGCTAATTCCGTTGAGTTTCACCACGCGGTAAAGGGTGCTTCTGCCGCTTTTTTTTCCGTCCCTTCTGGCATAATGCTTGCGGCTCTCTTAAGCGTGGTTTTTCCCTGAAACGAGCCGGATGGAAACGGAGGAGATACACGCATGATACGCGGCACGATCGTCGTCGATCAGAGCATCTGTAAGGGATGTGAGCTATGCATCGCCGCCTGCCCACAGGAGAGTATCGGCCTCTCCGACCGCATTAACAACATCGGCTACCGCTTCGCGATGCTGGTGAAGGACAACTGCACCGGCTGTGTGAACTGCGCGCTTGTCTGCCCCGAAGCCGCGATCACCGTGTATCGTCAGGCGAAAGAGAAATCGAAAAAGATGACCGCGGAACCCATTGTTCAACACGCCAAGTGAACATGAATAACCAGCGCGAACAAGCAAGATTGATGAAAGGCAACGAAGCGCTTGCCGAGGCCGCTTTGCGCGCGGGCTTGCAGGGCTATTTCGGTTACCCGATTACGCCGCAGTCAGAGATCTTAGAGTATCTCGCCGCTGAGGGACCGAAGCGCGGCGCGGTGGTGCTTCAGGCCGAAAGCGAGCTGGCGGCAATCAACATGGTGTATGGCGCGGCGGGAGCTGGAGCGCGGGTGATGATTTCTTCATCGAGTCCCGGCATCAGCTTAATGCAGGAGGGGCTTTCCTACATGGCCTCCGCTGAACTGCCCTGTCTGGTGGTGAATATCAATCGAGGCGGACCGGGACTTGGCACGATTCAGCCGGCACAGGGAGACTATTTCCAAGCGACCAAAGGCGGCGGACATGGTGATTATCACCTGATTGTCCTTGCGCCCGCATCGGTGCAAGAAATGGCGGATTTTGTGTTTGACGGATTCCGTCTTGCGGAAAAGTACCGAAACCCCGCGATGATTCTTGCAGATGGCGCGCTGGGACAGATGATGGAGAAGGTTGTGCTTCCTCCGGAAGGCTCACTACCGAGAACGGAAAAGCCGTGGGCAACGACGGGAAAGCCGGCATGGCGTGAACGCAATATCATCACCTCGCTCTTTATCCAACCGGAAAAGATGGAGCAGGTGAATCTCAAGCTCCAGAAAAAATACCAGGAACTTCAACATGAAGTGCGGTACGAAACAATCGGTGTGGAAGATGCTGAAGTGCTCATGGTTGCCTACGGTCTCTCCGCACGCATCGCCCAGAAGGCCATGGAGTTAGCGAGAGAGCAGGGCATACGCGTCGGCCTCATCCGGCCGATTACGCTTTATCCGTTTCCGTACGAAGCCATTGCCCATCTGGCGCGCAATGTGTTTTCCGTTTTGGTAGTGGAGCTGAACGCCGGCCAGATGGTGGAAGATGTTCGCCTCGCTGTGAACGGACGGCGGCCCGTTTCCTTCAAGGGTCGCATGGGCGGCATCATTATTACGCCTGAAGAGATTCTGGAAGAAATTGAAGAACTCGCAGAACATTATCGGCTGGTGAGAGTGTGATCCCAATGGAATTCACGGTCCAATATGACGGCATGGAGTTAGTCTATAAGCGTCCCGCAACGCTGACGGAGACGCCGATGCATTACTGTCCGGGTTGCGGGCACGGCGTCGTTCACAAGTTGTTGATGGAAGTAGTGGAGGAGATGGGCATTCAGGAACGGACAGTCGGCGTGGCACCGGTGGGGTGCTCGGTGTTTGCGTACAACTACATGAACATCGATATGCAGGAAGCGGCACACGGACGGGCATCGGCAGTAGCGACAGGTATCAAACGGATGCTGCCGGACCGAATCGTGTTTTCCTACCAGGGCGACGGCGACCTTGCGGCCATCGGAACGGGCGAGACAATCCACACCGTCAATCGTGGCGAGAATATCCTGATCATCTTCATCAACAACGCGATCTACGGAATGACAGGCGGCCAGATGGCGCCGACAACATTGCTCGGTATGGTGACCTCAACCACACCGTACGGACGCGAAGCCGCCGTGATGGGTCATCCGCTCAAAATCACCGACCTTGTGGCGCAATTGCCCGGAGCATACTACGTGACGCGTCAGGCAGTGCACACGCCAACTGCTGTGCGGAAAACGAAAAAAGCCATTCGTGCTTCACTTGAGTACCAACAGCAGCAGAAGAGAGGTACCTGCTTTATCGAAGTGGTTTCCAACTGCCCATCCGGATGGAAGATGACGCCGCTTGAAGCGAACGAGTGGATGGAGAAGAGTATGTTTCCGTTTTACCCGCTTGGGGACCTGAAAGTGCCGGGGCGCTCATGAAAACGCACGAGATGATCATTGCTGGGTTTGGGGGCCAGGGCGTTCTCTCGCTCGGCCAGATTCTCGCCTACGCGGCGATGATGGAAGGCAAAGAAGTAAGCTGGATGCCGTCGTACGGCCCAGAGATGCGAGGCGGCACGGCGAACTGTATCGTGATCCTCTCGTCGACACGGATCAGCTCGCCCATCGTCACGCGCTTCGACTCCGGCATCGTGTTCAATCAGCCGTCGCTGGATAAATTTCAGCCACGCATCAAACCGGGAGGTTTGCTGCTGTATGAAGAATCGAGCATTATTAACAAACCGACACGACAGGATATTGACGTTATCACCATCCCCGCATTACAGGAAGCCATAACGTTGGGGAAGAAACAGGTTGCCAACATGGTCATGATGGGAGCGTTTCTTTCTCGACAACCGCTTGTTTCGTTCGAGGCGGTCTTGGAGGCGTTAAAGAAGACACTTCCGGAACGACACCATCATTTACTGCCGATGAACGAACAGGCCTTGCGGCTCGGAGAAAGCCTCGCGCGGCGGGCAGAGTACAGCGAACGGACTCTTTGATGATGGAAAGGAGGAGACACGAATGACGAACCACGAACTCGAATGCGCTCACACGTGCCGCAACACCTGCGCGATGTTGAACGAGGCTTTGCGGCGGGAGACAGCTCTGCTCCAGTTCTACGAGCAGATCATTCTCCAGTGCGATTATCCGGACGTTCACGCCTTTATCCGTAGTCTTGCAGAACAACGCAGTCAATCGCTGCTGCGCATCGTGGGGAAACTCAACGAGCTGCAAGCTCGGAGCCAAGCGATGGACGGTGTGATGTCCAGTTTTGAGCCATAAGGTATTCGAGAGTCATTGATCTGACTTGCTCGCTTTCCTCTCTCCTCCTTCAGCGAGCAAACAGGGCTGCCGCACCACTCTCGTGCGGCAGCTTCATTTTTAGGAGTGCAAGAGACATACGTTTTGTATTTGTTGGAAGAATTCACAACACGTTATCATCGGTAAGCACGGGTTTTGGCGAAAACGAAAAGCCTTGGGAGTGGCATGCAAGTTGCCGCTAAAAGGTACGAATTGAATTGCTACCGGAGGAACTATGAAAGCGCCAAAGAAGATACTGATACCGGTCGATTTGTCGTCCTACTCGCTGGTTGCGGTGCAGTACGGCCAGGAAATTGCAGCACTCTTTGATGCGGAAATTGTGCTGCTCCACGTTGACGAGCACGACCGAAAAAAACAAGAATCGACCCCGACAGCTGCATGGCACGACACTCGACGGAAGGAGTTGGTTGGGGTGGTACAGCGACTGCTCATCAATCACAACCTGGTGCAACGAAGCATGAAGATTGAAGTTCGGTTCGGATCCCCCGTGCGAGAGATCATCCACGCGGCGGAGGAACTGCAGGCCGACCTGATTGTCATGTCGACGCACGGCAGGACAGGATTACGTCACGTCCTGATGGGGAGCGTGGCGGAGAAAGTGGTGCGGTTTGCCAAGTGTCCGGTGCTGAGCGTCAAGCCGGAAGAGGTTCGCGAGCTGATCGACATTACCGAGGAGGATGTTGTTCTCTCGTTGCATTTACAGGGAGAAAGCGCCGAGCAGAATCCATAGCAGGGGAGGATGCAACCAGTTTTGTTCTAGAATCTTGACAAAGAAAAGAATTCGTGTTATTCTATCACTAAGTAGTGACGGACACGAAAGTTGGGAAGAGTGATGATTGACCCGTTCCATCGAACCCGAGCGCAGACTCCGTAAGCTGGTTTTCCGGAGAGGATGCTCGGGTTTTTTTGTTGACTTGATGAAGACGCAAATGTCTTTGAATAAAGTGAGCCTGGTATGATTGGTCTTATTTCTGGCAGCTTCTCGACTCGACGGAAAATTAAGAGACTTGAAGTCTGGCCGAAAAGTGGTGCCACGAAGTCACTAGGACACGAAGGTATGTGAAAAGGAAAAAATTCCTAACATCTTTCTTGGAGCCTTTGTGACTTCGTGGCAAGTAATGGGTTTTCGGCTGTGTTTCTAGCTGAGTTTCACATGAGCAAGGTAGGCTTCTTTGTGTTGCTCGCGTTCGTACCGACCTTAGCCCTGTGCCAATCGGTCGCTGTGCGGGGCACTGTGTACTCGGAGTGGGATGGGATACGAACGCCCGTCAGGTATGCCCGAGTAGTATTTGTTGATCAGAGTGACACGTCAAAGAAATTCTCTACTTTCACCGATACTCTTGGGAATTACAGGTTGGACGTTCTCACCTCAGTAACGGGAGAGGAAGTCCGCGTGCCGGTGAGAATAGAGTTACTCCAGAACTATCCGAATCCCTTTCTCGGAACGACGGCAATTTCCTATCGGCTCAACAAAGAGTCTGAGGTTTCGCTGCGCATCTATAATATCATCGGGCAGGAAATACGCTCGTGGACTCTGGGCATACAGGGAGCCGGCACATATGGATTCGTTTGGGACGGCAGGGATGAGTTTGGTAGTAAAGTAAGCCCGGGCATCTATTTTTATCAGGTGCGAGCCGGAGGTGAGATGCATGTAAAGAAAATGGTCTTCGGTTTGGGCGGAAGTGGAGTGGGAGCAGATGAAAGCAGGGTCTCATTCTCAGGTAGAAAAAATTCTCAGGAGTCCAACCTTGCCTTGAAGAGCATTGCACGTACATCTGTTGGGGGCAACACATTTTCCATACAGATCAGCAACACCGAGTGTACGAGGCCGAGGATTGTTGAGCAAACGTTTGCAAGCGTCAGAATAACGACGGACACGACATTCGATTTTCCTGTCGCGCCGACCGCTGTACAACCGTTTCCGCCACTGTATCCCCCAACGCATGGCACTCCGGTCTGGCATCCGAGCGGACGGATTGCATTCAACTGGACGAAAATCTTAAGAATTAACCGCTGCACAGGAGGCGTACGGCAGGAGGACATTGATCGTGACTCAAGCGGATTCTGGATGATCAACCCCGATGGCAGCGGGCTTCAGAAGCTCCTTCCTTATCATCTGGATGATCCTGCTTGGAGCAAAGACGGACAATGGATTGCATATGGGTCGGTGCAATTGTATAAGATGCGCTTCACCGGGAGCGGCTTCGATACAAGCAGAATAATACAGCTGACATTTGAAGGACGCAATTTCTTCCCCGCGTGGAGTCCAGACGGGCTTTGGATCGCATACAGCAATTCGGTGGGGGAGCCAATTGGAGTTTGGATGTCTCCAACCGATGGCTCAGGGTTGAGATTTTATTTTACGTTCGGTGCACAGCCAGATTGGTTTTTGGACGGGCAGAGGTTGCTCTACGGGAACAGAGGTTTATGGATAGAGAGGTTAGATCATTCATCGCGTATTCAGATTTATGTCGATACCATAAATACATTAGGTGCTTCTAGGGTTTCAAGCGATGGGACCAAGATTGCTTTTATCTCCCAAGCTCCGGGTAATGTTTCCCAGCTATGGGTCATGAACGCAGACGGCTCGAATTCTCGACAACTCACAACAGAAGGAGCGGTAAACTTTTCCTGGTCGCCCGACGGGACGCAAATTGTGTATGTGCAGCACGATTACCGGAAAGCCGACATCCATAACGGCACACTCTGGATTATGAACGCTGATGGCAGCAATAAACGTCAGCTGACATTCAATCACGGACTAACGTTTTATCCTTTTTGAGGAGGTGGTTTCTATGATTGTCCAATCATAAAAGCCCCCGAGGGAAACCCCGTAAAAAAGAACTCTCTGGCACGAGAAGAACTTTCCACGGGATCGTTGTCCCTGCGAGGGCTTGTTGTTTCCATTCGGACGTGTGTCTTCGATAGAAGCTACGTCATAATTCAATGAATCTCAACCACCTTTGAGTTCAGGAGGAACAACCATGAAAACGCTATATCGAATATTCTTGAGTTTTGTTGTTCTTAGCTCTTTAAATCTGGAACTGTACGCGCAACGGAATTACTTCAATGAGGTCCTTGTATACTTTTCGAACGGAGTGCAAAGGGTCAGACAAACAACACAGGCTGTTATCATATCCTCAGAAATCCGAGCTGTATTTCAAAAGCACAATGTTACCGATCAGCAGGTGGTAGCAGCGTTCCCTGGCTTTGTTGAAGCCGACACCGTAATAGTAACACCGGATGGTCGCAAAATCGGTCGACTGAATTACGCGAAAATATTCTTGATCCGCACCTCTAGCGTACAAATAAGGGATGCGTTGCTGCGAGAACTCAAGAAACTGCCAAGCGTTATCTTTGCCGAGCCAAATGGGGTGGCGAAACCTTTTGTGATACCCAATGATCCTCATTTCGGAAGACAATGGAATATGCACAATACTGGTCAGTATAGAGGAACTGCTGGCGCCGACATTAAGGGGCCGGCAGCATGGGATATCTACGTTGGGAACCTCTCGCGAAAGATTGGGATCATTGATTGGGGCGTGGATGCCTCTCATCCTGATTTAAGCGGGAGGGTCAGCGGGGACACATGGTCGGATAATCACGGTACTCTTGTTGCAGGAATTGCCGCAGCGAATACCAATAATTCAACCGGTGTTGCTGGTGTTGACTGGCGTGCCCAAATCATATCAAGGAGCATCGCCAATCAGCCGATTGAAGGAATAGCTGATAAAGTGGTATCTGGCGTTAATGCTGGTGCTGATGTGTTAAATAGCAGCTGGGGTATCACTGGTTCGAATGGACTGCCCCTCTATTCAACAGTACTCCGGGATGCATATGCGTACGCGTATAAACTCAACCGGGTTACAACAGCAGCCATGGGGAATGATGGAGTAGCACT
This sequence comes from Bacteroidota bacterium, assembly GCA_035574455.1. Classification (GTDB taxonomy): domain Bacteria; phylum Bacteroidota; class Ignavibacteria; order UBA10030; family UBA10030; genus DATLYT01. The sequence continues at coordinate 17,643 of DATLYT010000107.1, forward strand.
CGTAAACTACCCCGCTGGCTTTGGTCAAGGAATCATTGCTGTCGGTGCCACTAGAAACAATGACACTCGAGCTTCTTACTCCACTACGGGAAACCATATTGACGTTTCTGCACCAGGCGGCGAGTATCTCACTCAAACGGAACAAATGATCTACTCGACCATCCCCGGCGGTGGATATGACTACGCGCAGGGCACGTCGATGGCAACTCCTCATGTGACCGGTATTGCATCGCTACTTAAAGGTTACAACACCACCCTTGCCAACGACGACATCGAGAACATTATCAATCTTTCTGTGGATGACATCAATGATCCAAATGATCCGTCGACCGGTCCAGGTTGGGATAGTGGCACAGGTTACGGTCGCGTCAATGCGCAGAAGGCGTTGCAAAGGCTCAATCCACAGTTATACTCGTTAACGCAGTCCTATGTTCTCGGCGGAACAGACCAGGGCGCTGGCACCCTCTATCGAATGACGATTTACGGTGCTCAAGCCCTTGGATTGCAAGACGGAGCATACTGGGTGAAGCGCCATGAAGTACGTAAAACAGTATCCTACAACTACACTCCTAACGCCGTTGTATGGGGACGCGGCGCGTTTACCAACGGCTGGAATAAAGAAGATCAGTTTGGGAACAACTACTCAATGGGCTTCTGCGAACCAGTTCCCGGAACTGTCACCAGTACGGGTGCAACACTCCGAACGTACATTTATGAAGTATTCACAAACAGCGACGGCTCAGGATTTTTAGGCTGGTACCCGACTCCCGCGAGCAATGTGAGGTTTGAATACACTGTTCACGGAATCGTACCATTAGCGGCTCCGACAAACCTTGTTATCACCAATGCAGGCCAGGCAGGACAGTCTCCTAACTTGAGCTGGAATGCTGTTAGCGGAGCAACCTCCTACAAAATCTACCGAGGGACTATGGAAGGCTCACCAGGCACGGCCAATTGTGAAATGGTCCCTACATATTCTATTGTCGGCTCAACCACTTCCACGAACTACATCGATGGAGCTGTCATCATGGACCCTAACTCCAACGTTCTGATTTGTTATTATGTCGCTGCTGTAAACCAAGTGACCGAATCCCCCGGCTCGAATAAAGTTGGTGTTCATGGAACTGCGCCGTTGAGAATAGTTGACATCAGTCGCTTTCTTGGTCAGAGCTTACAGATCGTACCGGAACAGTTCAGCCTTTCCCAAAATCATCCTAACCCCTTCAATCCGGAAACGCAAATCACCTTTGCTTTGCCTGAGCCGTCGACCGTGCAACTTCTGGTGCTCGATGTTCTTGGCCGTGAAGTCGCAATCTTGGAAAATCGCTGGCTCCCTGCGGGTGATCGAACCGCGCGGTGGAATGGCCGCAACACCAAAGGTGAAACAGTCGGCAGCGGCCTTTACTTCTACCGCATCAGTGCCATTGGCGAGAGCGGTAAAACATTTACGCAGACGATGAAGATGCTGATGACCAAATGACGATGGGTGGTCGCAACTGCTCCTGCAGAACAAAACCGAGGCGAAGCAGGGAGCTTTGTTATAGGACAAAAAGAAACGCCGAGCGAGGGTGACCTCAACTCGGCGTTTGCTGTTTCTTGTCATACAGCTCTGTTACAATCGTTGCTCCCAGTAGACGAGGTTGGTCTTTCGATTAAAGAGCTGAATAGAGTTAGCGTACATCGTCATCACGGCCTGGTTTCTGAAATTCTCCTGCAGGGTATTCAACGTGACTCGGACCCGGAAGAAGAGGTCGCCTTCATCGGCTTTCACGCTTTTTGCGAGGTCGCGCGGCACTTCAAACCGAAGCGGAGGGTTCATCTTCAGATACATACTCGTGCTACGATACCCTTTGGAGATGGAATCCGCCAGCGCGACGAGGGGGTTCTCCTCCAGCGTGACGTCTAACCAGGGGATGTCGTACGGAATCTCCACGACCGTGTTCGACGTCAAGGTATAGGTTTGGGTATCGGCATCGTAGGAAACAAGTTGCGCTTTGAAGAGGATGCCGAATTCCCGTTGGTCGTACTTTTTCTCCTTATAGAATCTCGTCGCTTTCTCGATGTACGCTTTACGCATCTCGGCAACCCGACGCTCAAATTCCTGCGTTGTCTCGAATTCCGTCTTCTGCTTCGAAGCATTCAATAGCGCTTCCGTCTCGTCTTTCAGGAACGTCCATGCTTCTTTGATGATATTGGTGAACTCCATCGGTTGCAAATTATCTTCCGGTCGTTCCTCCCTCAGCGAAGTTTGCTGGGCGAAGAGCGGAAGCGTGATGGCAATCAGGATGCCCAATGCAGAATATCTGTTCATCAGCGATGTGCTCATAGCTGGTCCTTCAGGTTGTGAATGACGTTGCACGCTGCGACGGCGTTGTGTGCTGCTGAACGCGTCCGAGGAGGCGCTCCGCAGTCTCGTGGGCGCTCTTGATGCAATCCCCGACCGAGATTCCTCCGCGATAATTACTGCACAATACCAGTCCTTCGTAGCTTTCTTCAAACTGGTCTAATCGCACGAGCGTCCGTCCGTAGCCGATTTCGTACTGGGGAATTGCTCGCTGCCACGTTGTGGCC
>DATLYT010000108.1:0-25380 GCA_035574455.1 Bacteroidota bacterium
CGACTGAGCAGTTAAGCTGCTGAACCCTTTGAATCGTTTGTTTTTTCTAGCTCCGTTAGGAGCGGGCCGTTTATAGCAACGCGCTTAGTAACTGCACCAAGCCCCATCGGGGCGACCTGTTGATTTGCCACAATAATTTAGTGTATCTCGTTCAGGTGAATCATGCAGCGGCCTGTCGCTTTTTGTCTTCTTCCGCAATCAGATGAATAAAAACGTCTTCGAGCGATGGCGTAATGCGATGGATTTTCCTGACTTCAATACCGTTACTCTCTAACAAGCGTTTGACTTCACGCTCTGGTTTCTCAATGCCTGTCGTGCTGAGATGAAATGCCGAACCGAAAATCGAGGTCTCCACACTCCAGGGCTGCTGTTGCAATAATTCCATCGCGTCTACAGGTTTGTCGCTCAGCACTTCAAACATTGCATAGCGGTCAAGTCGATGCTTCAACTCTGTTGGCGACCCCAGGGCAATCAGTCTGCCGGCGTAAACAAAGCCGATGGTGTTGCAATGTTCTGCCTCGTCCAGGTAGTGCGTGGTCACAAAAACCGTTACACCGCGACTGGAAAGTGAGTAGATCAAATCCCAAAAATCTCTGCGCGAGATGGGATCGACGCCGCCTGTGGGTTCATCCAGAAACACAATCGGCGGCTCATGGAGAATCGCGCAACCCAGTGCGAGTCGCTGCTTCCATCCGCCCGAGAGATTTCGCGTGAGCATCGACTCTTTCCCTTCCAGGCCGGCCATGGTAATAGCCCACGCCTTCCGTTCGCGCAATCGTTGTCCTTCGAGGCCGTATACACCTCCGTAAAAATCGATATTCTCCTCCACGGTGAGGTCCTCGTACAGGGAAAAACGCTGCGACATATACCCGATGTTAGCTTTCACCAAATCGGATTGATCACCGATTCGATAGCCGCCGACACGCGCAGTTCCTTCCGTCGGCTCCAACAGGCCGCACAACATGCGAATCGTCGTGGATTTGCCGGCGCCATTTGGCCCGAGAAAGCCGAACACCTCACCCCGCTTCACGGTGAAGCTCATGGAATCCACGGCAACGAAGTCGCCAAAACGCTTCGTGAGGCCGTTGACTTCAACGGCGATGGAATTTTGCATGGACGATTCGTTCATCGCTCGGTTGTAGGTCCGGGGGTAATGGCTGCTGCGCGGATCACCTGAGCACGCGCAATCTGATAATCGACCTGAGCCTGGGTAGCGTTCAACTTTGCTTGCAGGAGAGCGATTTCTGCATCGAGAAGGTCGGTGCTCGTCGCAACACCCTGCTTGAATCTCTCGTTCGTCACACGGTGATGTTCCACCGCCTGGTCAACCCCACGCTTTGCCACAAGACGTCGTTCCCTCGCCTGCTGCATTGTGGCATAGTGCTGAAACACCTGGAGCGCAATCGCCCTTTCCAATAGTTCTAACCCGGCAGCTGCTTTTTGCACCGCGGCTTCTGCCTGACTCGACTGATGCGCCGTAGCCAACCAATCCCAGAGATTCCACTGCAGGGCGAGACCAACATCCCACGTTCCCTCCCAGCGGTCTTTCGGAGGAATGATTCGAGGGTTTGGCCGCGCATAGTCATACCCGGCAACAAGCGAGAGCTGAGGGAACCAACCCGCCCTCGCCGCCGAAACTCCCGCTTCGCTCATTTCCTTCCGCAAGCGCAGTGCTTTCAGCTCTGGCCGATTCGCCAATGCATTCCTGATCAAGACAGAGGGGACTGCGAAACTGGTGTCAACATGTTCTCCCTCTCGCGCATGCGGTTCGGGGTCTTCCGTCGGAATCACCGTCGTCTCCAGCGGCAACCCCAAAAGATTGTTGAGCGCCATGTTGAGCAGACGCCTGGCATTTTGCGCCTCGAGCAATTTCACCTGCACATCTGCCTGCTGCACCTCTACTTTGTAGACCTCGTTTTGCGTCACAAGCCCCTGCCGGAAGAAGTTGTTGATGTCGTTCAGATGTTCGGAAACCTGCTCAACCGTCTGTTTGAGAAATTCTTCTACGCGAATGGCGCGATACAAGTTCCAATATGTCGTTGTGACCTCGAGGAGCAGGTCTGCCTCATCTTTACGAAATTCCTCTTGTGTCGCATCGGCGTTGAGCCGGGTGGCCTTGAGCGTATTCAACAGACGAAAGCCGGTAAACAATGGTTGTTGAAGGCTGACTCGAGCAGAATAGCTATGGTCGATATTCGGGAATAAGGTGACAGTCCCAAACCCCGGCGCGGTAAAAGCAAACGGATCGATGTCGCTCAACTGCGCAAATCGACCGGAGAGGCGAATCTGTGGAAGGAGCGTCGTGAACGCCTCACGCACCCGTGCATCGGCAGCTTCAACGTTCGCGTGGGAGATTTTTAGCGCTACGTTCGTTTGGAGTGCGGCATCGGTGCACTGACGAAGATTCATCTGCCGCACCTCTTGCCGTGCCAGGGCAGATGAGAAAAGGAGGAGGAAATAAAAGAACAACTTGAGACTCTTCATAGCATACCTCGTTTAAGACGAAATTCGTGAAATAAAAACATCTTCAAGTGATGGGGGAATCGGCCGTAGACTGCCGACCGTGAGTTTGTTTCGTGTGAGGATTTGCTCAAGCCGGTCGAGCGACGCCTTGCTTTTGGGGAGTGTGACGTGCATTCGGTCTCCAAACAGCTGTGCGCTGAATTCTCCCTTGACTTCATTCAGCAGCAACACAGCCCGACGCACATCATCCACCATGACTTCCACTACTTCACGACCGAACGATGCTTTGATCGCCTCCGGCCTGTCACACTCCAGCAGTGTTCCTTCATTCAACAATGCAACGCGTGTGCAACGCTCCGCTTCATCTAAGTACGGCGTGCTGACGATAATGGTGATGCCAGTCCTCAAGAGACTGGAGAGAATCTTCCAGAAGTCACGCCGCGACACCGGGTCAACACCGGTTGTGGGCTCATCCAAAAAGATCACTTCCGGTGTGTGGATGAGTGTGCAGGCGAGTGCGAGTTTTTGCTTCATACCACCAGAGAGTTGCGCCGCTAAACGGTCGCGAAAGGGCGTGAGGCGAGTGAATTGGAGTAGCTCTTCTTTTCTCTGACGGTACGCTTTTATGCGGTGGATTTCCGCGAAGAAATCGATGTTCTCATCGACAGTGAGGTCGCCGTACAAGCTGAAGCGTTGCGAGAGATAGCCGATCTTCTGCTTGATGACGTTGCGGTGGGTTTTCATCGGCAAGCCGAGAATTTCCACCGTGCCTTCCGTGGGGGGAAGAACGCCGCACATCATGCGGATGGTAGTCGTTTTTCCTGCACCATCCGGCCCAACGAGCGCAAAGATTTCACCACGGCGAATGCTGAGGGAGAGATTGTTGACCGCCACAACCCGTCGGTGTTTGTCGAGGTCAAAAACCTTGACCACATGATTGAGAACGACGACGCTTTCCATGTTACTTGCTGACGGAAAAGGAAACATCGGCCGGGATGCCGGCTTTGAGTGTCCCGTCCGGATTGAGGACGCGAAGCTTGACGCCGAATACCAACTTCGTTCGTTCGTCGCGCGTCTGGATATTCTTCGGCGTAAACTCGGCGGTGGGAGAAATGTAGATGACTTCTCCCTCGAACGAGCGGTCAGGATAGGCATCAATCTGGATCGCCGCACGATTGCCGAGTTGGATCTTCGGAATCTCCGTTTCCGGCAGATAAACGGTGACGTTCATTTCTTGCAGGTTGGCAATCTTGAGCAACGCCATGCCTATCCCGACCAACTCGCCGCGTTCAACATATCGCTTGGTGATCGTACCTGCAATCGGGGCGGTGATGGTACAATCCTGAACCCGTTTCTTCAGCAGCGCTACCTGAGCGGCAGCTTGATCGCGACGCGCCTTTGCCAAAACGATTTCTTCCTCACGAGATCCTTTCTTTGCCTTCTCATAAGCTTGCTGAGCAACGGTAAAACGCGTGCGCGCATCGTCCAGCTGTTTTTGCGAGACACTGTTCGATGCAAAGAGCTCCTCCATCCTTCGCAAATCGGCGGCAGCATTCTGGAAATTGGCCTCCGCCTGGATGACGTCCTCCTTGCGCATGCCTTCAAGAGCGAGCTTGTACTGTGCCTCAGCCATAACAAGCCCTGCCTCTGCCTGCCTGAGCTGAAGCACCCAGTCGGTCGCATCGAGGGTCGCCAAAGTATCGCCCGCGTTGACTTTCGCACCCTCTTCCACAAATAATTTTACCACGGTTCCTCCGACGTGCGTGCTCACAGTGACTTCGGTTGCTTCGAGCGTCCCGGATTCTCTAATGATCGTGCCGTTATTATTACTACAGCCCGACATCAAAAAAACGGAAAGCGCTATGGTGAATGTGCTACGGGGGATGATGTTCATACAAGCCTCAGATCAAAGTGTGGGTGAGTACGTGGGTTCGAACAGATGGATATTTTTGCGCGCGTCTTCGGTGAGAGCCCCTTCAAAGAGAATTTTGAAAATCGACTGAAACGCTTCCGCGGCCGAAAACGAGTGTGCCGATAACGTGTCCGGCGTAACGATGCCCTCCACACTCTTGAGAAACATCAGCATCAGAACTTCGGTGTTGACATCGTTGCGGAGAACCCCCTCTTCCTTTGCCTGGCGAAACATCGTCTGGATTTTGGTTAAAATATGTTCGTGACGGAATGCATCAATTTCTTTCCAGAGCTCTGGTGCGTACTTTTTCATATCGAGCAACAATTGCGGCCTCCCCATCCGTCCCAAAAAACTGCCGATGAACGCCAACAGTTCGGTCATTTTTTGCCCGAATGGCGCTTGGGAGGAGACGATTCTTGTGACCTCACGCTCCACGCGCTTCATCATCATCTGCGCGACGGCTCGAAGAATATCTTCCTTGCTCGGAAAGAATTTGTAGATCGTTTTCTTGCTTATGCCCAGTTCGGAGGCAACTTCATCCATCGTGACTTTTGAAAAACCCTGAGCAAAAAATTTCTCGCGAGCCGCCTCGATGATTCGTTCTTTTTCTTCCATAGCCACCCCAAAGAATTGTTCTTGGAAACTATAACAGTGTTCTAAGTTTCCACCAGGCCGACAAAAAATCCGATACGGGTCGGATTTATCGCGGCTGAATTTGTTTTAAGGTACGGATCGTTTCAACTCATGTCAAGAATTACTCTACTTCTCAGCAATCGGTTGAAACGGATGGTTGAATCAATACACGGAAAAGCTGGAAAAAACCCGCAGAGCGGTGTTTCGCAATCAGTCAAGCCGTTGACTTCGAGTCGATGGCGGCATCCTTGGCAGTTAAAGAAGTCACCGCAAAGGGCGCAAAGAAACACAAAGGAAGACAGAGTTCGGTGGAGCCCGCCTCACAATGAAGATTCTTGGATGCAGGTGGACTCCATCTTATCAAGACGGACGCCGGAGTACCGGTGCCGTTCCAACGCGGAGCGTCGGAACGAGAAGAGGAGCATCGGGTCTACCAACCCAAAGGGTTTCGTAGTGAAGAGCCGCCGACCTTGGTTCGATGGCGACGGCAATGAACTTTCTGGGGCGCTCAACTCATGCCAAGAATTATTTTGGTAACGTCATACCGAAAAAACGCAGGCGATGCACTTCCACGAGATTGAACCTTACTCGGGAAAACTGTACATCGCCTGCCTAGTGTTATTGCCGTGGTACGAAAGTTCTGAGCAATGATCTTCTCAGCCCTTAAATCGTACTACGGAGATTCTTTTCCACTCGTATCCTGACATCCGGAAGATGTCTGAAGCGTAATTCATCCTTCAGCCGCTGTATCTCATCCTTGAGCTCCTCAAGGTCCGGCCGTATTTCATCCAGCTCGATACGAGGCTTGATGTTAAGCCGAATCTCTCTCTCAAGGTCTCTGAAAAACGGCATCCGCGGTTCCATGCGGAATTCGTAGAAGCTGCTCTCTTCACCTTCTTCTATTTCCATGGTGATTATCTTGCTCGCTCCCTTCCGGATCACTTCGACCTCAACCTTCTCACCCTCATCGTAATCTTCTAGAATTTCCCAGACATCGTTCACATCGCGTACTCGCTCATTACCGATTTTGATAATGACATCCCCCGCTTTCAAACCTGCTTTTTCCGCTGCACTCTCTTTTTCGACGCTTTCGACAAGGACACCTTTTCCATCGGGAACCTGGAAGTATTCTGCCAACTGCTTACCCAACGGCCGCAATTCTGCTCCCAGGAATTTACTCGTGCCGATGGTGATCACCCGACTACCCGGACCACGAAACGAGAATACACGAGCCCTGCGTGCAGGATATTTGCCGATTGTTGCCTTCAGTGTCTTTGTCGTCCCTTTCCGGTCCACAATAATAGTGACCGTTGTGCCGGGTTTGGTTCTCCCAACGAATTTGCTCAGGTCGTCGGCATCATAGACCTTGCGACCGTCGAATTCTACAATCACGTCTCCCTCTTCAATTCCTGCCGAGTCCGCCGGGCTTTTTCGCTCGACATCGTTCACCAGCGCCCCCTCGGTTACTTTATTCCCATTTGCTTTTGCGAGCCGTGGAGTCAGGTCCTGAACCGAGACACCAAGCCAACCACGCCTCGTGCTCTTGTCGAACCACACGACCGATTGCGGTTCGTCAGGATCATGAAGAACGCCGGCTTGCGGCAAAACAAACGAGGGCACAGAAAGCAGCACACCTACTAATAGTGTATTCAGCATATTCATTCACCCCTATCTAACGCTTGCCTAATGGAGAATGGATTCAGACTGATAGACGGATGCCCTGAATTGGATGTTCCCACCCGCCGCATAAAAAAAGCCCCTCTGATGATGAGGGGCTTTTTTGACCCTGGAAAGCTGACTTACTGACAACAGGATCAACCGGGAGGCTACAGTTACCGGAGAAGCATCATGCTCTTTACCTCAGACCTTGTCTTACCCTCGGCGTCGGTGAACTCGAGTCGATAATAATAGACACCGCTCGGAAGCCTTCTGGCGTCAAACCGCACGGAATACACGCCCGCACTCTGCATGCCCCGCGCCAGGACAGCTACTTCTCGGCCTATCATGTCATACACCCTGAGTGTCGCATACCCATCCCCCGGCAACCGATAGGCAATGTGGGTTACGGGGTTAAAGGGATTGGGATAGTTCTGATGCAGGGCAAAGACATTTGGCGGCTCTCCCGATGATGTCTCTTGCGCAACAGTTTTCGTGCTTTGGATGGCCATTTGGGTTGTGATCTGATAGAGTGTAAAGTCGGCGCTTGCAGTAAGGGAATTGTTAATGACTTGGAAGATGTACAGCCCCGTCGTGGCAGGAGCAAATTGCACGACCTCAGGCGATTCCGAGGTGCGTGACTGCGCCACAACGGCTCCAAGCGGATTGAGAACAACAAGATCTAAATCCGTACCTTCAGGAGCTTCGAGAACGCCGGTCATGAGCGTTGTGGAACTTCCCGCTTCAAGCGTCTGGGAGACAAGCGAGGCGGGACTCACCGTTGAGCTCACGAGTGACTGTGTTTCGGTCGGATTGCCCGTCCCCTGTGGCGCACCGCGGACCACAAAGCCATCGACGTAGACCATGTTCCGCGGCGGCGAGGAGCTTGGCCCATCATTCAACACATTCAGTCGGAAGGTATGTGTGCCGGGCGAGACGCTGTACCTTGCCACGACACCGAATGTCAAATCCTTCTTTCCAGAGTTATCCGGGCGATTCGGGTCTGATGGCGCGCGATAGAAGTCTATCCTGCCCTGCGACACGCCGTCTATGAATACCTCGGCTGTCCCACCGCGTGGACCCGTGGCGTAGTGCACATCCACGCCGCTTCCGGTGAAGGTGAAGCTTAGAGAAGCGCTTCCGTTCTTCGCACCGACACTGCGACAATAATGACCGCCGGCTGCTCGTTCATCCTCAACCTGATGCCAGCCGCCGAAACGTGTGATGGAAGGATCGTCGCAGTCGAGCACCAACCTTGGCTCCTGACTACCCACAATGAAATCGATTCCCCCACGCGTAAAGTCGCGTTCTACATCTGCACCGGTAATTCGTCCTATCACGGGACCCGTGATGTCCACGCCTCCGCCTGCGAAGCTGATTCCGCGCAAGCCAATCAGCCGACTGCCTACGACGACATCCGGATCGGCGATGGCATTGACCTTCTCAAGACCAAGCTTGATCGTTACGGTGTTGTGTTCAGAGTCAAACGAACCCGCATCGGCTGCCCCGACTCGCGTGGAAATGATTGCTCCATCAGCTCGGCGCGCCGCTGTTCCATAAAAGAAGAGCGGTGCAAGGGCCGAGGCTCCGTCGCGTGGGTCGGTGCTTGCTTCAACGAAGAACGACTGACCGCGGTCGAACAGATTGTCTCGGGCGTTGGCAGTAAAAAACGCCACCCAATGGAATCCCTCCAGCGGCGGATTCGTCATGTCGGAGACGGCAATCGTCACCGAAAGCTGCCGAGCGCCTGTCTCTGAGAATGCATCTTGATAGTCGATGGAGGTAATGTCGAACGGAACATCTGTCTGAATGGTCGTCCGCCGTAACACCTGTGCATCGCGGGGGAAGTCGATCACTTCCGGATCGCTCGCCACTCGATTCGGATTATGGTCAAGCGGTATGGGCGGACAGGTTGTTGCGCTGACCGTCCCTACGGAGGCAAGTAAACTCGGTCCCGCAATTTGGCGGGCGACATACGTCTGACCATCGAAATCGTTATGGTCGTCCGCAAAGGCAATGACGGCGGCACCGGTCGGATCCATATCGACCTGGAAGAAATCCAGCAGGTTCCGGTTAGTCGCTCCACCGGATCCGAGCCCAAGCTCACTGACATTAAACGCGTGGATAAAATGATCACTCGCCTGGGCCTGCCGGAAGGTTGGGTTAAAGTCCAGGGCATTGTCTGTGAACGCATAATACACGGCCCAATCGCCCCCGTTATCGCCGTTGTTCACTCCGTTCGACCCAAACCAGACGATTCCAACACGACCACGATCACCCGGCACAAGCCAAGGGAAAATATTGGTTCGTACAGGTCGGCCTTTCACATCGACTGTGTTGGGGTCGTTCACGCGAACCGGCGGCGACCAGGTACGAGCCTGATCGGTGGACGTGGCGAGATAAATATTAAAGTCATCCGACCAGACGGCGTAGAGCGTTCCATCCCGACCGACGCGCACTACATCGAACAGATGGCCGTGGCCGGTGGTGTTGTCAACGACAAAGGTTTGGAACGTCAGCGGACCGCCGGTAGGAGAGACGCCGGGAATTGGCGACGGCTCGGCAACGCTGACAAACATGGTGTTGGCGTTCTGATGCGAGTAGTAGATGTTACCCGCTCCAGGTCCGGAGCCGATGGGTCGGCGGTCGACATCAAGATAACCGGGTGTTGAATTTGCACCCAACCGGACGATACTGCGCGGCGACCAGGTGCGCCCATGGTCGATGGATGTTGAAACGTAGAGATCGCTGAGGGTCGGGCTCGCCAGACTCCGCACGGAGAGATACAGCGTGTTGTTGCCATACGCCGTTAACCAACGACGGTCGGTTGCCGTGGTACCGCCAATGAGTAAATCGCCAACTTCATGTCGCTCCCATGTCCGTCCACGATCGAACGAAATAGCTACAGGAACGTTGGCAAGGAGCAAGCTGGCAATGGTGATGACCGGCGTGTCGTTGGGGTTGTCCGGCTGTGAGATGGCAATTTCTAAATCACCACCACCGAGGCCACCGACCTGGGTTTCGGGAATTTCAATCGGTTGACCCAAATACTGCGGATTGCGCAGACAGGGGTCGCTCTTCGTATCCCATCGCCACAGGTCGACGCCGCCAGAGGTCAATCCCCGAATTCCGCCGGCATAGACAAATCCATCACGATCAACGCGAATCGAGGGTTCGCCACCGCGTGGTAGCTCAGGCGCTTGCGGGGTGACGTTCGGGCTGAATTGAATTCCGCCTTGCACGTACGTCGGCTGACGGACGCCAGGACCCTGAATCACCTCAGCGAGACCGGAATAGTTCGCCGCAGCAGCCGCATAACCGATCACGATAATTTCATACGTACCCGGATTAGCAGGGAAACTCGCACCCTCTGCAATGCCGGCAAATGCCCCGCTTGAAGCCACCGTCTGTCCTTGCTCATTTCGGATGACGAGATCAAGATCGTTCATGCCAAAATTGTTAATCGTAACCCGCACTACTTCGCGTGGCCCCTGTAGTGGTGCATTGACTTGCAGGAAGAACCGGTCGCAATCGTTGGCCGGGCCTTCAAACGTGCAGACATTCGGTCCGGACGATTGCGCTCCCGCCGCGATGAAGCCCGTCCACATCACCCGGTCTCCCAAGTTACTCACCGAGCCGAATTTTGTGAATGACGGATCGGTGACTTTATTGACTGCGGCCTCGGCATTCACCAGACCATACCCATATTCGGGGTCGTACAGCGGAGCGCCAAGATCGGTCGCCGTTTCCCGGAGGATGGTCCGGATTTGCTGATTGGTGAGAGAGAAGTTTGCAGCCTTCACAAGTGCGGCAACGGCGGCTGCGTGTGGGCTGGCCATCGATGTGCCCTGAAATTTCGCAAAATCGCTGGCCACATTAAAGACGGTGATTGTTGGCCTGCCTGCTGCAACAAGAACCTGCCCATCCTCTTGCGACAAAGAAACTGCGGGCACCCATGGACGATTCCTCACCTCATCCGTTGGCGTGCCCAATGTTCCGCTAAAGTTTCCGGGCGCATTGTTGTAGATAATCACGGCAATCGCTCCGGCATCCTGCGCGTTGCGGACTTTCTCGGCGAACGAGATATCGCCGCGCTCAATAAGAGCAATGTTGCCGTTGACTTCCGGCGGAAAATCAGCCGGACCTAAACCGCGACCTGACGGTACGGCTTTCCCGGTGACTCCAGCACCACCCGTGAGAGCGGCAAAGGCAAGCGGATTCGCTTCCAACATTGTTCCCGCATGCTCAACCACAGCTTCTCGACCGATCCCCCGCGGGACTGTGGAACGAACATCGACGCCCGGAGCAACGACTTCAATGTTAGGACCAAAATCAGAGAACGCCGCGCGTTGCAGGTTCTTCCCAACCGCCCCTACCGCCACCACACCTTGATAGGCTGCCGGATAATTCACGTGCGGCGTTCCGATACCGTTAACGCCGTTCCCTGCCGCCGCGATACTGAGAAGTCCGGCATTGAACGCATTCTGGAACACAAGCTCGCCGGTCGGATCATAGACCCGTCCGCCCAAACTCATATTGACAATGTGGATGCCGTTCTGCAGACACCAATCGATCGCCGCATACACATCTGCAAACGAGCCGCTGCCCCCATCACTCAGAACTTTAAGCGCATAGAGCTCCACATCATGCGATACGCCCATAAGGCCCGACCCGTTCAATTCTGCGGCAATGGTACCGGAGACGTGTGTTCCGTGGCCATGACCATCCCACGGATTTCCGTTACGAGCGACAAAGTTATATCCACCGCGGTACCGTCCATCAAGCTCCCAATGCAGAGAGTCGATCCCGGTATCTAGCACCGCGACTTTGACAGACCTACCGGTTGTGCGGTTCCAAACACGAGGAGCGTTCACAGCAGCAACACCCCAAGGAGTCGACTCACCCTCGTTGAGCGAGAACCCTGTGCCCCGCAACGAAACTGTTCCAGCCCATGATGTTGCATTGTTGTAGAAAAACAACGTCCCAAATTGAGGACCGCTTGAGGCAGGAGTAAAGGCGACGGAGAACGTTTCGCTGGAACCCGAAGGAATAGTGGCACTCGTTGGAGAAACCGTGTACGAACTGTTATTGGACTGAACAAGCGAGATCACCAGTGGGTCAGGATTTGTGTTTCGGACTGTTATTGTAAGTGTCTTGCTCGCACCGAGCATGACACTTCCGAAATCGAGAGCTTTGGGACTTGCAAGAAGAGCTCGCACCGTGAAGCTCCGCCCGCCGCCAGCGTTAGGTGCGCGATCAACTTGAACGAGAACTCCACCGGTCACACTCGTCCCGCCTAACTCTTGCACCTGAGCAAACGGCGCGCTCAGCACGTCTCCGTTCGTGATCGGTCCGTTTCCGTTCGGTGCACCGGAAAACTTGCTAATCGAATTCGTGATCGTAATTGTTGATTGAGCAACGAGAATCTGTCCCGCATCTGCTGTTCCGCCGGTCACGCTCGACGTTCCGGAGAGAAAGCCCCAGTGAAATGTCGGCGCTCCAGTTTCACCGCGCCTCATCTCCACAAAATACTGGTCGGCCGTCGCCTTACCTGGCTGCTGGAGGGAAAAGTTGATCTTCCAGCGGGTATTCGGCGGAAGTCCATCGCCCGTGCTTTGATTGACTCCAGTTAAGTCGCGGACTTTGATGAAAAACTGCAGTCGATCATCGTCCATCTGCTGAATCCAGGCCTTGACGATGTCGTGTGCCGCGAAAACACTAGCCTGATCGTTTTGCGCATCAGTCATTTCCGGATTTGCTTCATCACCCAGAGCGTAGACAACTTTGTCGTTATCGACGTATCGCACACGCGAGTCCTGCCGGATCGCGTCCACAATACTGCTGGAAGGGGCGTAAACAGCAAAGGCGGGAATGACCTTGTATGCCCAGATGATTTGAGCGCCATGGCTTTCGACCATCTGCCGCTCAGCAGCGCCGGGCGGTTCGTGGAAAACGACAAAATATCGATTACGGACGTCGGATACTGCATAATCGGCAGCTATCCCACCGAACGCTGCTCCCTCATTTGTAACCTGAGCGAATAACGCTGCACCTGGAAACAGCAGACAGAAGACAGACAGGATCAATCGAGTCTTCATATCTCCTCCTTATTGAATGACTCGGGATGTGATGTAGGGATTAGTGGGAAGAATGTCAGGAAACGACGGTGCAACCGCAATCAGATGATTGACGGATTTTTGGAACTATACTGTTTATATGAGGTGTGAATGAGGTGAGAGTCTCTGCGTCGGCACTGAGGTACTATTTGTTCTTTATTGAAACAACTCGCGAAGAGCGGAAAGAATCTCGTCGGGCGTATAGGGCTTCTGGAGAATGTGTTGTACGCCTTCCTGTTTCAGGATCTCGCGTGCGTGAGGATTGAGAAATGTGCTTGTGACGATAAATTGTACACTCGGGCTGGTCTCCTTGATGATTTGAAATGCCCACACGTCGCCCCGATCGCGCACCTCGACATCGGAAATAACAACCCGAATTGCCTCGCCGTATTGACGTACCTTTTCGATCGCTTCACGCTCATTCGGAGCGGGGATAACCTGATATCCCTGGTCGACAAGAAAGTGGTGCAGCATATCCCGCATGAGCGGGTCGGTTTCAATGACGAGAATCATCGCTGACGTTTTCTCAAGAGTCATCGGACCTCGCGAACTTATCACCCGGTTTGATACCTGCTCTCCAGCCAACATATGCTCCCCATCCGCACTGCAAACTGCAAAAAGTGCTGGATTGTAACGAACGATCGGTTAGCAGACAATCATATGGACTATAGATTTTTTCTGTAGAGATGACTTCAGGTGGTGGAGGAAAAACGCAGAGAAGATTTCAACTCAAGAGTGCGCTATGGTAGGAGGCCGTTCTCCAGCGCGTAGCGTGTGAGACTAGCCTTATCATGGATATCGAGCTTCTTCATCAGGTTCATCCGGTGGGTGTTGACTGTTCCTTCGCTAATGAAGAGTGTCACAGCAATCTGCTTGCTTGTTCGACCCTGGGCGATCAATCGAAGGACGTCGATTTCTCGTTTCGTAAGCGCTGCGCGGTGCCTTTGAGCGGTGGCTCGCCGCTCCTGCCGTTGCACGAACCCTTGGACAATCATCTCCGATACACCTTCACTAAAGACCCGTTTGCCCTGCACAACCGACCGGACAGCGGCGAGAATTTCCTTTGCACCGGCATTCTTCAGCAAGTATCCATCAGCCCCTGCCTGCAGCACTTGGGAAACGTATTCCTCGTTCTGATGAACCGTTAACATTAAAATTTTCAGGTGGGGGTGCCGCTTTTTGAGAAGCTGGGCTGCCTCAACACCGTTGATCCGCGGCATGGAGATATCAAGTATGACAAGTGTTGGGTTCGCACGCTCAACAACCCTGAGCAGTTGCTGGCCGTCGCCTGCCTCACCGACCACCTTCATGCCGTCCCCACGGTTGAGCAAGGATTTCAACCCTCGCCGAACCACCGCATGGTCGTCGGCAAGGACGATCCGAATCGGCCCGCGGGCCTTAGCGCTTCGTGCTGTTCTGGAGCGGGATTTCAACATCGATTCTCGTTCCTTTCCTTGACGCCGTCTCGATCCGGTAACGACCTCCCAGCAACTCCGCCCGCTCCTTCATTGTGAGCAAGCCCAACCCTTGTGCTGTCGAGGCGTGTTGTGCCACGTCGTCAACATAAAATCCTTTTCCGTTATCTTCAACGATCAGCCGCACATGATTGTCGACGTGCTTCAGCTGGACAAGTATTTTCGAAGCTCGTGCGTGTTTTACGGCATTCGATAGTGCTTCCTGAGCGATGCGATAAAGTGCGATTTCCACCTCGCTCTCGTACCGGCGAGAAACGCCGTCCGACGTCTGAAACACCACCTTTGTTTTCCGTGTTCGGCCGGCTTCCTTGCAGAGCATCTTGAGCGCTGTGACAAGGCCGAAATCGTCCAGAACTGTCGGACGGAGGCTTGTCGACATCTTGCGGACATCCCCAATCATACCATCGACTTGACGTTTCAACGCCCGGAGCTGCTTCTTGAGTGCCCTCCGCTTTTGTTGCTTCAAATCATAATCGACCATGTCCAGTTCTAACCGCACTGCACTCAGCCGCTGGCAAAGGTCATCGTGCAATTCTCTCGCTATCCGCTGACGCTCCTCCTCCTGGATCCGTTGCACCGAACTCGCGTAGAGCTTGAGCGCCTCTTCCCGTTGACGCGCCGCATCAGCCAGCTGCTGTTGCAAGTGCAGTTCTTCCCGAATGTCTCTCGCGAGCAACACATACCCCACCGTCTCTCCCTTGTCGATGATCGCAGAAATAAGAAGTGAAACGGGGATCAGCGCCCCACCACTCTTTTTGTACGAAACACGAAAGCTGCGTGCTGCTTCGGAACGCGTGCCAAGCATTTTCATCTCCGACAGAATCGCGTCGATGTTCGGAATGAAGGCCCGTGCATGAATCTGGCCGCGGAGGGGTCTTGAAAACCCCACCATCTGGAGAAAGGCAGGGTTCGCGTATTGAATGTAACCTTGCACGTCCAGTACCGAAAGCAGGTCACCCATCGTCTGGAGGATATTACCCGCCGTTGCTTGCGGGGTTAACGCCATGAGTTGAAAGCGAACGATCGCAAAGGTGATGAGTCCGGCAGTGAGTGTGGTGGAGAGGACCGAGATGCGAAGCGTCTCAACACCGAACAACGGAAAGAGGGCGTCGTTGACGGTGCCAATGGTGAGAGGAATAATCACCGCCAGCAGAACAAACAACGTTTGAAAGCGCTCGTGCTTTGTCGTCGATCGTTTGAATTTCTGATAGCAAAGAAACAAGCCAACCCCGAATGCAAATTCCACCCACGCCAGATAATAGATGTACGCTTCCGCAGGCGTGCTGGCAAATCCATGCCAGAGAGGGATTATTTTTGTCACAAGACCCGATACTTGGAGAGCGGAAAAGATAATGGCCGGCGCGTAGATCAACGGGAGAAGCATAAAGCGGTGAAGAAGGTCCTCCCGCTTGCAGAAGGCTATCGCAAAGTGAAGAAAGAACGATGGGATCGAGCAGAATCCGATGCCACTCCATCGACTGACGATCTCAGCGGCTTCGTAGTCGTGGATCGTCCGCATGATGAACTCACCAAAACCCCAGGGAATCAGACAAGCGATGGTCAGCGACCAGAGCCTATTGACGGGGCTCCGTGGGTTTTCTAAAAGGACGAAAATCCCGAAGAGGAGATTCGTCATTGTGGCGAGTAGTGAAAGAAATCCGTAAATCGTGAACGTCATATTATGGATTCTCTCAAAGCTGTGACCCTTGCACCTAACGCTCCTTACTCCGTTGCTGCAGATGCCGACTCAACATCGGGGGTAGTCGGTAGCCGATCTGTTCGTTCCCTAGAATCACAACCACAGAATCTTCTGAAATTTTTCTCAGGACTGCTGTCTGCTCCACTTCCCCCTTCTGGGAACTACCACGGTACAGCACAAAACGATAGCCCACCTCATAAGGCTCGACCAGCGTCTGGACTTGTTGTTTCGCCAACGCACGCTGTCGCTGTTGACGGAGCGGCGGAAGTTGATCGAGCGAACGCTCAACAACCGTAACGGTTGGAGAAGAAGCAGACTGCGTTTCTACTCGGACGGTCGGAGAAACCGGTTTTGCTTTTTGCACCATCGATGGCGTCGACTCCGCTGCCATCTGCTTGTGTGGATCTGTGACCACCGTACCCTCAACCCAAAATTGTTGACGCGCTACTCCTTCGGCCGCGTCGAAGGTGTCTTCCTTTTCTGCCCCGGCAATTGCGGCAGCGGGAGCCTGTAGTTTCATCGCTTCAACGGCGTCACGTTGCAAACCAACGTCGTGTTCGCCCGCCGGGGATTCTCTACTTTGGCGCAATGCTTGATCGCGGCGTTGAAGCTCTGATGCCCGAGGGACGTTACGCGCCTCGTCTCTTTGGCCCTCGATCTGCCGTCGTTCTGCTGATGTATCACGCTCGCGCGGCGGCTCGATGAGCTGTTCGCTAGTACTCAACTGTTCTTTCTCAAACCAACGGTTGTAGATTCCCAGCCCAACGAGGATTACCACAACGGCGGCAACGCTGGCAATACGCATCCAGGGGACATGCACGGTAATTTTTTGTGGCTCGGCTGCTGCAAGGCGTTCACGTAGCCGCGCTTTCATCTCCTCCTGTCCAGCGCGCTTGAGGCCAAGCACCAACATCTGCTCGTTCTTCACGGCGGACTGACACTCTTCGCACATCATCAGATGCGTTTCGAGCCGCGTGCGCTCCACCTCGTCCACGCGATGGAGCACAAATCGTTCAAGCAAATCTGCATCGCGAGTCCAATGCTTGTTGACTGTTTCGCTCATGCCTTAGATTTCCTTCAACAACTTCTCCAGCATCTTCTTGCATTGATATTTCTTTGCCTTCGCCGTGTCAGCGTTGGCAAACCCTAACGCTGCGGCGATTTCCTCCATTGAGCGTTCTTCCCAGTAGAACAGCAGCAGGAGGGAGCGACAGGGTTCGCCGATGACCCGGAGTGCACGCTGCACCCGCGCAGCCGCTTCATCATCAACCAAATCCTCTAGTGCGGATTGCTGGCCGTCCCATGTCTGCTCGGGGTCGAGCTCGGTTGCGATTTCTCTCTTCTTCCGCGCGAGTCTCCGGAACCAGAGGTTTTTCACCGTCGCGTAGAGGAATGTACTCAACTGTGCCCGTTGTTCAAACCGACCTGAGCGTACCCGTTCCCAGAGAACCACGAGCGCCTCCTGCAAGAGGTCGTCCGCATCGTCAGACGTGCCACTGTTGCGACCGATAAACGCTTCGACTGCTCGCCGGTTCACCCGGTACAAGAGAACGAGCGTTTCCTCATCCCCGTCCCGTATGCGCTGCAGGATACGTTCGTCGGATTGCACCAGACTGAGGGACGGGCTCATTTACCTTTCATTGGTTAATGATATGAACGGGCAAGAGGTAAATCAAAATACTTATTCTCAACACTATTTCAAACAGGAGGGTATTCACATGAAACTCACAGCTCTTGTCGTATGGATGGCACTGGCTGCGTTTCAGCAGGCTCAATGTAGTCCGAGGAATTCTTTTCCGAGCCGGACAATAGCACTCGATGCGCGATTGAACTGCCCCTCGATATCATCCCACGGCGGCACTGCGTATCTCCACGTGAGCATTGCTACCCCGGATGTTGGACGTACCAATCGCAAGCCGCTGAATCTTTCTGTCGTGCTCGACCGCAGCGGCTCGATGGCTGCCGAGGGCAAGATCGATTATGCCAAGCGCGCACTCCTTACCCTGATCGACCGACTCTCGAGCGAAGACATTCTTTCGATTGTCGTGTATGACGACCGTATTGATTTGTTGCGAGAAGCTGGCCCCGTTCGAGACAAACTGGCGCTGAAACGGCTTGTAGAATCGGTTTACGCGCGCGGCTCGACAAATCTTGGCGGCGGAATGATAGAAGGCTTTCGGCAAGTCGAACATCACGCGAGCAAGCGCTACGTGAATCGCGTCATCCTTCTCTCCGATGGTCTTGCTAATCAGGGCATCACCGACCCGCACGAGCTCAATCGCATCGCACGCCGTTACCGGTCGCGGTCGATCGTCCTTACGACGATGGGCGTGGGGCTGGAGTACAACGAAAACCTGATGGTAGGGCTTGCAGAAAGCGGTGGCGGGAATTACTACTTTATCGAAAGTCCTACAAGCCTCGCCTCTATCTTTCGGAAGGAGTTCAACATGATGTCGAGTGTGGTGGCACAAAACGCAGTACTGGAACTCAAACTCGGCCACGGCGTGCGAGTCAACGACGTCATCGGCTGTGAATATCGCCCCGACCGCGAGGCGCTGGTCATTTCGGTCGGCGATCTCTACGCCGATGACCGACGCGAGCTGACGGTTGAATTGCAGATTCCACCGGGTTCGGGGTCGAAGACTGTTGCACGCGGCGTGTTGCGGTACGAGACGAGCTACCCCGGACTTCGCGAGGAACCGTCGTTCACCACCCGCATACACTATACCGACGACGTCGTTGTGATTGAAAAGCATCGCGATATGGAGGTACAGGCGAAAGCGGATATAGCAGTGTCCACACGGAAGGTAGAGCGCGCGATGCAGGCTATCGACGAAGGCCGTGTCGAAGAGGCCGCGGCGGAGCTTGACCAAGCGCGCCAGATGCTGATGGCATCGCCAGCGGCTTCAGTGGCAGGAGCGGGATCGGAGGAGTTAAAACAGCAGGCAACGCGGTTGGAGTCGTTCCAGCAACTCTTGAGGGATAGCAGCGACACGCGGCGAGCGAAGAAAGCCATTCAGTACGAAAACTACCGAATGCAGAAAAATCAGTAGGCACTCACAACTCTCCGAAGGCTCACGAAGGAGACGTGAAGACCTTCGGAGGGTTGCTGATGTTACAGCGGCATGGTCAACAAAACTTTATTGCCCGTGCCGAGGTATTCTAACTTCAGATACTTGTTGGTGATGGCGATACCGCGACCGTGATTGTCGAAAACGCGAACTTCGTCCATTTCGAGATACTTGGTCCAGTCAAAACCCGGTCCCTGGTCTTCAATCAATACCGTCATGGTATTCCCTCGGCGTTTGAGCGTCAGATGGACGTACTTGTTCACATTCTCGGGCAGGTTCAGCCGACGCTCGATTTCTTTCAACCACTCCCCCTTCTCAACAAGTTCGGATTTCTCCCGGTAGGTGATGCCTAAGTTGCCGTGTTCGATGGCGTTCGTGATCATTTCCGAAATGCCGATAACATATTGAGGAGATGAGGCTGCATTCGCAATCCGCACGGCGATATATTCTCCTTCAGCGAGCGACCGGAACCGGAATGTCGCCTCATCAATCCACTGGTAGGGATTCTCGCTCTCTTTCAGTTTGTTGGTCAAATCCTGCTTCAGACGAAAATCCGACACTGCTGCCGCCACAATCGACCGGATGAGTTTCGGGTCGGCAGGCTTCACTAAGTAGTAGAACGCTCCCGCCTCGATTCCCTGCCGGATGTGGTCGGAGCTTGCCATGGCGGTTAACATGACGACGGGGATCTGCTCGAACGCGGATTGTGTCTTCATCCACTGCAGGAGCTCAATCCCGTTCATCCGCGGCATCGACCAATCGAGAATAATCGTCGCGATTTCTTCTTTCGTCGTGCTGAGAAATTCCTGCGCCTCGGCTCCGTCGGATGCTTTGAGTACGCGGTACCCCTCATCCGACAGAAATGTTTCCGTCAGCATCAGCATCTGTGGGTCGTCATCGACAAGAAGGATAGTGTCCATAGATTATCTAGACGTTCATGAACAATTGCCCCTAATGAACGGAAGAAAAACAACAGAAGCAAGGTTGTTCATCCTCACGGGATGACGTCGTGACAAGGTATTCATGCACGGTGAAATGAAAAACATTGACACTAATAAGACAAAAATCCCCACCGGGTTGTGCCCGATGGGGACTTTTCTACAGACAACTGAGATAGTATCACTCGCAAACCTGCCTGCCTTCTACGAAACATCGTTCGGGCCAGGCGGGAAATCTACCTTTTGACTCCAAAAATACGTCGAACAGATTCTTCGTCCGCCAGAGACGGACTCAGAATGACAAGAGACCGAGTCTACTTCACCATTTCCCCAACTGCCGTTCCACCACCCATTTGCGCAGGGAGCGATATTTCGGACTTCACGGTTCGTCGTTCGTCACGAGAGATCCAGAGCTTGGTCGCTCCGCCTTCGCCATCCTTAGGTGTTATCTCGACCTTGAATGTGTCAAAGGTACCGGCATTCACGGTCACGGTTTCCGTTCCCACCACCTTTACTAGCATCGTGCGGGGTTTAGCTTGCATCAGGTTAAAGACATCGATGGTGGCGTTGTATCCTTTAGTAAGAGGGAGTGTGCAAATGGCAATCTCCATTCCGGCTCCCTCAGACAAGACGGGTGACGAGAGTTTTGCGCTGATCGGAATCTCTTGGGGACCAGCGAGAATCTTTCCCTCTACTCCATCCGCTCTGAACGTGCACTGAACCGTTGCCATCCCTTGCTGGGCTGAGCGGCGAATCGGCAGCAGCGTTTCGGCATCGACGTCGAGCGTGTCGACGGTCTGACCCATAGCACCACTGCTGGTCTCGACGAGACGCCAGACTTTCTTGCCGGCACCGTCGACCTGCGAGAGGGATCGCACGGAGGAGATTGTGAATTCCCGCCCCATCATACTGGCTTTGGTCGAGTACTTTGCCGCAAAGGGCTTGAGCATTGAGCCTTTAAAAGCAGACATCGCTGATGCGGTTGCATCCGCGGGAGTAGCCTTTTCCGGCATCCTGAGAGTCTTGATGTCCACTGTCAGAGCATCGAGCTTCTTTTTCACTTCAGGTGTGACAGATTCTTGGTATCGACCGCGGAGATGCTTGGCAAAGAATCGCTCCATTGCCGTGTACATTGCCATGCGGTTATCGCGTCCGGCAAAACCGTGGCCTTCATCAGGAGCAACCATGTACTCCACCTGTCTTCCCAGGTCACGCAACGCAACGACAATCTGGTCGGATTCTGCTTTTTTGACGCGAGGGTCATTGGCTCCCTGTACAACCAAGAGCGGGGCTTTGATATTCTTGGCCGAGTTCAGCGGTGATTGCGCCTCGAGCATCTTCAGTTCTTCCGGCTTTTCCATGTCGCCAACGCGTACGGCAAAAATCTTCTTCACCGGTGCCCAGTAGGGCGGGATAGAATTCAGAAGCGTAATGATGTTCGAAGGACCCACGTACGACAGTCCGGCGGCGTAGAGATCCGGTGTAAACGCTAAACCGGCGAGCGTTGCATAGCCGCCATAAGACCCGCCATAGATTGCCACGCGCTTCGGGTCGGCAATACCCTGTTGAATAAGATAGCGCACGCCGTCAGTAATGTCATGCTGCATGAAACCGGTACCCCATTGTTTGTTGCCGGCGTTGAGGTACTTCTTACCGTAACCCGTTGAGCCGCGGAAATTTGGCTGAAACACAGCGTAGCCGCGATTGGCAAGGAACTGAGCTTCCGCATCATAGCCCCATGCATCCCGCGCCCAGGGTCCGCCGTGAATTACCATCACCGTCGGTAAGTTCTTCGCAGGAATTCCTTTGGGCAGGGTGAGGTACGCGTGAATCGTCATGCCGTCACGCGCTTTGTATTTCACCGGTTTCATCGGCGCAAGATCGTTCGAGGGCAGGTTTGGTCGTGAACGGTAGAGAAGTTCGGCCTTTCCCGTTCTCCGGTCGAACAAGTACCGTGAGCCCGGGTCGACGTCGCTCGATACCGTTACCACCCACACGTTCTCGTCGGCCGTCATATTGCCGACTGAAACCTCGCCATCAGGCAACGCCTTTTTCAACTTCGCCCAATCATCGGCGAACGTTTTGTTTTTGGGATAGACCCTTGTCCGGTCGCCGACGTACACGGTGGCCAACAATTCGTTCGTGACATCCGAAAATATCGCGTTAGCCAAATCCACTTCATTGAGCGGATCTTTGTCAACCAGCGTTGACTTGCCCGAAGCGGGGTCGAACAATTCCAGCTGAACCTTATCGAGTTTTTCCCCTTTGTTTGTCGCAAGGTAGAATTTTTTGCCGTCGGGGGTGAAGCGAATCGGTCCTGCCGATTCTTCCGCGCTGACAGAATAAATCACCACAAGCGTGTCGGGGTCAACGCGCAGGATCTCCGTGCCGCCCGTAGCATTGACGCGCACACCAAGCCTCAGTTTGCCGTCTAAATCGGTAACCCATCCCACAACGTTCTGGTCATTCTTGCGGATGAGCGTTCGTTCGCCCGTAACAATGTTCAGACGATAGACGTCATGCAAATCCGCGCGGCGGTCATTCAATCCGATAAGAATTTCATTCGGCGTTTTCTTGGGAACATCGATGATCATAGCGCGAACGTTTTCCATCGGCGTGAGGTCTTTAGCCGGCGGAACTGGCGTACCCGGCGCTTTCGGGTCGACCGAATAAATCCGGAAGTTCTCATCCCCACCTTTGTCTTGCGCGTAGAGGATGTACTTGCTGTCGTGTGACCAGAAGTATGCCGAGACGGGGCGTGTGGTATCGGCGGTGATCGGCCGAGCACTTTCAAACGGGGCAGTTCTCTCCTTCACCCAGATGTTTCGCACACCATTGAACGGCTTAATAAAAGAGATGAAGTTGCCGTCAGGAGAGATTTGAGCGCCAGAAATTTCCGGGTCGCCAAAAAATAATTCCCGGTCAATCAATGGCGGTAACTGTGCCCATGCGGACGTCGCCGCAACGAGAATGAGAGCAAGAACAAATATCCATTTCATGGAGGGTCCTTTCGGTATGCTACACGATGATGTGCCTTTGCGTGGGGAACGAAAGAAACGAAAGATTTCGGTGGGAAGCAATGAACAAGGTGCCATTCCGCTCATTAAAAACCGGCAATTTCGCCTTGACTCCGCTTGACTCCGATAGACAGAGTGGTTAGATTCTCGGAAATTCGAGGAGGACAAAATGACCATATTACGAACCTTCATCGTTCTGCTGGTTGTCACTTCGGCAGCGATGGCGCAAGACGGTCAGACAGACCGTCGCGCAATCAACATACGAACCGGAACATCGGCAGCGCTTCCGTTCAGTGATGGCGTGCTGGTCGGAAACACCCTGTATCTTGCCGGAAGACTTGGACTCGACCCCGCAACCAACGCCCCGCCGAAGGACGTCGAGCAAGAAGTGAAAAACATTCTCGACGGCTTCAAAGCCGTGCTTGCAAAAGCCGACATGACGATGGAAAACCTGGTGTTCGTACAGGTTTTTTGTCCCGACCTTTCGCTCTACGGCAAGTTCAACGAAGTGTATCGAACGTACTTTCAGAAAGATTTCCCTGCACGGGCTTTCATCGGATCTGGACCGTTGCTGTTTGGTGCTCGGTTTGAAATGCAAGGGATTGCGGTAAAATAGGAAAGACAACTGGAGAGCAAAGGCGCAGCAAAGAAAGACGGTTCGATGAAAAGAAGAAAGACGATTGTTCCCATGGCGACAGTGGTACTGGTTGGGATTCTCGTTGTCTTTCCACCTCAGCCTCAGAAGAGCGACCAGTTCGACACGATCCGCGCCCTTATTCGGACGGAACTCGATCACCGCAAAGTTGTTTCGATGGCAGTTGCTGTTGCAAAAGACGGAAAGATTTTGTGGGAAGAAGGATTTGGATGGGCCGATAAGGAGCGACAGGTTCCGGCAACGGAGCATACGATGTATTCTCTCGCCTCCATCTCCAAACCGATCACAGCGACAGGAATTATGGTCCTCAAAGAACGTGGGAAGATCGATATCGACAAACCGATCAACGATTATCTTGGCGAGGCCAAACTCCTTGCTCGCATCGGAAATGCAAACGATGCCACCGTTCGGCGTGTAGCCAATCATACCTCCGGACTACAGCTGCACTACCAGTTCTTCTACGCCGACGAACCCTTCAAGCCTCCGACGATGGACGAAACCATCCGTCGGTATGGCGTCATCATGACTCCACCGGGTGAGCGCTACCAGTACGCCAACCAGGGCTACGGCTTCCTCGGCTACGTCATCGAGCGGGTGTCCGGTAAGTCATACGCAGACTTCCTGCGCGAAGAAGTTTTCCTTCCGCTCGGCATGACGCACACGTCGGTCAACGTCGCGCCCGGACTTGAGCGCCACCAAGCTATCCGCTATGCCGCGGACGGTACTCCCCTGCCGTTCTATGACTTCGACCATCCCGGCGCTTCGGCAGTCTATTCCAGTGCGCACGACTTAATTCGCTTCGGGATGTTTCACCTCAAAACTCGCCTGCCCGATCAGAAAGCAATACTCAAGGATGAGACCACCGATGAGATGCAACGACCGACTTCGGTCATGGGACCTGAAACCGGCTATGGCTTCGGCTGGGTGGTCCGTGATCATCCCGATGGCTACCGCCTCGTGTCACACTCCGGCGGGATGCCGGGTGTGCGAACACTGCTTACGATCATCCCTG
Source organism: Bacteroidota bacterium (assembly GCA_035574455.1). Lineage (GTDB taxonomy): Bacteria > Bacteroidota > Ignavibacteria > UBA10030 > UBA10030 > DATLYT01. The sequence goes on from DATLYT010000108.1 coordinate 24,648, forward strand.
CCGAAAAGATTGCGATTGCTGTCCTGACCAACTCGACCCACGGCAATCCGGAAATGATCGTGAACGAGATCATCCCGATCGTGCGTGGGAAGAAACGACAGCAACCACGCGATCCACAACCGGCTCCCGCCGAGACCATGAAGCAAACACCGGCTCAGTTCTTAGGAACGTGGTCGGGAATCTTGAAGACCTACAAAGAGGAGATTGCCTTGACTCTGCAGTTCAAAGAGGCAGGCGAAGTCCATATTCATCTCGCTCAGCAACCGACGACTGTACTGAACAATGTCCGGTTTAGCGATAGCACGGTGACAGGCAGAACGACGGGCGAGATTGGCACGGAAGAATCGAAACGGGGATCCTACACCATCGAGTTCTGGCTGCGGCTTCGCGGCGATGTGCTCAACGGTGTAGCATCGGCGATCTCTGTTCCCGGCAATCGCATCGCCGGAGCAACGAGCCATTGGGTGGAAGTAAGACGACAATCCGAGAAGTCGGCGGGAAGCAAGTAGAAGCGGTCTCAACAATAGCCTCTCATGTCCGCGGATTTTAAGCGGGCATCTGAGTGCCAGACTCCCAATTAAGACATTCGGGAATGCGGGAGTGACAGAGGGGGCGACTGCAACGGCGCGGAATCGTACTATGCCGCGCGGGGATTTCGCGGCTCGCTCAGAGTGTGATGAGGCGTAAATCGTGTATCTCAGCCGAGAAACCATCAGTGCAAGATTTCCCGCTC
>DATLYT010000109.1:0-11278 GCA_035574455.1 Bacteroidota bacterium
GGTAGAAATCTTCTTTTCGGTACCTTCGAGTAACCGTTTGATATTGGCTCGGTGGGAATACAAGAGCAGAACGGCAACCGCAATGCCAAAATAGACGAGGGTGTTGTAACCGTAGATTTCATCACCAAAAACATTATGACGGACAAACAGGGAAAGCGGAAAGGTTACCGCTGCCACGATCGAGCTTAAGGACACATAGTTCCAAACCAACAAGACCAGGAAAAACATCGCCACGCAGATGGCAAATTCCGTCGGCGCGATGCCGATGAGCATCCCGGCAGCCGTGGCGATACCCTTCCCCCCTCGGAAGCCGGCAAAGACCGTCCAGATATGTCCGATGATTGCCGAAACACCGCAGATGATCTGAATAACGGTAAAATCCTCAAAGGGTGTCCTGTTGTAGAAGGGCAGTGTGGGATCCCAAAACAGCCGCGCAATCACCACGGTCGCCAGCACGCCTTTCCCGATATCCACCAGCATAACAAACAGTCCCGATTTCCACCCCAGGACGCGAAAGACATTCGTCCCACCCGCGTTTCCACTCCCTTTCGTGCGAATGTCGAACCCGTGTCTCCACTTCGAAAGCATAATGCTCGTTGGAATGGAACCAACGATGTAGCTCAGCAAGACAACAATAAACAGATTAACCATCTCTTCTCCTTCTTGTAGCAAGTGTGGGACAAGTTAGAGAGTTTGGCGGGAAAAAGCAATACAGGCAGTCAAACAAGACTGGAATATGAGCACATTCCAATCACTCTATTCATTCAAGCAGCAATGACCTCATATTCTCCTTCTGTTCGTTTTGTTTCCTCAACGACTGCTTCAGAGTCCGCAATAGAAAGTTTGGTCCTAGGAATAATAATCCAGAGCGCCTCAACTGTTTCTTTCAATTTAGCAGGTTCTGGTATTTCATCGCCTACTTCAAGTCTTGCGCTAATATACTCATCAAATAACTCGTGCAGATTCTGTACAGCCTCGGCTTCAGTTGTACCATCTATCTTGCACCCGCGTAGTTCTAGATACTCGGCGAGCCAATATTGGTTTCCGTCAGAATCTCTTGCAGGCTCTGTTCGAAGAGAATACGGTAATCGCCTGTAGTATTCAAGCGTTCTTGTTTTCTTGTCCATTGATTGTCCCTCCAGAGAGGATAAGTAATTCATCTATTAACTTGATAGCATCTCGAGCAACCCATTCTTTAAGTGTGTTGTGTCGCGGAACACTTATCCAAAGGTTTTTGTATCTGGGATGATAGTAAATGCGATGTTTCTTGCCTTCTTTCCATGTAAAACCAAATCCTTTAAAGAGATGTTCAAAATCTTTCTGGCCCCATCCTGAGGCCGTTTGCCGCATCTGCTGCAAAAGTTTTTGGGCGGCACTCCCATTCATGTCGCCCCTTCTTCTTTGATGTGAACCTTGCGAACTTCAAAAATAACACGGCCGAGAAATCGATCATTGACAAACATCACAAGTTCATACTGGCCAGGTTTTTGAAAGACGAAATCCTGTATCTTGATTATCACCCCAGCAGTGACAGTCCGTGTCTCAGAACGTGTTAAGGCTATCTTTTGCTCAAAAGCAACTAATCTATTCGATTTGTCATCGCGCATCTCGATCGCAAATTTATGATCCCCTGTTTCGGATTCTGTCCCCTCCAACTTAGCAACAAGAACCATATCTCGATGTTTGACCGGAAATTTAGCCGCATAGATATAATCAAAAATACCTGTAGCGGTTACCTTACCTTGAGCATCGAGAAACGCAGAATCAGCAAGAAACGCATATCGAAGAAACATAGCTTTCGGAAATGAGAGGTTCTCTTTAAATTTTAAATATTCTGTGGTGTGTGCTGGCCATTAAGCTATGTTTATTCTACCTGAATGTCAATCTTGAAAATATTCGTCCAATGATAGCCAGTGCCTACGATTTATTCACAATGGTTATGCCACCCCTTTGGCCTTCCAGCGCTCCAAAATCAGCGCTCCTAACTCCAAATCTTCTTGCGTGGTGATTTTGATGTTATCGTACGTTCCCTCAAGAATTTTCACTTTCACACCAAGCCGTTCGACGAGTGCTGCCTCATCCGTCGAGTAAAATTTCGTTCGCTGAGCCAGCTCAAATGCCTTTCGCAACAACCCCGCCTTAAATGCTTGAGGTGTCTGAATGAGCCAGAGCGCGGACCGGTCGAGCGTCTGGTCAAAGAATCCGCCGCCGTTGGAACGCCGAATCGTGTCTTTCGGTTGCACGGCGAGCACGACAGCATCGTATTCTCGACAGCTTTTGATGAGCTGACTGATGCGCTTTGGCTCGATAAACGGACGAACACCGTCGTGTACAAGTACGATGTCCGAATCATTCAACGTGAGCCGACGTAACGCATAGAGGACTGAATCCTGGCGCTTCGCACCTCCGGCCACCACGCGGTGAACTTTATGAAGCCGGTACTGTTTTACCAGCTTTTCCGTTTCCACAATGGATTCCTCCGGCACCGCGACAGCAATCTCATCGACATCCGGACAGAGCTCGAAGCGCTGTAGGGTGTGAACGAGGACGGGCTTCGTCCCGAGCAGCATAAATTGCTTCTTGACCGCGCCGCCGATTCGACTTCCCGAACCGGCCGCAGGAACGATCACCGATACTTTTGGACGACGACGGGGCATTTCTCTCACCAACCTTACACCCAAAACCTCCATTGAGACTTAAATATTATCTCCCGCAAACCTGCCCGCCTCGAATGATTCTATGGATGCAGGCAATGAAAATAAACAGCTTTGCGAACCTCGCGAGAGATCTGTTTTTGAATTTTTCAGAAGTCTCAGTTTAAGATTTCGACTTCCTACAAGATCAGCATCGCATCGCCATAACTGTAGAAGCGATAGCCATCCTTGATGGCCTTTTTGTACGCCTTCATGATGAACTCATGCCCGGCAAAGGCGCTGACGAGCATCAGTAACGTCGATTCCGGCAGATGAAAATTCGTGATCAGACGATCCGTAATCTTGAAATCGTACGGCGGAAAGATGAACTTGTCGGTCCATCCCTTGGCCGGTTTCACGTGCCCGTCGGATGTCACGCTCGACTCCAATGCACGGCAGGTGCTCGTCCCCACCACGACAACGTTCCGCTTGTTGTCGATCGTCCGATTGATTTGGTGGGCGGCCTCGGCGGAGATCTCGTAATACTCGGAATCCATCTTGTGCTTGGTCAGGTCTTCAACCTCCACAGGCCGAAATGAACCAAGTCCCACATGTAAGACAATCGGTACAATCTTGACACCCTTGGCTTCGATCTTCTTTAACAACGGCTTTGTAAAGTGCAAACCAGCGGTAGGGGCGGCAACGGCGCCGAGGACTCTCGCGTACACCGTTTGATACGCCTGCTTATCCTTCTCGGTCGGCTCCCGTTTAATGTAATAGGGCAGCGGCGTCATGCCGATCCGCTCAATGATCTTAAAAAAATCGCCCTTGTGGTTAAACCGAACGGTTCGCCCGCGAGAGGTCGTGTTGTCGATGACCTCACACCAGAGTTTCCCATCATCAAAGTAGATCTTGTTGCCGATGCGTACTTTGCGCGCCGGGTCAACAATCACATCCCAGATATTTTCCTCTTTGTTCAGCTCCCGCAGAAGGAATACCTCAATTTTGGCATTGGTCTTTTCCTTCTTCCCGAAGAGCCTCGCCTGGAATACTCTTGTCTCGTTGATCACGAGACAATCGCCTTTGTTCAAATAGTCGATGATTTCATAGAATTTTCGATCCTCGATCGACTCGTCAGCCCGGTTCAGGACCATCAGCCGCGAGTGATCGCGGGGATAGACGGGATGTTTCGCTATAAGATTTCGAGGAAGCGGATATTTGAAATCAGAAAGCTTCATTCTTTTTCACCCTTTCTACGATGGGAGCATTAACGTGAACGACGTTTTGACCGCGCTTTTCGTTTGCTGCCAACAGACGACGTTGATGCCCGGTCGTTGTGCTTCAGAGCGGCACGAGCAGCGGCCAACCGCGCGATCGGCACGCGGAACGGCGAGCAGCTAACGTAATCCAGTCCGATCATATGACAAAACTCGATGCTGGAGGGATCGCCGCCGTGCTCACCGCAAATTCCGACCTTGAGATTGTTGCGGGTAGCTCGACCCTTCTCGACCGCCATGGACATCAGCGAGCCGACACCTTCGCGGTCGAGAACCTCGAACGGATCTTTCGGGTAAATTCCCATTTCGACGTACGGAATCAGGAACCGGCCGGCATCATCGCGGCTGACGCCAAGCGTGGTTTGCGTCAGGTCGTTTGTGCCAAAGCTGAAGAACTCCGCCGACTTCGCGATCTGGTCCGCCACAATTGCGCCGCGGGGCACTTCGATCATCGTTCCTACGAGGTACGGAAACTTGACGCCGGTCTCTTTCATCACCTCTTGCGCCACCCGGCGTACGATCGCTTCCTGATGCTCCAACTCTTTCGGATTACCGACGAGCGGAATCATCACTTCCGGCTCGACAGGGGTACCGCGCTTCTTCACATTTGCGGCCGCCTCAAAGATAGCCCGCGCCTGCATCTCGGTGATCTCCGGATAGATAATGCCAAGCCGGCAGCCGCGGAAACCGAGCATCGGGTTGAATTCGTGTAACGATTCAACGCGCTGCTTGACCTTCTCGTACGAAATCCCCATCTGCTCTGCTAACGCTCGTTGCGCGGGTTCATCGTGGGGAAGAAATTCGTGCAGCGGCGGGTCGATGGTGCGAATCGTTACCGGCCGACCGTTCATGACCTCAAAGATACCTTCAAAGTCCTTTCGTTGGAGCGGCAAAAGTTTCGCCAGTGCGGCCTTCCGGTTCTCCGCCGAGTCTGCAAGAATCATCTCCCGCATCGGGCCGATTTTCCCTTCGCCGAAGAACATATGCTCAGTGCGGCAGAGGCCGATTCCTTCTGCCCCGAATGCGATGGCATTGGCAGCTTGATCCGGCTGGTCGGCATTCGTGCGGATGTTCAGCCTCCGATACTTATCCGCCCATTTCATGATCTTCGCGAATTCCTGATAGATCGGCGCGTCCTTGGGGTCGAGTGTCTTGTCAATGAGCACTTGCAGCACCTCGGACGGCTTGGTATTCACCTTGCCGAAGAGCACCTCGCCCGTCGTTCCATCGATCGAAATCCACTCGCCTTCCTTAATCACCTGGCCGTTGACACGCATCGTATGCGTGGCGTAGTCGATGTCGAGGTCGCTGCAGCCGGCGACACACACTTTCCCCATCTGCCGGGCAACGAGCGCTGCATGAGAGGTCATGCCGCCCCGCGCGGTCAGGATGCCCTCCGCCGCACTCATCCCGCGAATATCCTCAGGGGAGGTCTCGATACGCGTAAGGATAACCTGCTCGCCGCGCTTCGCCCATTCTTCCGCATCGTGCGCGTTGAAAACGACCCGACCCGCCGCAGCACCAGGTCCGGCATTGAGACCCTTGGCCAAGAGCTTGCCGGATTTGACCGCCGCGCTTTTCTCCGCCGAGTCGAAAATCGGCCGCAACAGCTGATTCAACTGATCCGGCTCGATACGCAGCAAGGCCTCGCGGTCGGAAATGAGCCGCTCTTGTACCATGTCGACAGCGATCTTGATCGCCGCGAACGCCGTCCGTTTTCCGACGCGGCACTGGAGCATGTAGAGCTTCCCTTGCTGGATGGTAAACTCGATATCCATCATGTCTCGGTAGTGCTTCTCGAGAATGCGACGAATCGACTCTAACTGTTTATAGATGCGCGGTTGCTCGGCCGCAAGCTGGGAAATCGGCAGCGGCGTTCGAATTCCGGCGACGACGTCCTCCCCTTGCGCGTTCATCAGATACTCGCCGTAAAAGATATTCTCCCCCGTCGCAGGATCGCGGGTAAACGCGACGCCTGTCCCTGAATCATTCCCCATGTTGCCGAAGACCATCGTTTGCACGTTCACCGCGGTTCCCCACGACTCCGGAATATCGTACATCTGCCGATAAGCGATGGCGCGGTCGTTCATCCATGAGCCAAACACGGCACCGATGGCGCCCCAGAGTTGCTCGTTCGGGTCTTCAGGAAAATCATGACCCGTGTGCTGCTTGATGGCAGCTTTGAATCGGAAGACAAGGTCTTTGAGATCGTCGGCAGTGAGTTCGGTGTCGAGCTTGACCCCACGCTCCCTCTTCTTCTCTTCGATGATTGCCTCAAACGGATCGATCTCATCCTTATGCTGAGGTTTCAGGCCTAACACGACGTCGCCGTACATCTGAACAAAGCGGCGGTAGGAGTCGTACGCAAAGCGTTCGTTGCCGGTCTTGCGGATCAGGCCCTGTACCGTCCGGTCGTTGAGGCCGAGGTTCAGGATGGTGTCCATCATTCCCGGCATCGACGCGCGAGCGCCCGAACGAACGGAGACAAGAAGAGGGTTGTCCGGGTCGCCAAACTTTGCCCCCATAGCTTTCTCGACTTTCGCGAGCGCGGCCTCGACCTCCTTGCGGAGCGTCTTGGGATACTTGCGGTTATTGCTGTAGTACCACGTGCAGACTTCCGTGGTGATGGTGAACCCCGGAGGTACGGGGAGACCGATGTTGGTCATCTCGGCGAGGTTAGCACCCTTACCACCGAGCAGGTTTTTCATCTCTGCTTTGCCTTCGGCTTTGCCGTTGCCGAAGAAGTAAACGTATTTTACGGATTTTGCCATTGCTTCATTGCTCCAGTTCTTCATTGAGTAAATGTTCGATAGTTAACAACAACCCATGATTCTACGGCTTTTTACCTTCGTCGATGATTATTCACCGCGCGTACAAAATATTCCGCAATTGCTCGCGCGTGAGGATTCTCAACATCTTTCATCCGCTCGGGATGCCACTGAACGCCAAGGAGAAAAGGCATCCGGTCTTTCAGCGCCCACTCGACCGCTTCGATGACACCATCCGGAGAGGTGGCAGACACCATCAAACCGCGGCCGAGCTTGTCGATCGCCTGGTGATGGACAGAATTCACCTCGTACGAGCCGTTCCCCGTCATGACCTCCAACAACGAATGCGAAACCTTGTTGAGCGGATGACGATGTTCCTCAAGGTCCTCAACAGCATGTAACGCATATCCCGCCGACGGAAGGTCAATGATGAGGGATCCTTCGAGGGCGACATTCAACACCTGCATGCCGCGGCAGATAGCGAGGATAGGCATATCGGCCTCCAACGCCAGTTCGATCACGCGGAACTCAAACTCGTCTCGCAGCTCGTTAACCTCTTCCGTCCGGTCGATCAGCTCTGGCTTTCCATAATACTTCGGATGGACGTCTCCGCCGCCCGTGAGCAACAGCGCATCCGTCTCCTTTAGTGCCTCGGCGTTGTTCAGATGGTACGACAACTTCACGAATTCGACTGACGAATCAACGTTGCGAATCCAGTTGATGTAGTTGTCGAAGTATGGCTTCGGCCGATGGTTATCCGTGATGGCAATACGCATAGTCATTCAATCTAAATACACCGGCTTCCCTTTCCAGAATTCATCAATCAACGATTCGGCTACAGCAAGGAACGTCCCCTCTTTGGCATAGACCGCCCGCTGTCGATCGTAGCTACAGCCGCGCTCGAGCGGTGTGCGGAGTTTCCGGAACTCCTGTCCACACCCGAGTGAGTCCGAGAGCGGTTCGAGCATCTTGATCAGCCATTCAATCTCAGACCGAAGCAGGTTTGTCTTTCCGCTTTCGTTCAGGATGATTTCCGCCTCCAGTCCGTAACGAGCGGCTTTCCACTTGTTCTCGCGCAGAATCCAGTACGACGGCGGAGGAATCACTTTCCCATCTTTGTATTGCTGGTCGAACCAGTGATACAGACATTGGATGAGAGCAACCAGCGACACAGTTTCTTCCAGCGTTGCCGGACCGTCGCAAATGCGAATCTCGATCGTTCCGTAATCCGGGTGCGGGCGGATATCCCACCAGATGTCTTTAATCGATGTAATCGACTTCGAAGCAATCATCGAATCATAGAATGCCTCGAAGTCCGCCCACGTCTGGAATATGCACGGATGACCCGCCGTGGGGAGCGCCTCGAAAATTGTGACCCGACTCGACGCCAATCCCGTGTCCTTCCCCTGCCAGAAGGGCGAGCTTGCCGAAAGCGCAAGCAAATGCGGCAAGTAGTGCAACATCGCGTTGTTCATTGCCATCGCATGCTCGGCATCCCGCATTCCCACGTGAACGTGCAAGCCGAAGATCATCAACCGTTGGGCGAGCCATCGGTTGCGGTCGATGAGCATGCGGTAACGCTCAGCCGGATACAGAATGCGGTCGGCATACCGCGCAAACGGATGCGAGCCGGAGGACGCAAGCGTGTAGCCGAGTTGATTGCAAACGCCCTTGAGCGTCTCGATCTGAATCTGAAGGTCACGTTTTACCTCAGCGACATTGTCACAAATGCCCGTGTTAATTTCAATCATCGCCTGCACGAGTTCAGGTTTGATATGCTTTTGCTCGCCACCCAACCTCTCAAAGATCGATGGCGATCCAGCGATCAAATCTTTCGTCTTCGCGTCGATGATTTGTAACTCCATCTCAACGCCCATCGACATCTCCGGTGACCCGTTGAATGCTAACGGCATCTGCTCTCCCTCACGCTAATGCTTTCTGAACGATCTCATGGAATATTTCCTTTTCATCGATTACCGCACCGACCTGTACCGCAAACACCGGAAACTCCTGAAAGAACGACTGGCTGACCGTCCCATCTCCAGCAAGCCGCACGAGATCTTTTTCTGTTGTGAGAATATACTCCGCTTGTGATCTTTTGTACGACTCTATGACTTCTTCGATGTCGCGTGGCCGGAACCGATAATGATCAGGGAATCGGTGATGCTGTACCACATTCACGGCCAGCGATTGGAGCGTCCAGTCAAAAGCCTCGGGCTGACCGATCCCGGAAAATGCGACTGCATTCTTGCCCTTGATTGTGCTGAGCTCCTCGTGTCGTCGGGAAGCTGCATGGACAAGCATGGTGGGGTGAAGACTCATTCCCACCACAGGCTTGTTCCACCGCTCGAGCACCCTTCTCGCTTGTGCAAGATCCTCCGCGTGCCTCCATCGGGAAACGACCACGGCATCCGCGCGCTGCAACGATGCGAGGGTTTCCCGACGATTCCCTGCGGGAAGCAACGGCATGAATGAGGTCGTTTCCTCCGCTGTTACGACAACAAGGTCGAGATGACGATGAAGATAGCGATGCTGAAAACCATCATCCAGGATAATGGCATTCACGCGAAAGTCTTTGACGACCCGCTGTGCCGCCCGCACACGATTTTCATCGACCACCACGACGACACCGTCGAGCTTTTCCGCCATCTGTGCCGGCTCGTCGCCGGATTCGGAAGCTTCGGCACATCGTTGCGCGCCATTACTGACCACCACATAGCCCTTCGTCGTTCGCCGGTAGCCCCGACTGATGATGGCAACTTTCTTTCCGTGTTGCTGAAGGAGTCGCGCGAGATACTCAACCAGCGGGGTCTTCCCTGTCCCTCCAACAAGAATATTCCCCACCGAGATCACCGGCACGGCCACCTTCGTCACAGGTAACAAACCGATATCAAAGAACCAATTACGGACAAAAACCACTGCACCGTAGACCAGTGAGAGCGGCAGCAAAAAAAGTCGAAGGGCACTCACCGTTCACGCCATTTGCAAAATGCGTTCCGCCACACGTCTCGACGCGCCAGAAGCGCCGAGAAGGTTCCGAATTTGGGACAAATCCGCTTTCATCGTCTGCTGCCGCTTCTCGTCTCCTAAGATCGCCACCGCCTCGTTCACGAGATTGCGCACCGTTACACGATGCTGGATAAATTCCGGCACAATTTGTTTGCCCGCGACAATATTGACCAGACCGATATTCTTCACACGCACAAACAGTCGCCCAATAAGATAGGTGATCCACGAAGTCTTGTAGACGACGATCATTGGCGTTTCGAGGCACGCGGTTTCGAGCGTTGCCGTTCCGGAAGTCACGATGGCGAGGTCCGAGTGCTCCATCAGGTCATATGTGGCGTTCTTCAATAAACGGATGCCATCGACATTGTACATCGTACGAAAATAGTTCTCGTCCAGTGTTGGTGCGACTCCGACGGCCACCTCGAGGTTCAGCCGATCCGCAATGCGACGCGCGGCGGCGAGCATCACGGGAAATATCTGCTCGATTTCCTGGAGCCGGCTTCCCGGCAACAATCCGAGAAGGCGCTTCTGCGGATCAAGATCATACCGCTTGAAAAAGTTCGGTCGGTCCAGGTGCGAGCGCAAGACTTCGACCAACGGATGTCCGACAAACTCTGCCTCGATCCCCTCCTCTTCGTACATCTTCTGCTCGAAGGGAAAGACGACGAGCATCCTATCGACCGTGCCACGCATTTTCTTGATCCGCGACTTCCGCCAGGCCCATACCTGCGGGCTGATATAATAGACGACCTTCACGCCATGGCGTTTCGCAATTCTCGCAAAACGCAGGTTAAAACCGGGATAATCGATCAGCACCACGACGTCGGGGCGTTTGAGCAGGAGGAGCTGCTCGAGCGTCTTCTCCATCATGTAAACGGTCGGCAGATGTTTGACCACTTCTGCAAAGCCCATAAACGACAGCTCGTTGATGTGAAAGACAACCGTCATCCCCTCACGCGCCATGTTGTCGCCTCCGACACCATAGATATCGATGCCGGAGTGAAGTCGTTTCAGCTCACGGACGACGCCGGAGCCATGGAGGTCGCCGGAAGCTTCGCCCGCAATCATCATGACTCGGCTGACCATGCCTTAGTTCCAACGCCAAAGAACGATGAGCGTGCCGATGATCAGAACGAGCGCCTGCAGCGTCCGCGTTTCTGAACGTAACGCTTCCTTCCAGTTCGGCTGTTGCTCCGCTTGTGCCGAAGTTCGATACGGGACAAGTCGTGGAATGAACCGCGGCACGTTCTTCTTGTACTCTCCATAGCCGGCGCCAAATTCCTTTTCCAAGAATTCCTCTTCCAGTGAGACAATCAATGTGTACTGCACAATGAAAACCACGGCGGCCACAAGCGATAACCAGGGAAAGAGAGCGTTCGAGAGAATCCCGATACCCACATACATCAGGATATTCCCGACGTACAGCGGATTGCGCACAAATGCATACGGCCCCGCCATGATAACAGCCGGCGCACCGACGGAACCCGTGGCGCGTGTCAGGCTACCGGCATACGCAACGCCCCAGAACCGAATCGATTCGCCCAGGAGCGTCGCCGCAAGTCCAATCACAACACTTTGCGTTGTTGGCTCT
>DATLYT010000110.1:0-83878 GCA_035574455.1 Bacteroidota bacterium
GGTTACTCCGGCTTAAGAATAATGCCCTTGCCACGATGCCCGTTGATCTTCACGGTCAGCGGCTTCTCAAATTGCAGATGTCGCACCACGCCTAACTCTTCGACGGCCTTCTGGGATTCCAACCATCCCCAATCGATATAGCTATCCGGATGTTTCGAGTTGACGGTGAAATAGCTGACCATGAAGGAGGTGATGTTCTGGAAAAAATGCGACCCTTGCGACGGGGCAACATCCATATCTTTAAATCCTGTTTCCACAATTGCCCGCGCTCCCGAGATCTGATCCCATTTCACCGGAATACCGAGCCACGGGTCGAGCGTTCCCCATCGCCCGAATCCAATCAGGAGATACGGCCGGCCTTGAGCAATGAGCGCTTCGTTCATCTTGGTGACATTCAGAGCAACATCATGCGTTTTGGACCGGTCGAATCGCTCGCGGTCAACAACCACAATGTCGTAGATGTCTTTGATGATGCCGTGGCCCAAAACTTGACTGCTGGAGCAAAGAATTTTCTCACGCGGTTCATCGTCCACGCTGAGTTCTTCCATTTCACGACTCAGCACAAGGGGACGCATTTGCAACAAGCCAAAATTTTTTGGCTCGCCATCCGGCACAGACATTGTAACGGCAAACTCGATTTCGACCGGCGTCCCCATCCCCCAGCTTCCCATGTCGACTAACAGCTCGATGATCTGTGGAAGAGGAAAAATTTTATTCTGGAGAATTGGTGCAAACGTCACTACGCGCACTCCCTCGCGCGAAATGCCATCCCGGAGCACATCGTCTTCCGGCAAATAGGTCGATGCGACATACTGGAGCGTACCGTCCTCTTCGGCAACATCCAACCCGTAACGTTTGAGCAAAACGTCGGTCGTCTCGGTGAACGAGAGCGGCTGGCCGGAGAGTTCGAGGGCAAAGAAATCTTTTTGCGTGTTCGAAAGCGCTTCAGACGGCGAAAAGAGTTGGAGCAGGTGAGTTGGATATTTCGGACAGAACCGAACCGTTTCCCCGCCGTCCACGACCATCTTGCCCAACCCTAAAGCGACCAACACAATGCCGTCCTGTTGTTTCTGCGGTGCGATCGGGTAGAAATTATAGGATTTCGCCACGCCGGAAAAATCCGGATAAAACCGGTTGCCGTGTTGCGCGCCAACCATCTTCTGAATGATCACCGCCATTTTCTCTTCTTCCAGTCGATAGGAGGTGACCTTGATGTAATCCTTCGCGCTTTGGTAAAACGTCGACGCATACACCCGTTTGATCGTGCTGACCAACTCCCCTAACCGTTGAAAGGGATCCGGGTTGTTGTTCGGGATCATGTACGTCTCATACACGCCGGCAAACGGATGGTATTGCGAATCTTCGAGCAGACTCGAAGAGCGAACAGCGAGCGGCTCACGAATGAGGTCGAGAAATGCAGCAAGGTCGCCGAGGACGCCTTCCGGGAAACTGCGCGCCTCCAAAAAACGACGGGTGATCTCGGCATCGTCATTCGAGTTGAGAGCGAACGTGCGGAGGTTGTTCTCATCGAGGAACTGGTCGAAGACGTCCGTCCCGAGCACCACCGCCGGTGGGACGGAAATTTCCACACCTTCGAACTTATTCCGAACGTTGTAATTGTTGATGAGGATATTGACAAAGCCCAGCCCCCGCGCTTTTCCACCCAACGACCCGCCGCCGATGCGCGCAAAGCTGGTGTGCGGGTCAAATGTCTCTTTAGAAAAATCCGTAATCAGCCCACGCTGCTGCAGCTTGCGGTACTCCCGGAGGGATGCGATGAGATCCTCGCGGAGAGCAGCGAGCGATGGATAGTCCGAGACCTTGCGCGGGCGGAGTTTGTGCGCAAGCCAGAACTCCGTACGCGCCTTCAGCCAGTTGGAAAAATGATTCCGCTCTGCGTGGTATTTGATGCTCTCTTCCGGAACGAAGTGAAGCTGCTGCTCCAGCGATTTCAGGTCGGACGCCCTTCCCACCTCTGTTCCATCCGGTGTACGGAAAACAAAATCGCCGAAGCTGAAGTACTGCGTCATGAACTGGCGTAATTCCATCAGATAGGTCGGTGATTCCTTGAGCAGGAATGATGCCCCGCGAGCCCGCGCCATCTGCTCGAGCTCAGAATTGGTCGATTGGAGAAGGATCGGGATATCCGATTGCCGTGCTTTAACTTCCCGCGCAAAAGCCAACCCGGCACGCGGGTCGGGTTTGCCATCCCGCATAAAGTCGATATCCGAAATAACGCCGAGGATGTATTCTTCATACCGCTCGAAGTACTGCCACGCCTCTTCATAGGTGGTACAGAGCAGAATCTTAGGTCGCGCGCGCATGCGGAGATAACGGTGCGTCAGGTTGACGCCTTCGGAAATCAGCCGTTGCGACTGGTTAAGGATTTCGGTGTAGAGAATGGGAAGGAAGGAGGAGTAATACCGGATGTTGTCTTCGATCACGATAATCGACTGCACGCCGGCGATCATCGTGTCATGCTCGACGTTCATCTTATCTTCCAGGTGCTTGATGATGCCGATAATCAGCCGGAAATCGCCCTGCCAGATGAAAATCTTGTCGAAGACTGAAGTGTCGTGGTACGTGACGAGATCCTTCAGCTCTTTGTTATCATAGGCCAGCAGGACGACCGGAATATCTAAACCCGACTCTCGCACCTGGCGAGCGAGTTTGAGCGCTGTCATGTCCTCGATGTGGAGTGTCGTAATGATGAGGTCGAAGCGCTTCTCTTCTTTTGCCAACGCAATGGCTTCTTCGCCGCTCGAGACGCGCGTCAGTTCTGGGGAGTGACTCAAGTGCAACCCCTGGTATTCGTTCCGAATCAACTCGTACAGCCTGCCGTCTTCTTCGAAGAGATAGAGGTCGTACAGACTCGACACGAGCAGGACATCACGGATGCGGCGGCGCATCAGGTTCTGGAAGCCCTGAAAGCGCGTACCGTACCCGTGTTCGATCCATAACGGGTCGAAGTATTGCTTCTCAGCCACTTAAACCTCCCGCCCCTTGACCTGACACAAAAAAGAAAACATCGGAGGGAAGGACTTCCGCTCCGATGTTTTCGTATGGCTACGCATTAGACTAATCCTTGATCCATCATTGCATCGGCCACCTTGAGGAAGCCGCCGATGTTGGCTCCGTTGACGTAGTTACCCGGCGTGCCGAACCGCTCGGCAACCTCGACACAGGTCTTGTGGATGCTCTTCATGATCATCTGCAACCGATTATCGACCTCCTCCCGCGTCCACGGCAGCCGCATGCTGTTCTGCGCCATCTCCAGTCCCGATGTTGCCACGCCGCCCGCATTCGACGCTTTGCCGGGCGCGTAGAGAATCTTGGCATCGAGAAAGAGCTTCACACCATCAATGGTCGTCGGCATATTGGCTCCCTCGCTCACCACGTAGACGCCGTTGTTCAGCAGATTCTGTGCGTCTCGAGCGTTGATTTCGTTCTGCGTCGCGCTCGGAAAAGCGCAGTGAGCTTTGTGATTCCACAACGGGTTATATTCCATCTTCGAGTCGAACGGCGTGTAGACGGCATTCTTGTACTTGTCCACGTATTCCTTGATGCGTCCCCGCTTGACATTTTTCAACTCCATGATGAAATCCAGTTTCTTTCTGTCGATCCCCTCTTCGTCATAAATGTATCCGTTCGAGTCCGACATGGTGACCACCTTGGCGCCCATCTGCAGGAGCTTTTCGACCGTATACTGCGCGACGTTGCCGCTTCCAGAGACGAGACAGACCTTCCCCTGAAGCGTCTCCCGTCGCGTCGCCAACATCTCTGCCGCAAAATAGACCGCCCCGTACCCCGTCGCCTCCGGACGAATCAGCGACCCTCCCCAATTCAACCCTTTGCCCGTCAGAACACCGGTGAACTCATTCCGCAAACGCTTGTACTGCCCGAAGAGATATCCAATCTCCCGACCGCCCACACCGATGTCGCCCGCCGGCACGTCGGTATCGGGACCAATATGGCGGAACAGCTCCGTCATAAAACTCTGACAAAAACGCATCACCTCATTGTCGCTCTTCCCTTTCGGGTCAAAGTCGGAGCCACCCTTGCCGCCACCCATAGGGAGCGTCGTCAAACTGTTTTTATACACCTGTTCAAAGGCAAGGAACTTGAGGATGCTGAGGTTGACTGACGGATGGAACCGAAGCCCACCCTTATACGGTCCGATAGCGCTGTTCATCTCAATACGGTATCCGCGATTGACGTGCACCTCCCCCTGGTCGTCCATCCAGGGCACGCGAAACATGATGACTCGCTCTGGCTCGACCATCCGCTCGAGAATTTTGTGTGAGCGATATTCGGGATACCGTTCAAGCACAAGCGCGAGCGATTCAACAACCTCCTGGACTGCTTGATGAAACTCTGGTTCGTGTGGATTCTTTTCTTTCACATATGCCATAAAGTTTTCAACATACGTAGACATAGCGATCTCCTTTGTTGTTCAGAGGAAATGACGACGTGAGCACCCTGAATCCCGCAGCAGAACAACAGCGAACGAGAAAAACATCAGGGGAAAATACCTAATTCTAAGTACGAAGTAGCAATTTTGTTGATCGAATTGATGAACGCGGCAGTGCGGAGGTCAATGCCCGGGTGTTGTTTCCACGTTTCTCGAACCTGGTTGTACGCCACAATCATCGTATCCTCTAAGCCGGAGTTCACCAGATCCTCCTCGTCGGGACCGCGTGCGAGCTTTTCCTTTTCTTGTTCGGTCAGTGAGTGCTTTGTGATCTGTTCAATGGTGGCGATGATTTGTCGCGTCGACGTCTCGGTAAAACGCTTTCCTAACCTCCCCATCCGCACATGTTGCAGGTTCTTCAGCCATTCGAAGTACGAAACCGTGACACCGCCGGCATTGAGGTACATATCCGGAAGTACCATAACGCCCCTTTTCTTGAGAATCTCCTCTGCCTCCGCCGTGGTTGGGCCGTTGGCACCTTCGCCGATAATCTTGGCCTTGATCCGTCCAGCATTCGCTTCGGTAATCTGGTTTTCCAACGCCGCCGGCACCAGGATATCGCACTCGAGCTCAAGAGCCTCAATGCTGTTTGGAATATTCGTCGCACCGGGGAAGCTCAAAATCGACCTTGTCTCCTTGCGATGCTTGATTACCGCGTCAACATCAAGCCCCTTGGGGTTGTAGATAGCTCCTTCATACTCGGCAATGCCAACAATCACGCAACCACCTTCTTGCAGAAATTTTGCTGCATGGTACCCGACATTCCCCAAGCCCTGCACCACCACGCGTTTGCCATCAAGACCGGGTGTCAGGCCGAGCGCCTTCATGTCCTCAGCAATGGAACACGCCTCACGGATTCCAAAAAAAACGCCACGTCCCGTTGCCTCGCGTCGGCCCCGAATGCCGCCCTGACTGACCGGCTTTCCCGTCACACACGCTGCAGCGTCAATCGCATCAGGATGAAACGCCGAGTACGTGTCGACAATCCACGCCATCTCACGCTCACTCGTTCCGTAATCGGGAGCCGGAACATCGAGTCCCGGACCGATAAAGTTCTTCTTCACCAACTCCGCTGTGTATCGACGCGTTATCCGTTGCAGTTGAGACACCGTATACTTCTTCGGATTGATCTTGATAGCTCCCTTCGCTCCTCCAAAGGGTACATCGACTATGGCACACTTGTACGTCATCAGCGCGGCGAGGGCCTTCACTTCGTCTTCGTTCACCTCTTCGCTGTAACGAATCCCGCCCTTGGTAGGGAGCTTGTGATGGCTGTGCTCGACACGCCACGCAGAGATGACTTCATAACCTTCATCGGTTTGGATAGGAAACTGAAAACTATACACGCTGTTGCAGACTTTAATTTGTTCCAACAATCCCTTCGGATAGCCGGTGTACGAGGCTGCTTTATCGAAATTGGCAGAGACGGTTTCGAAAAAACTGAGATGTGATTTTGGTGCAGTCATGGTTCCTTAGCTCATGTTGTTCAGAGAGTCGAGTGGGTCGACAGATAGGTAACAACTCTTGTGCGAGGCAATATTCCGCCTTTTTGCTTTCAGAAGCAAGGCGCAAAAGCCCCCGTTTCTTAACGGCAGGAATGTTTTTCCAAAGAATAGTAAGGGGTGTTCAGTTCGCTACGAGACAGGCGGTCCATCAACAAATCAACAGGTGCGAAGCCATCATTTCATAACCGTGAGACGCCGGGTGACAACAACGCTTCCAGCTGTGGCGGAGTGAGCAGTCATCCGAAGCATATACACTCCCGATGGAACATCTTGAGGCGACCAGGTGAATGCATATGTTCCGGCAACGAACCGGTCATCGAGCATCGTGGTGATCTGTGAGCCGAGAATGTTGAAGAGGTCGAGTCGAACACGACTTTCTTCAGGGACTCCAAAACGAATCGTTGTGGAAGCGTTGAAGGGATTGGGATAGTTGGGGAACAATGTGAACGCAACCGGCGGTGCCTCCACAGTGACAACAGTGCTGAGGGGAGAAGCAATCGCACTGAACACAACAGATGCATTCATTGAAGGAGAAAAGGCCGTCACTGCATACACTCCGGCCCTGTTTCCCAGCGTCAACACTGTCGATGCTTGACCGTTTGCGTTCGTTGCCATCCCCGCGACACTGAGAGACTGCCCTGTTGCCTCATGGGGATACCCTGTGATGCGGAACGAGACGTTGATTCCCGGCAGCGGGTTTCCGCCGAAGTCCGTCACCGTTACCACGAAAGGGCTTCTGAGCGTGGCTCCGACCGTTCCGGTCTGATTGTTGCCAGAGGTGGGTACAATCGACGTCGGCAACCCGGTCACAGCCGTCGACGAAAATTGTACGGGACTTCCCGCTAAACCTGCCACATAAGCGGCAACAGTGTACACTCCTACTTTTGATCCTACCGTCAACGTTGCTCGCGCCTGTCCGCTGGCATCCGTCAGGACACTCGCGGGTGATACCCCCGCGCCGAACTGACCAAAGGGCGCAGACGAGAGCCCAAACGATACTTCTTTTCCCTGAACTGGATTATTGGACGCATCGAGTACAGTCACCACCAGTGGCTGTGGCAACGTCGTCAGAATTGGGGCTTGCTGATAATTTCCGGAGGTCATGAGCAACACCGCTGCAGGTCCGGCGACGGCGGTTGCGTTGAAGACTGCTGTTCCTGTGATTCCGGTTGCTGTCGCCGTCACAGTGTAGCTCCCGACTTTATTCCCGAGCGTCAGTACTGTAGACACACGTCCTGAGGCATCTGAGGGGGAAGCCGTCACACTCAGTGACTGACCGCTCGCACCCGACGGCGTTTGAGTGATCGTAAAGAGTACTGGCACAGCAGAGACAGGGTTGCCCAAGGGGTCTGCTACACGAACGACGAAGGGGTTCAGCAGCGTAGACCCAAACATCGCCGACTGGTTCATTCCCGAAACAGCCATGATTTGTGTCGCTGTGCCCGGTAAAACAGTAAACTGCGCACTGGTAGCGTCGGCCAATACATCCCCGTCTGTTCGCGTCACCCGTAACTGCACTCCACTCTCCGCAACAGTGTAGGTAACGCCAGAAAGGGTAACACTATTTGAACCCGCTGGGATTGTTCCACTCACCGTACCGCCAAGGACTCCTGACCCGGAGTGAACACGAAGGAGTACGGCCGTACTTGCTTCGACACCCAACGGGGCGTCGTTTTCTCCCCGTGCCTCCACAACTACAGGGAAAGACGATCCGGCAAGTGGCATGTTCCCTCCGTTCACCGAGACGATGGCTAATTTCACGGGCGCAGGCTCACCTACCACAAAATCGCTAAAACCCGTAATCCCTGTTGCCTGAACGGATGTTGTTGTGACCGGTCCAAGTGTGGGACTCAACCACTGACCATTGTAGCGTTTGAGGATGAAATCCGAAGGGTTACCTGCAGTGATAAGACCGTTGTGGGTCAGTGTGAGCGTGGAATGATCAAACTGCACGCCGCCGTTGCTGACCGTCCAATACACAGACGCTCGCTTTGAGTTCCGGATCCCTGAATTGCCAATATTCGGGTGCGCGCCCGTTGTGACGTTGACTGTGATCGTGCCTCCAACAACCACAGTATTGAACGAAATCAATGCCGGCGTGTAACGAGTATTAGTGCCCACATCAAACGAGAGTGTCGTTGATCCAGGAAGAACTCCGCGTGCCAAATTTCCTACAACATACCCGTTCGTTCGGGTAACGGAGCCGGTTGATGCTATCGTCAAGGTATGCGCGCCGGTAGTCACGACCCCGGCAAGAAGCGCAAGAGTGCCTTCGACATTGACCTGCCCACTTAGAGTAACCCCGACTGAGTTGTTCACCGTAAGATTTTTGAAAGTCCTCGCACCAAGAAATTGCGCGCCTGATCCGTTCAGCTCCACCGTGCTCCCGGTTGAGAGCGTTAACGCGCCCGTTGTCGTAATGTTTCCGGTAAGAGCGTCCGTTGTGTTCGTCGATCCTACGGCAAGCGTACCACCGTTGGCCACCGTCACACTTCCTGCCCCTGAAATAAGTCTTGTCCCGCACACGAGTGTACCATGGATCGTCAGCGTCCGTGAAGCCGCCACTGCTAGATTACTATTGAGCGACAACAGAGCGCCGGGACCAACATTCCAATTGATGTTCGTATTGGTCAAGGTTCCCGCCGATTGGGTAAAAGTTTTGTTGTTTCCGGTGAAGTTCAGTGTAAGCGGCGTTGTGGTATTCAGATGGGTAAACGTCCCGCCGGTCTGAACGAAATTTCCGCCGATATTCAGCACTTGACTGTTTGCCGAAGCTGTGTTGGTCACATTCAATATTCCACCCCGAATAACCAGATCCCCAGCAATCGTCATCGTCAACGCACCACTGCCGACTAGCCGAAATTCCCGTGTCGTTCCGCCAGTAGTGATGATGGTGAGATTCCCTTGGATTGTTGTCAGATTCCCCGATTGATTCCACGAGCCTGCAAGCGTCGCGATGTCTATCGTCACATTCCCCCACGAAATGCCTGAAGGTAGAGCCGTTGGGCTTGTTCCTCCATTCGCCCACTTTTTAAAGACGACGGTGCTCGCTGGCTGTAAGATGCGCGTTGTGCCAGGAAAATCCGCGCTGGAGCCGTTTGAAGTGCTTCCGTTGGCGTTATGGATGTACGTTCCGCCGTTGTTCACAGTGAACGTCGTCGCCGTGAACAGAGCCTGCGCCTCCAACGTCGCTCCACTATTGATAGTCACCGCCGATACCGTTGCCGAGGAGGTTAATGTCACAGTATGATTAATGACCACCGACTGATTGGAAAGGGGAACAGTAAGTTGATCCCAGGTCGAAGCATCGCTCCACAGACCGTTTTGGACAGACACGACAGTCGTTGACAACACGACGATCGTACTGCTGGTCGCAGACGCTAAAGTGCCCGAAGATGCAACGACGGTCCCGCTGCCGGTCGTAGCAGAGCTCAGATTAGTCCAAGACGCGACGCCAGAGCCAGCCGTCTGAGCTAAACCACCAGCATCGGTCGAGGCAAGCGTAAAAGTCGAAGAGGAAAGAGTAACCGTGCCTGCAAAGTCGAGGTCAATATTACCGTTCGCATCTTGAGCAGTCACTTCCACCGGACCGATGTTTTCTCCGACAAACTTTTGACTCTGGGGTTGTACGGTAAACACAAGCTTCGTCGCCAGAACATCGATGGCATTTTTTCCGCTTGCAGAAACAGCATCGGGAAACGAAGCAAATTGAGAGCTGACCGATGAGTGAGCTGCCGTTACATCACTCGCCCGAACGGCAAAGCGGAAAGCCTGATTGTCTGAGCCTGCTGGTAATGGACTCTTGAGTGAGATTTTAAGAGTGAGAGTTGTCGAGCCATCATCCGGCACTGAAACGGACAAGCCGCTGAATGTAATCGACGTGGTCGAGATTGTTCCACTTGCACGATGGGTGCTTCCTTCAAAGAGGTCTGCTGAGAGGATAACGGCACTCCAACTCGCAACGGAGTTTCCCGAAGCCTGTGAAAACGTGATCGCCGTAAGCAACGTCGGAAGATTGTCGGTATCAGCAGAGCCGCCGCCATCACGCACACTTATCTGCCACACCTGAACGCCCTGCGAGGTAGAGAGAGGTCCAGCGGTGTTTTCAAGAGACGAAATTGAATTTGCTTCCGACGAAGGAATAGCGACAACGTCCGAACTTGCGGAGGCGATAACGTTGAAGGACGATGAGAGCGCTTGTGTCAACGTTCCGGAGGTCGCTCGAAGTCTCACGCCGTCTTCGACGGTATCGTAACGCAGATCCGTCCACGACGCGACGCCAGCCGTCGGCGAGCGCGTAAGGCCACTCACTGCCGAGAGCGTTCCCGTGCCTGTTTCGCGGCTAAGAGTAATATCGGTCGTGTAATCGTGATCGGTATTCTGGTTGGCGTCTTGAGCGGCAACGGCGACAGAGAAATCAGCATTCAATGGAACCACCGATGGTGGGCTGATCGTAAAAGAAAGCTTCGTTGCAGTGACTTCAATCCGATTTTTGTCACCAGATACATCGCTTGTTTGTGCTGAAAACGAAGCAAATCCTGAACTCGTTCCTCCGCTTGCAGCTGACACGTCGCTGCTAGAAATCTGAAATTGGAGCTGCGAATTATCGGCGACAGTCGTTTTAAAAGTCAGGTACAGGTCAATCGTTTTCGAGCCGTCGTCCGGAGCTGTGACGCTCGTCCCCGAAAGCCCTGAGAAGACTAAACTGGTAGCACCGATGGCGGTTGCATCCGCGATCTTTGTAGACCCATCGAACAACGTCGCTTGACGGATGACTGTGGACCAGTCGGGAATACCATTGTATTCTCCTTGGGTGATCGTGACAGCAGAGAGAATGGTCGGCAACTCATCGCCGTCCGCGCTCCCACCGCCGTCGCGAATGGTGAAGGACCAGACGCGTACGCCGTTGGACGTTTCATTGATGGTACTGGATGAGAAGCTCGCATAGTCAATGTTTAGCATCTCGTTATTTGCAGCTTGAATATCAGAAGATGCAGAAAAACCATCCGGCGTAAGAGAAAAATCGTCGACGGCAAGACCGTCATCGGAGCCAGAAGCGTCGATGTCAATCCAACGTACCCAAAACGTAGCGCCGTGCGGTAGTGACATGCCAGAGATGGTTGAGTTCAATACAACTCGAAACGCAGAGGAATTCCCATCCCTCGAACCTGCTACTCCAGATGTATCCGGGGTTCCAAACGAGAGATCCGAAACGGAGGTCCATGTCCCGGTAGTGAGACTCGATGCGTCGAAGCTGACCTCGAATCGAAGTGAATCGAAACGATTTCTCGTCCCTAACCTCCACAACTCACCAACATACGAAATGGTAAGTGCCGTTATCGTTCCGTGTGTTATGTTGGTGAAGCTCACACCTATCGTCGGAATCAAACTATTACTTCGCAATCCCCCAAACGCTCGCTCTGTTGATCCACTCGCACCGAAACTGTAGGTATCCCCAGTTGTACTGCTGCCTGTTCCAGCCGTGTATGTCGTGTTCGCATTCGTGCCACTTTCACTAAAAGCCCAGCCTGTGGGAAGCGTGCTGGATGGACCTGAATTCGCGAGAGAATTGAAATCCTGATAGTAGGTTGTCCCCAGAGCTGTTAAACTGACCTGACTCAATCCCGTTGAAGAGAAAGTATAAATGAGCAAACCAAAGACAACGAACAGTGTTCGCCCCATAGCAGTAATAACTGAAGATTGGTGGTAAAGATACTGGAGAAGAAAAAATTTATTCTGTTAAAATAACGAATGAGATTAAGTATTCTTCACGTAAAACGCAAGTGAAATACTGGCTCAGGGAGGGGATCTCGAACCACTCCTAACTTACTGCAACCCCTCTCTTTGGCCAATCTGACGTTTGTTTTCAAGACGTGGCCGTGATGCGGGGAGAAAGTGAACCACCAACAGAACGAAAATTACCTAGCTTTTCACGAAACGGCCTACGAGAACCTTCTAGGGGACGTAAGGATTGAGAATTCTTCGAAACGATTGGAGGGTAATAAAGTGTGGTGGGAACCTCAAGAAACTACTCATCCCTTTTGAAGGAAGAAAGGGCAATGCAACAGCGATATCTTATTCCGAGAAAAAACTTAGAAGCCGTACCTGCAACGAAGGGAGAATTCTTTGAGCCATCATTCAACGCTTTTTGACTCACTCCGAACGTTAAACAAGCGATAAAATCAGCCCGGGGGTGACTATTTCATCAGAACCACTTTGCGTGACGCAACAAATCTTCTGCCCGATTCAATCACCACTGCCTCCATCCGCACGAGATAGACACCGCTCGCCTGGTGACTCGCAGCCCAGACTGTCCTATAGGAACCCGGCCCAACCTGCTCATTGAGAAGTTTCTCGATCGTTCTGCCAAGAAGATTGACGATCTCGATCTTGACCGTACTCCTCACTGGCACACCAAACCCGATCGTCGCTACAGGATTGAACGGGTTCGGAAACGGCTCTGTCAGAACAAACTCTGTGGGAACGCTGGCCAGCAACTGTTCAACCGCTGTCGGCGGTGTGAGATCGATGGTGAAGGCATTCGGGAGCGTCGCCGTACCGCCACCGGGTGCATTGTTGGTAACGGAAACACTCACCGACCCGGCAGCGGCAGTCGGTGAAACGGTGATGTTTACCTGCATGCTGGTGAAACTCAACACCGTTTTTGAGTTGACAGTAATGCCGGTGGCAAAACTAGGTTCCGTCGCATCGGTAAAGAACCCGGTCCCTGTGAAGATCACATTCAGTACGCTCCCCCTTCCCGCGCGGTCAGGAGTGATGCTCGTTAGCGTCGGCACCGGATTCGTTACGGTGAACGCGTTGGAGAGCGTGGCAACTCCGCCTCCGGGACCGCTATTCGAGACAGAGACCGACCGTGGACCGGTCACAGCGTTCGTATCGATGCTCACCGTTGCTCTCATTTGCACGCCGCTGAGGATATCCACTGCATGGATGTTGATGCCCGGGCCCAATCCCACAGAACTTATACCAGCGAGGAAATTCGTCCCGTTGAATAGAACCTGGGCACTTTCCCCACGCGAACCTGAGGTCGGAGCAATGCTGACCAATGTCGGTACAGGATTCAACACTGAAAACGCATTCGGCAATGAAGCGACTCCACCGCCCGGAGCTGGATTTGTTACAGTAACCGTAACCGGACCACCGGAGGCAGTCGAGTCAATCCGGATATGCACGCTCAACTGTACGGCGCTTACTACTATTAGCGAGTCAACCGTTATTCCTGCCCCAAAGCTGACGGCCAGTCCGGAGACGAACTTCGTTCCGGCAATCGTCACAGTCAGACTTTGACCTCTCGCACCATTGCTCGGGAGAACAGAAAGAATCGTGGGGATGGGGTTGCCCACCGTGAAGCTATTGACCAGCGTGGCCGTCCCGCCCCCCGGGGCAGCATTGATGACGGAAACACTATGGGCTCCTAACGCTGCGGTTATGCTAATCCTGGCCCAGACGGTGAGTTGTGTCGGACTTGTTACTCTAACAGAATCCACCGTAACATCCGCGCCAAAGCTTACCGCAGTGACACCTCCCACAAATCCGGTTCCGGTAATAGTAATGGCAAGGGTATCGCCGCGGGAGCCGCTATTCGGCGAGATGGTCGTGGCTGTGGGGAGTGCATGAACTGTTGTAAAGCTGAACGGAGCGGAGAATCCACTGAATCCCGACGCATTGGAAGCCCCAACGCGCCAAGAGTACTGTGTGCTAAAGTTTAATCCCGCCACGGCAAATGCGGTCGTTGCGATGTCCGACTGGTCAAGAAACAGCGTGGAAAAGTCGCTTTGCGTCGAGACCTGAAGCCGATAGGACGTCGCTCCCTCAGAGGCAACCCAACCGAGGATTGTGTTGACAGGAATCCCCGTCGCTCCATTAGCAGGAACACTGAGGGTTGGTACAGCCGGCGGAGGGGGTGGCTGTGCCGTGGTCGTGAAACTTCGCACGGTTGAGAAGGGACTGGTTTCACTTCCCTTCGACGCACTTACGCGCCAATAGTAGACCGTACTAAATACTAATCCTGAGGCGGCATGGGAAGTGGCAATGATCCCAGCCTGATTCACCACAAACGTGGAAAAATCCGACACCAACGACAGTTGGAAGGTATACGATGTTGCCCCGGTCGCAGCAGTCCAGCTGAAGGTAGGAGCGGTTGAGACATTCATGGCACCGTCGACGGGCGACAGCAACTGCGGTGCGGCGAGGACGGTGGTGACTGTACGATAGACGGAGAATGCACTGCTTCCTCCCACATTGATCGCGCTCACACGCCAGACGTACTGCGTCCCGTTCGCGAGCGTGGGCGTCGTCAAGGACGTATCGGCAACATTACTCTGGTCGATCACGAGGACGGAAAAACTTGTGTCGGTAGAAACCTGCACCCGATACGAGGTTGCACGACTTGCGGTGAGCCAACGCAACGTGGGGGTAACCGAGACTCCGGTCGCTCCATCGGCAGGAGACTCGAGCGCGGGGATCGCGGGAGCTGCAACCACCGTCCGAAACATGCGTGGTGCTGAGAAGGGACCTGTTCCTCCTGTGTTTCGTGCACTCGCACGCCAGTAATAGACCGTATCGTTAAGTAGTCCTGACACGGAATAGGATGTGGAGGCAATACCGCTCTGGTCAAGCACAAGCGACGTAAAGTCAATTGATAGAGAGAGCTGGAGAGTATAGTCCGTCGCTCCCGGTGTGGCGTTCCAACTCAACGTTGGACTGACCGGGACATTCGCGGCACTATCGACCGGCATGATCAGTGACGGGGCAACGGGCGGTGCAATAACCGTGGTGAAGCCTCTCGGCGGTGAGAACGCGCTGGAGCCGCCGGCGTTGGAAGCGGCTACACGCCAGTAGTAGAGCGTGCTATTGCTGAGCCCTGTGACATTCAAACTCGTGCCGACAATTCCTGTCGAATCTACCATCAACGTGTCAAACAGAGCGTTCTTCGACACTTGCAGACGGTAGTGTGTTGCCGTGGCTGAGACATTCCAACTAAGCGTCGGATTGATGGGGACATCCACCGCCCCGTCAAGCGGCGAGAGCAAGGTTGGAATGGGCGGTACGAGGTTACCGATCGACAATCGTCCATGTAGAAATGTCGCTGTCGGCGTGGAGGGACCTGGCTCGTTGAACCGGAAGAAGACGAAATTCAGATTGCTCGACTGTCCTATGGTCGCAGTCGGAGCCGGCCGGAATCGGAGTTTGGCGAGCACACCGCTGCCGGCAAGTGCAGTGGAACCAGCGGAAGCAATCCGGAGTGTGTCCAACGTATCCTTGACCGAGACCGTATAGCCTGAGCTCATTGTCGATGCAAGAACCACGTCCGAGAACAAGACAACCGACCTGTTGTACGTTATTCTGAGCTCGTACGAGAGCACCCCCAGTCCCGTCACATTCTCGGTAAACAGTGGAACGTCGAGGGAATCTGCCGGCCCGACGAGTGTATCGGGCAGACTGACCCGAATATCGTTGACGACAATGGAGCCCGTCGTGGCCGAAAAACTAAAAGAATCGACAACCCTGACGTTCGTCGTCCCTCGAGCCAATGCCGTCAGCAATCCGGTCGACGGATTGATGGAGGCAACCGCGGGGTTCGTTGACGACCAGGTATAGGCCGGTGTGCCTCCGCTCGTGACGTTGAAGCGGAGAGTATCGCCGCGAGTCAGAATCGCCGTATTGGGAGCAATGACCACCGTCGGTGCGGCAAGCGGGAAAAACGTTCCATTAACGGTAGTGGCATTAATCGATTCATTGAACAGCACATTGGAGAACGCGACTGTGGTGGAGCCGGATGCCGTCGCACCCACTCGGAATCGTACATAGACAAGGACGCCGCTCCCACTCAACGGCTGTGTTCCCGCCAGAGCAATATCGATCCGCCCACTACTTGCTTGAAACGACGGCGCAGACCAGGTAGAGGTCGCGCTGCCCGCCGTCATGACATCAATCGCCTGGAGCAGATTGGCGTTATAGGTTAGGGAAAATTGACCCGCAATGATCCCTAGGCCGGTTACATCTGACATGTAGATCGGAAGGTTAAATTCCAACGTTTGGGTAAACGAGGTGTCGCGAACCATCAGCGTCAGGCTTCGCAGGAGTGCAGAGTTGATCGGAAAGAGGTTTGTCGAATCGGCAAGACCCCGTGCGTCGTTAACAAAAACCTTGAGCTGCCCCACGCCCACTGCGCGGAGTTTTCCGTTCTGGTCGATCGTTGCCACGGAAGGATTCGACGACGTCCACGACAGAGGAAGCTGCTGGTCGCCGTTCACACTGAACTGCAACGAGTCGCCCACCACGAGTGTCGTAGGAGGATTCTTCGGAGAGACCGCGATATTGAGATACCGGAAATAGCCATTGTCGATGCTTGCTGTGGGATTGCCCTCGTTCAGGATTGCCGAGGGGATTTTGATCGAATCGGTAAGTGCCGAGGGGTTCTGCAAGCCCGCAACTTTGAGGTAGACCAGCACTCCGCTACCCGTAATGAGCGAGCTGGATGCAAAGGCGAGCCGGCGCGTGGTCGTGTTGTAGAGAACGCTGACCGAACCCTGATTGAGGAGCGATCCTCCAATCTCAATGCCATAGACGTTAAGCACACCGGCATTGAACGAGAGTGTGAACTGTCCGGAATAGATACTGTCCGTTGTTGCGATCGACGATACCCGAATGGGGATGAGCAGCGTATCCCCCTTCTTCGCCGTCGTATCGGGAATGGTGAACTGAATGATTCCCGAGGGCAGCGACGAAGCGGTCGACGCGACTGCGCCGAGCAACAGGAAGCCGATGGCGAAGGAGCGGCAAAGTCGTCTAAGCGTCATGGTGTTCTTATTCATCGTCAAATGAAGCAAACGGTAATCCTCGTGCAGTTTTGAGAACGCGACCGAGTCACACGAGGGCTTGCTACTTCACCAAGATCATCTTCTTCGATGCTGCGTATGTCCATCGATCATCGGCTACTGCATCGATGCGATAGAAGTAGACACCGCTGGAGACTGCATGGCCTGCTGCATTCCTGCCATCCCAGTTGACCCGGTAGACGCCCGCCGGCTGTTCAGAAGCGACGAGGGTCTGAATCTGCTGTCCCAACATATCGTACACTCGCAGCGTGACACGACTCTGGACGGGCAGATGGTACTCCAGCGTCGTGCTAGGGTTGAACGGATTGGGATAATTCTGCAGCAGCTCGAACGTCGTCGGAATCTCTCTCCGTTGCTCCACGTTGACGACCACCGGCCCTGTTTGCGACGTGAGGTTCGTTTCATTCAACAAGAACCTGGTGAAGGTCAAGGAGAAGGCCGGCGCCTGTTGCTTCACCTTGAATACGATGGTCACCAAATCGCCTTCGTTGCTTGTCGGGACGGTTCCCGCCAAAGCGACTCGTGCAACGAGGGACTGGAAGTTATGGAAAAGCATCATGCTATCCGACAAGACAGTTTTCCGAACCTCAACAGGAGCGAGCTGTGTAGAGTCATAGGCAAGATGGATTTCCGTCGAATAGATCGGTATGGACCCATCCACGCGAAGTGTCAGATGGAGTTCATCAGCGACAGGCCGTGCGGTTCGGAATTCAAACGCCGCGGTTGTCTCGTTGCCGACAAGTTTTCCAGCCGGGAAGCCCGTAATTAAGCCAACCACGTAGCGCAGAATCAACGAGGCATCGAACGCCGTGACCGTGCCATCGCCACTAACATCGGCGGCGATCGTCTGTGACGGGCTGAGGGTATACAAACTAACGACGGACTGCAAGACCAGGGCGGCATCGAACGCCGAGATCGTCCCGTTCTGGCTGACATCCCCAATGAGAATACCCGAACGCGCGGTCAGGAATGGGCGGTACGTCACGGCACCGGGATTCAAGAGAATGCGATTCCCTGTGCCGGTCAGATTTTGGTCTGTACCCTGATTCACAAACGGACCGCTTGCAGCGCCCCAATAGTTGTTGATCGCGTCAATGGTAATGTTGGTGTTATTGTTGAACCCATAGGTACTGTTGTCCCGAATGTTGTTGAACCGCAGGACGGGATTCGACGACCCCTGGGTCAGAATCCCTGTGGGGTTGTTGTGAATCTCATTCGCAGAGAGAGCCGGGGATGAGTTCAGGAGGTACAGACCGTAGTTACTGCTGAATGAAGAGCCACTAGAATCGATCGGCGCCGTCGTACCGTCGAGGCGGATATTGCCGTTGCCCGTACGACCGCCGTAGCGCACGATCGTGTTAAAGATGTGGGTTGCATTGTTCGAAGCGCCGTTGAGATAGAGCATATCCCAATCCGCCGGGCCCGGAACGGTGGCGTTGGCGTCCCCGTTCGTATCTCCACCAAACGAATCATCTTTCCACGACGTGAAAACAATCTTGCTTGCGGAGGTCCCTTCGGATTTGAGAACACCATCCACGCGGAATCTGCCGTCCCCACCTGCTGCGCCTCCTACATATTCCCGTGGGAATTTGATCACGGTCCCCGGCGCAATCGTGAGGGTCGCTCCATTGGGGACAAAGAGACCCCCACGCACAGCCACGACCTTGGATGTATACCCCGGCGGGAAGGACGCACCCAACAGCCCGAACACCGTTTCCTCCGTCACGAGTACATCGTTGTACGTATTCCCCGAGATCAAGACATTCTGGTACACGTTGCCGTTTGCCGTGCCCGTGCCTGCTAACGAGATTTGCCCCACCGCGCCGATCGCATACCGGTTTCCTGTAATCGAATCATCCACCACATAGGCACGGGAGGAGAAAAGTCCGGTTATCACATTATTGCGGATCTTCGTATCGGCGACAATCAACAGCGTATCGATGGCGTCGTTCCGGGCGACCAGATAGAGACCGTGACCGTTATTGTTACTCACGAGATTGCTAATGACAGAGAAGGGAACCGTATTGTTTTCGACGTAGACCCCCGTTCCGTTATTCCCCACGATTTCGCAATTCGTCATGACTGCGATCTTTGCCTGGCCTTCTACCCAGAGCCCGTACGCCCCCGCGGTTCTGCCGTTGTAGAGGAGCTTGGAATGCCGCAGCGTGATGTTCGTGCTGACACGGTCGTACGCGCGAATTCCATGCGTATTACTGCTGTCAACCGTTGTGCTGTCAATCGTGATCGGCGTATTGTCGATGACAATCCCAGCCGCCATCGAGCGACGGACGAGGTTGTTCGAGAAAACCATCGAACCGTGGTTCCGGTAGATGTAGACGGTCTGTACATTATCACGACCCCCATACCGAAATTGACAATGACGAATGCGTGAATTTTCGCTTCCGTCCCGGAACGCGAGGTAATACCAGTCTCCCGGCGCCGGCGGAACGTAATCGTTCACCGCTGTCGTCTTCCCACCTGCCGTACTATCCCGCCACGATGTAAAGATGATCGGGTTGCCAGGAGTCCCTTCTGCTTTGAGCGTACCGTAGAGATCGAACGTCTGCCAATTGTTCGTTGGAATCTGCTGGAACTTCATAATTACACCGGGCTCTATGACCAGTGTCGTACCGTTGCTGACCTGAATATCATAGATGGCAACGTACGTTCTCGAAGTGATCGCGGCAGGGAATCGTACGGAAAGAGTATCAGAGATCGGTCCATCCCAAACAGCAATTGCATTGTTGTAGGTGTTGCCGCTGATAACGTTTCCATCGTTTCCGTTGTTGTCGGTATAGATATTTCCCAGACGGCGCCAAACCGCAAGCGGATAGCGATTGCGTTGGATGGCGTTGTCGATGAAGCGCGCGCGGCTGCTGAGAACTCCTTCTCCGGAATGGTCGGAGACAGTATTGCCGATGTAGTTGAGGTCGGTTGCAATGACCGTGGAGTTGTTATAGATGCCCCCGTACCCGTTGTTCGTGATCGTGTTACCCTGAAAGACCTGGGGAATGGTACCATTATCCACGCCAACCCCCCATCCGTCGTTGTACTGCACGAAACAGTTCGACACTTCGCGGAAGGCAGAGTTATTTACTGCCCGGAGTCCTTCATTTCCATTATATCGGATGAAGCTGTTCCTCGCTGTCACGTCCGATGGGCGATTCCCTTCGACATAGATGCCGTACGAAGCGTTGCTATCGATGGTGCATCCTTCAAAAGTGACTTTGCTATCCCCGATACGGATCCCCATGCTGCTTGACCGCCGTGACACAATATTCCGGATCGGTGTCACTAAATCGACATTGTTCTCAATCCAGAGATTCCCAACATTATCCATCCCTCCGTACTTGAAGAGAACATTACTCAGTACCGAGTTATTCACGGTGTTGATGCGCAACCGAATGTAGCGCCAGTCGTTGGGCGCTGGAGCAGAATTATCCGTTGCTGCGTTGGTTTTTCCGCCATAAGAGGCGTCACGGTAGGAGGTGAAGACGATGGGATTAGCGCTTGTGGCGTTTGCAATTAACGTCCCTTCCACGCGCCAGTACTGACCCGGGTTCATCTTGATGATGACGCCTGGTTCAATAACCAGTGTCTCCCCTGGTCGAATACCCCAACCCGCGCTGTTGTCAATCATGACATAGGTCTTCGAGGTCATGCCCGCCGGTAAAGTGGCTTTCAATGTGTCCGAGAAGCTTTCTTCAAAGCGATCGATTCTCAGCGCAAGAGCGTTATTAAAGGTATTTCCCGATATGGTGTTGCCGCTATACGTGCTGCCGACACGGCCGAACAGAGCGATAGGGTACCGATTGCCCTGAAGGACGTTATTTCTGATGACCGCCTTCGAGGTCACTATGCCTTCTTGGCCGTTGTTGAGAATCGTGTCTCCTTCAATCGTCACGATGTTATCTACATTATAGCACCAGAGACCATATGCTCCGTTATTGGCAATGCGGTTGTAGGCGAAGGTCTGAGCGCCGGTCCCGTACCACAAATAGAGTCCACCGTTGATGTTGTTCGATACGTTAGAGCTATCCATCGAAACAAGCGTTGCACTCGGTGAACCTGCGTCGGCAACAATGCCATAACTATTACCCGTAAAGGTCGATTTTCGGACGGTGAAGCGGCAACTGCCGCTGTTCGCATAAATTCCATACCGTCCATTATTGACAGCCGAGATTGCATAAAAAGTAGGGCTTGCAGATTGGATTAAAATGCCGTCGAGACTGTTTGATCCAAACGAACTGTTCGACACAGAGGCATTCGCGCCATTATAGAAAAACGCTCCGTAGTATGAACTTTGTGTACTCGTCAGGTTAGTAATGGTCGGCGTTGAGCTTTCCACGCGAACATTGCCATTTCCGCTTGATCCGCCAAACCGGAAGAGACAGTGACTGAGCGCGCTGATGTTATTTCCACCACCCCGGAGCCAGACCATATCCCAATTCCCACGTGCAGGCAGCGTTGCACCAGCATCGCCATTCGAATCTCCACCATACGGATCGTCCTTCTCAGAAGTAAACACGATGAGGTTGGCGGAGGTACCGTTGGCAATAATCGTCCCGTCTACCGTGAGCCGCGCGGTTGCAGCAAACTTGACGATGACACCGGGGAGGATGATCAAGGTATCACCGCTTGTAACGTTAACGCTATTCTTCACCCAGAAAACACCACTGCTCCAGGTCGTTGTCGTTGTGATGTTGGCCGTAATGTTCGTAACAGGCAGCGGCGTCGCGAGGATAACCCATGGTTGAAAATCGACATTATCGCTTACGCGATCGCCAAGTCCTGTCGGATTCGTGCCGGGATGATACGGACCCAGTTCGCTCCCCCAATAATTGTTCCGAGCCAAGACCGTAGTTGTGGTACTCGTATTGAGAAATCCCCAGGTGACGTTGTTGCGGATCGTGTCCTGTGAAATCGTCGGTTGTGTAGAACCCACCTGTGTGAACTGAATACCGATGTTGTTATAGCGAATATTATTGCGCTGAACGGTCGGAGAAGCGCTGCCGTCGATGAAGATACCGATACCGTTCGAATCGATTCGACTGTTCGTAATGGTCGGGGAAGAGTTAATCGGGACGCGTACTCCGCCTGCGGTATTCTGGATAACGGTACACGAATCGACGATGAAGTTCGAGAGGAGGTCACTGTACACGCCATAGCCGCTGTTTTGTTGAAAGGTCGAATTGGAAATACGAGGCGATGAGGCACGTGTATTAACGCCATGGCCGGCATTCGAGCGAAAGAGCACGTAGGAGAGGCCGATATTCGGGGCGCCTGTTTTATAGAACATCCCCGCGGCGTTCGTGCCGCCCCCTGCATACTCCACGACGCAATGCTGGAGGGCGGAGTTGACGTCGGCGGTACTTTGAAGCTCAACGCCATTCCAGCTCCCCGGCGTAGGAGAACCAAGGTTGGAGGTGAAGACGATAGGGTTTCCGGATGTGCCCAGGGCAACGATTTTTCCTGCAATCACAAGCATCTTCCCCGCATTGAACTTCACGGTCGTGCCGGGCTGGATCGTGAGGGTTCGCCCAGAGGGGACGTACACCGAATCCGCGATGACGGTACCCGCGGTCCACGTCGTATCCGATGCAATGGCGCCTGAGATGGGTGTTTGCCCAAAACTCCAGAGTGGGATGAGTGTGGAGATAGTGAACCCCAGTGCTCCCTTCAAGAGTCTGTTATGCATATCAGCCTACCTTTCTTCAACAAGAAGACTTGGCGATGCTTGAACTGCTACAGTATACGAATAGAGAGCTCGTTGACGGAAGAAGTTGCCGTGATGCACGCACCCGTGCTGAGTAGATGTCGAGAGGAAGGATGAGACGGAGCCATTCCCCCGTGGCCTGCATCGGATGTCAATTGTCCGCGATGCTATCCGTGTGCTTATCGAAAGAAGTGTTCTGCTCTGCGCGCAGGTCTGCCGAGGTCAGAAATAGCGCAATCCTCGAATGACATTTTTCAGGAAATATCGACGATTGAGGATACATGAGATGCCTTCGAGACCGAGGGGAGTCCTGACGGCCTGGTCGGTTACGAGCGAACGTTACTGATCCCCCAATCAAAAATCAAGTCCCTTTTGGTTAAGAGATTGTCATAGAAGGTCGAGGTTGACCTAGAGCACAGGGAAGGTCGTAAACCACATTCTTGAAAAAAGCATTTCAAGAGAGATTGTTTTCACAAGTGGGCTATTACCACCCAAATGCATAACTAAGCGCAAAGGTAGCGAGAAATTGAGTCTTATGCGTTGAAAGCTCAGATTTCGGTGCATAGAGGAAATAGGGGTTAAACGTCAAGGATAGTTTCTGGCTCAGAGAATAAACCGCAATGAGATGGAAGCTTACACTGCTCAAGCCGGTCACCGAAACTGTCGTAGCGGCAGTTCCGGCCTTGGGTAAGGCCTTGCCACTTTGACCTTTATTCTTGGCAAGAGTCGCCAACACCTCCTGTGACATCCAGGTTGCTTGGATGAGCGGAACGAAGGTAAGGTCGCCTAAGTTTTTCACGGTGGAAACGTTCATCCCGAAGTATCTGGCACCATTCGTCCCGTCATTTGCCCCAAAGAACGTGTCGTAGGAAAGGCCGACACTCACGATGTCGAAATCGGCATCAAGGGAAAATGAAAGGGAGTTCGAAAGTGAAGAGAGAATGCTGACGGTGTCGCTCTGATACTCGAAATGTGAAACCTCTGCCCCCAGCGTGAGCCAATCGGAAAAGGTGCGCTCGTATTCCAGTGCAATGGACCATTGCTGAAATCTCCCACCGCCACCGAGTACATAGATACCATCAAGCTCAAGCCCAAACCCGCTCGCGTGTGCGAGGCTGAAGGAGGGCTGTAAGGCGGAATTCCGATCGCTGAGCTCGATCCCATAACTCACGTACTGGCTTAGAAATCGGGTACCCAGCGTTGCATCCCATTGAGATTCCGGCTCCTCTTCTTGCGCGATGGTGGGCATTGAAACAACGATGAGAAAGACAGCAAGCATGAACACTCTTTGAGTTCTCAGGGGAATATCTGTTCTCACCATGGCTTAGTGTTGAAAGTTAATCTGCGTGAAAATAAAAAATCTCTGCCTCGAATACTCGAGACAGAGATTGTGAACATCATCATCGTCGGAAAGGCCAAGACCGAATCAACGATTATTCTTCTTTTCAGCCTGAGCTGCTTTCTTTGCCGCCTTCTTCGCGCTCTTCGCAGCGCTCTTTGCTTCCTTTTCAGCGGCTTTCTCTGCAGCCTGCTGAGCCTGCTGTTCTTTCTTCTCCGCCTGCTCTAACTTCTTTGCGGCCTGTTCGGTCTTGCCTTTCTCCAGCATTTTCTCAGCTTGCTCACGTTTCTTCTCCGCTTGCTCCATCTTCTTTTCTGCTTGCTTCTCGTGAGCCTGCTGTTTGGCTTCCTGCTTCGCTTCTTTCTTCTCCATGTTTTGCGCTTTCATTTCCATACCCTTCTGAGCATTGGGAGAAGGCGTGGCAGGTACAGCTTTCTGCTGTTCAGCCTCCTTCGGCGGAGTTGCCGGAGTCGCAGGCTGAGCTTTACTCTTGTCTTGGGCGAGCGCAAGACTCGAGATTAGCAATGCAATCACCAACATCACGAGTTTCTTCATAGCGAACCCTCCTGAAAAAGTAAGTAAACGATGAACTATCATTAAGTAACCCTAACGCACCGAAAAAGTCAAGCCCCCTGCCTCCTTTGACCCGCAATCGCAGGACAGTTGTGGCGCATATCACACAAAATTACTTTGCAGCGGCCACGACCTTCTCTTGTCGAGCAGTAAACGCCGTGAGTTCAAACAACCCGAACATCGCCGCGGTAAACGCCAGGTCTCCCACCACGCTGTTTTGGAAGAACGGAATGGCTGCGACGTAACAGGCCACGAGGCCCTCCCACGTTTTTGGGTACATCGTTCCGTTCAGCCAGACGGCGAAATTCGTTACGATAAAAAAGAGCACTGAACTGGCGAGCGCGGCGCCCACAATCGGCAACGGACGCTTGTGCGAGCGAAGCCAAAGCCCGATGAAGCCTGTTGCGATGAAGCATCCGTAGACCCACACCATGCCATCATGGAAGCCGATGAAGTAGTCGCTGATGAGCATTGCGGCAAGCGGGATGATGAATGCATAACGCTTGTCCAGATAGACCGCGGAACTCAATGCAATCGCCGCGATGGGGGTAAAGTTCGGCGGATGTGGCAACAACCGCGCCAACGCAGCGGCGAGAACCAATCCAAATCCAAAGATGAGATGTTTCATACGACAACCTCCTGTGTGATAGGTGATGATTGAAGAACAGACCACTCTTGAATATCCAGGCCAACGTATGAATCGTACGCCTGTTTCTTCCAACGCTCGACCTGCAATTGCCCTTTCATCGCCGGGCTCTGAACAACCAGCGTGTGGTATTCTCCATGCTCTCCGAGAAGGTCAAGCCCCTTCGACCGGAGTTCATTGTGAAATTCATGATCCACCGCTTGCCCCAACCATCGTTCATGAAGCTTGCCGGTTTCCACCGCGACAATCAAACTTCGGAACTGATGCTGCTTCTCCAGAATCACTTCCGTCGACCATCCCCACAGCGGAAAAACCGGCGTTACGCCACACTCGTTGCAGACCCGTTCATTCCATACGCGGTGTTCCTCTAAATGGATATCGCCGAAGATTGCATAGTTGATTTTCTGAGGAGCAAGACTCTGCATGATGGCGCGCAGCCGCTGTTCATATTCCTCGCGGCCCACATACACCTCCTGCAAGTACACTCCTGCAAGCCGAGCCTGGTCGCGAAGGACCCGCGGGGGTAGTCGATGCGAGAGCGAGGAACGCGTACGGGCATCAAAGAACGTCAACGCGAGGGCGATGTCGTACCCTTGAGACTGCGCTTCCATGAACGCCAGGTGGCTGTCTTTTCCACCGCTCCAAAGACAAAATGCTCGTTTGGCTTCCATATGTTAAAATGTATGATTCAACAGGTACCGAGCACTCACAAAGAATCCCCGCCCGCGTGTCGTAAAGCCGTTGATCTCAAGATACTTGGTATTGAAGACATTTTCCACGCGTGCGGAAATCGACAGCTGGTCGCTCACCGCATAGTTCTGCACGAAGTCAACCACCGTGTAGGCATCGACAGGACGCGTTCCGAGCGCACCGTAGGGACCGCGCTGGGCATCGTAGTACACATCCGGCCTTGCACCAGCATGGCGTAGGGCGAGTCGGGACATGAACTCCTCCGTTGGATGAAAGGTCACAACCAGATTAGCGGTATTCGGCCTTCGGACGAGCTCCGCAGTTTCAACCGTACGAGTTAAGAACGCGCCGTTACTATAGAGCTGCACATGATGGCCTTGAGTCTTTTGCCGATCCAGGTTGCTCGGGTCATACCGGAGCTTTCCGGACACGAGGCTGAAGTTGCTGGAAAGCGACCAGACGTCGTTCAACCTTGCGTGAAGCGTGAATTCAAACCCGTCCGTTGTTTGCCTGCCGAGGTTGAGGTAGGTGTCGCCGCGGAAGTCATTCCGGCGAAAATCCGAGCCGAGCATCTCGATGGGAATATTTTGATTCCAGAGGTACACGTATTCGATGCTGTTGTTCACAACGGTGTGGAAGTAACTGGTGGTCATGCCAACGTCTTCACTCAGATCGATTTTCATTCCCAGTTCATACGACGAAGAAGATTCAGGCTGTAAGGCGTTGTTCCCGCGGGTGATGCCGGAAGAGAAATCCCGGTCGGGCGCGTAGAGTTGATACAGCGATGGAGCACTGAAACCCATCGAGTACGACGCATACACCAGTCCGTGTTCGCTGACGCGGTAAGACGGATTCAGCTCCACACTGCGGTGATAGCCGAACGCATTGTGATGGGTCAGTCGAGCTCCAAGGCCGAGATTCCATTTCTGGAGTGCAGGATGGAACAACCCTCCCTTCATATCAAACCGTCCGAAAAGATGTTTGACGGTCGCTTTCAGTCCCAGCGTATCGAGGTTTGTGGAAAATTCGAAGGGTCCGAAGATCGAGTTGGAGAAGAAATACGACTGCGAGCTCATGGTCTCCGCGTAGACTCCGCCGCCGAGAACGACCTCGAAGCGCGGATCCTGAACCACCGCCTGCACCTCGTGGGTGCTCATCGTGCCGGACCAGGCGTTTCGAGAATAGGTTTGGTCAGTTTTCCCGCTCGCGTCGACGACCGAAGAATCATCAACCGCCGTCCGCTTCATCTCCGAATATCCCCCGAGGAACTTCAAACGAAATCGGTCGCTGAACCGATAGGAGGCACCGTAGGTGTACAGATAGCGAGAAAAATCCAACTTGGCGTTGTCATCGTCCCGGTAAGCCGCTTTGTCGATATCCTTCTCCTGGCGATGCCGTTTGAAGGCAACGTATGCATCCACCTCACGGTTGACAAATCCAACTTTACCGTAAAGATCCAGAGCATCCATTCCGTCCTTGTCGCGATTCTTGAAGGCAGACATCCGGCTCACGGTGTCGACGGTCGCATCGAGGCCGCGAACCCGATTGTTCACCGCTTCGAAGTTCGTGTAGAACCCGGATGCTGTCGTCGCGTTGACAAACAGCTGCTGGCCAAAAAGCGATGTGCCGGATCCAAACGTTCCCGTCCAGATGTCTGCGTCGGCGTGAAGCCCCGGCGTCCATTGCTTGCGGGTGATCAGGTTGACCACACCGCCGACTGCTGACGAGCCGTAGAGTGTGCTGTGCGATCCGCGAACGATCTCGATGCGGTCAAAGCCAAACGGCAACAGCTCCGAGAGATCAAGGGCATTGTTCACACCCGACGGGTCGGTGATCCGCACATCATCGACAACGACCGCCGTTTGGTGACTCCCTGCCCCGCGCAGAAAGAGACTCTGTTGCGCGCCAAAGTTCTGGCCTGTTCCGACAATATACAAACCTTCTTTTTGAGAAATCGCTTCTGCTACGCTGTGGTACACCGAACGCTTGACCTCATCGCCAAACAACACGCTCACACTGCGGCCTACCGTGCGCGGATCTCGTTCCGTGCGCGTCGCGGTAACAACGACTTCGGGCAACCGGTAGGTTCTTACCGTATCTGGTGATACTGCTGGTTCCTGGGCACGTCCCTCAACCAGGATGAGGGCGCTGACAACCACGAGAAGTACAATGCTCTTCATACAACCTCCGATAAATGATGGGTTGAACATTGGTACTTCGCGTGAACGATGGTTTGACTCCACTATGCTCTCCAACAAAAAGCCCCAACCTTCCGAAGAAGATTGGGGCAAGACTCGTGCAGAATGAGAATCAGCCACCTTCCCGCGAAGGCTTTCTGAAGATACATCGGCATGATTGAGCCGCCGATGTGTTCGCGTCTGGCAGGTCTCCTGGCTCATGAGCATGACTGCAGTCGTACTCCCTTCCCATCCTTCGTGTACCTCCGGATAGTGGTTCTTCCGACTTTCTCATTTACAGTTGCGGGGCAGCTTCCGGTTTTCCGTCTGAAACGGATCACGGAATTCCCTTTTCATCCTCATCCCGATCTTAAGATCGGGAGAAGACACCAAACGCAGATGAAAAAGAACAAATGACCAACGCCAATATAGAGAACTTCTCTACCACAGTCAAGCGGTTACGAAGGGCTACCATAATGCCGCCGCCACCGCTGCTGTGATAATTTTGTTTGAACTTGTTCTACCAACATTTCGTCCCTACGGGACGACAAGGAAGGATAACTTTTCAGTACCCAATTGCCGCACCATCGGCATCGCGTGGGTCGGATGCACCAAGCCGCAATCCGGTTTTCCAATCGATCATGATCCCCATCGCGCGGCCTTGATAGTCCCGCACACGCGTACGATGGCCAATCATCTGCAGCAGTCGCTCGGAATCCATCGTCGTCGCGTACGGCTCGATGGTGACAACATTCGGCATCCACTGGTGATGAATACGGCCGGCCGTGATGGCTTGGGAGATGTTCATCTGAAAATCGATAACGTTCAGGATGATCTGCAAGACGGTATTGATAATCGTGCGACCGCCCGGCGACCCGATCAACACCCAGGGTTTTCCATCTTTCGCGACGATGGTTGGCGTCATGCTCGATAACATCCGCTTACCGGGAGCGACGAGATTCGGCTTTGTTCCGATCATTCCGGTGCTGTCCGTTCGTCCCGGCACAGGGTTGAAGTCCCCCATCTCATTGTTGTAAAGAAAGCCCAGCCCCTCAGCCACGATTCTCGACCCGTACCAGTACTCCAGTGTGTACGTCACCACGACGGCGTTCCCTTCGGCATCCACAACCGAATAGTGCGTCGTTTCCGGACTCTCATACGCCTCAGCCACTTCCTTCACATCGATGGTGGAAGCATGGCTGAGACTAATCGATTTGCGTACTTCCTCTGCGTACGCCTTCGAGATCAGGCGACTGATCGGCATGTCGGGGTTGAAATCCGGATCGCCTAAATATCTCGCACGGTCTGCATAGGCGCGACGCATTGCTTCGGTGAGCAGATGCAAATACATCGCCGAATTATGCCCGTATGACTTCAGGTCATAGCCCTCGAGGATATTCAACATCTCGATCAGCGCCGTTCCTCCAGAACTTGGAGGGGGCATCGAGTAGATGTCGTAACCCCGGTAGGTTCCGTGCAGAGGAGTTCTTTCCTTCGCTTCGTACGCTGCGAGGTCGGCTTCGGTAATCAACCCGCCGTTCTTTTTCATGTCTGCCGCAATGAGCCGTGCTGTTTCGCCCTTGTAGAATCCATCCTTGCCGTAGCGTTGAATGCGCTTCAAGGTCTTGGCCAAATCAGGCTGCTTCCAGATATCATCGGCTTCGTAGGTGAGGGTATCCTTTTTGAAAAATGATTTGACCGAAGCAGGATATTTTTTGAAATCTTCCTTCAGCGCCTTCAGGTCGTCCGCCAGGTCCCACGTGACGGCAAAGCCCTTTTCTGCAAGCCGCACGGCAGGCTCCGTCAGTTCTTTCCACGATTTTGTCCCGAAGCGCTTGAGGGCAAGGTCGAATCCCGCCACCGTCCCGGGCACACCGACCGCCAGATAGCCGTCGTGGTTCAGGTTTCGGATGTAGTTGCCGGCAGAGTCGACATACATCCGTTCATGAGCCGCCGCCGGTGCCTTTTCGCGAAAATCGAAGGCCGTAACCTTTCCGTCCTTCGTGAAGACAATCATAAACCCGCCGCCGCCAATGTTCCCCGCTCCGGGAAGAACGACCGCCAACGCGAGACCCGTTGCCACGGCGGCGTCCACGGCGTTGCCACCCTTCTTGAGGACCTCAACGCCGACTTGTGAAGCGAGGAAATGCGAAGAGACGACCATTCCTTTCCGGGCACGGACGGGGTCTTTCGCACCCGAACGAAAGGCATACGACACGGGCGTCGCCGCGTTGAACAGCAGCACTACGAGGACAAGCCAGGACAATTTCTTCATGGAAAAAACCCGGGAATGTAGTTGAGAAACCTCTGAAAAACTCTCAACACAATGTCATTCTGAGCGAAGTGAAGAACCTTCCCTTCACATCCATCCTGAAAAGCGAGATCTTTCGTCCCCGCCTTCGGCGGATCCTCTGAATGACAATCTTTTTTCTTTCTTCAGAAGTCTCAGTAGTGAATTGAGGGAAACTTGTGTATTGGTAGCTACGGATGTACACTGTATCGTCAGAGGCTCTGATGCTACGGGTAACATCAAAACGGGAGGTCGTCGACCTTTTCTGCGCCACCTTCCGGTTGCTGGGAGGGCGTTGGCTCACCAGCCGCAGGTGCAGCACCTCGAGCATCCAACATCACCAACTGGTCGGCTACAATTTCAGTGACATAACGCTTCACACCATTTTTATCGTCATAACTCCGGTACTGTAGTCGCCCTTCTAGATATACTTTGCTTCCCTTTTTCAGGTACTCACCGCAAATCTCCGCGAGCTTGCTCCAGGCAACAATGTTATGCCACTCGGTTTTCTCTTGCACATTTCCACTTGGATCGCGTCGCTGTTCATTCGTTGCGAGGCTGAACGTTGCCACAGCAACGCCGCTGTTGGTGTACCGCAGCTCGGGGTCCTTCCCTAAGTTTCCAAGCAAAATGACCTTATTTACACTTCGTGACGCCATATCGCTTTCCTCCAACCTTGAGTGGATGGTGACAGTGTCTGTAAAAACAACTTCGAGAAATTAGCGCAAAGGGGTGAGAATGTCAAGCTCTTCCGGCGGTCAGGGCCATAGGTAAATGTTGACCCGGTTTCATTTAAGGCGCGGCGC
Source organism: Bacteroidota bacterium (assembly GCA_035574455.1). Classification (GTDB taxonomy): domain Bacteria; phylum Bacteroidota; class Ignavibacteria; order UBA10030; family UBA10030; genus DATLYT01. Next base: position 31,076 of record DATLYT010000110.1, read on the forward strand.
GAAAGGTCAACGCCACTAGGTGATGTGGGGTAAGCAGGAGGAGTTTGCCATTCTGCAACACGACATCACGCAAGGGTGCAAGGGGAACGCTTGTAAGAATTGAGGAGACAAACAGCTTGGTTGTCAGTTTTCCGTCTTTCGAAAACCAATAGAGAACATCATCCGTCACCACCAAAAACCCCTGGGCATCGACGTCGAAGCCGCGGGCGCCCTGCAACAAACCTTCGCCGATGGTTCGGACAACATTGCCGAAATAATCGAATTCGACGATGCGATGGGGTTCAAGAACGTACACCCGGTCATCGCGCGACACCAGGATTTTCACGGGCTGCTGAAGCTTGCCCCGCTCCGACTCGATCCCCCCGAACGTGCGTTCCAACTGCAGTCGAGGGGTAAACTTGAGGACACGGGGATTTTCCGTCTCGAGTACGAACAGGTCACCCTGGCGCGAGAGTGCCACGCCCATCGGAAATCCAAACCGGACACGAGCAATGTTGGTGTCACGCGTCGTGAAGGTTGAGAGAAAATTCAGGTTGCGGTCGAACCGTTGGATACGGTGGTTGTTGTAGTCTGCCACGTAAAGGTTCAACCCGTCCGTTGTCAGACCGGTGGGTCGGTCGAACGACGTCGTTCCCCAGCCAAAACCGCCGACCGAACGGGGTTGAGCAGTTGGACTGACGAAGCAATGCACACGATGGTCTTCCGTATCGGCAACATAGATCCATCCCTGCGGACTCACGACAACCCGCGTCGCCGACGTAAACGAACCGAGGAAGTATTCTTCCTGGAGGAGGGTATCAGCCGGTGAGAGACCTTCCAGGTGCCCTGGACATTCTATCCCGACGAACAGCGCTACTGCAACAAGCGCTTCCATTCGTCATCCCTGATCTCGCCACGTTTCGTAGAATGTACCAGGATGTATTCGCTAAAGCCCGAACGGTCGACAAAGACAAACTCCACACCGTTCTCGATCTGGTAGTAATGCCAGATTTCATGCGGCTTGGCGTTGCTCTGGCTGGGGAGTCGTTCGATCTCGTCCGGGTCGCCATAGAGAATGTACACCCGCCCGCGATCGGTCGTCCAACCTTCGCGCGTCTGGTTTCCGTATCGCTGGTTGGCAATCGAGATACGTTGCAGGTAGTCCGAGCGACGGACAGGATTCTTGCCGGGTTTCCCCTTCTCCACCTCGGCCCAGAACTTCGATAAGAATTCGCGACGTGCTTCTTCGGTCGTCAACTTCGCGAAGGTTCGAATATCCTCATCCGCCGCGACGTACTGTGCTTTCCGAAATTCTGCGGCCAACTCGTCGGCGGTCATCCCGGCCAGCTCGCTCGCTTTGAGCGCAGCGGCACTCACCTGCGTCGGTTGAATGTGGGGATTGTAGATGTAGAATGTCTTATTCGTGGCGTGGAGAACCTTCCCGCCTTCATCCAACAACGAAACGACAAGATGGTACTTACCGGAACTGACCGAGGCCACATTGACCATGCCGACATCGACGGCATTCCGCACGCCGAATTTCCGCGGCTTGGAAGTTTCTTTCACTACTTTCCTCGACCCGTCAATCACCTGGGATTTGAGTGCATACTGGCGGTTGGGATCAAGGTTATACAGCTCGAGGTAATGAAAAACGACCGGACTACTCGTGACGCCGAAAACCAACGTGGCGTTTGGGACCACTTCGAGGGAATTCTTGTAAAACGCGTTGGTTTTATCGTCCGATGATTTGATCTCCGAGCACAGTTCTAAATCGCTCAACGCCGGCTCGCTACCGTAGGGCTTCACCGAAATAGGAACGTCGATGCTGTCTTGGCGCGAGGGCTGCAAAGAATCCGTCGCAAGCACATGAAGCCGATACTCTCCAAACGGCAACTGATATCCCGCCTGGCTAATGAACGTCGAGCGCGTGCCATTCCCGCTCGTATCGGCAACGGCAATCGGCAATAGCGACCGCTCGTGTTTGAGGACCTCACCCGTTGTGGCGTTCAACAGACGTACCTGCAGAAGGACGCCCCCGCGAAACACTCCCCCACTCTGTTCTAACGTGACCAGCCGAGGATAAAACCCGTAGTAGACCTCGACGTATCCACTCTGCTGGTCATACTGGAATCGGGCATAATCCACGTTGAGCACGAACGAATTCGACGCCGTCTGAGCGTGGAGGAAGCTGGCACAGAAAAATAATGTCACCAGCAAACGTTGAACTCTCGTGGTCATCGCTGCACTCCTTTGTCGGTACAATATATCATCGTGCGAGGATGTTTGCAAGCAAGCGGAGGGCTCCCGCATGGATGTTCAACCACTGGTGCTGCAGGTCGAGGTCGATGTACGAGAAGCGCCCCTGCCCCACCGGTTTTGAAACCACGAGCGGCGTTCCCGTTCGACGTTCTTTCAGAAGCACTTCCCAGTCAGCGGCAGGGTCAAGACGAACGGTATTATAGCCGAGGCGGTAGAGCCAGAAGGACCAGTCCTCGCCTGTCAGATCGTTCAATGTTCGCAGAACCGGGTGAGAATGATCTATCACTACGGAGGATTGGGTACTCAAAGCAAGGGACCGTTCAAGGGTTATACCGCCAAGAATAGGGCGAGCATTCCAGGTGCGGTCATCCTGTGGAAGAACCACGACATGACCACCCCTGCGAGCAAACTCTTCAATCTCAGTACTACGCTCCCGAATATCGGGTACCAATGTCCATACTCGCTGATCGATCAGCAGCACGTCAAGGTCTCGGAGTTGTTCACTGAGATTGCCCGAAACGGCAATCATCCGCGCCGGAAGTCTGAGCCGACGCAAGGCATCCAAGGTCGGCGATGAGGAAACTCCAGGAATCATGCCGATCCGTTTCGTCGAATCCACACGAACCGAAAAACTCCGTACCACATACTGCGCGACCGAATCTTCACCGATCTTCAGCGGCATCAGATAGCTTCCCTCCGGGAGCGGAGCAGGCCAGTTCAGCAACAGGGTGTCGGTCTGGGACGCCCCCTTCTGGCTCAGCCGGAACATATGACGCGAGGAAGTGATGCGAACGTCATTGGCGTGGAGTGTATCGCGAACACCGTCACGCGAGTTATTCGTCAGACGAACGATCAACCGCTCGTCGGAAACCGTGTAGACAATCGGCGTCAATACCTCGATCGTGAAGCGAGGAGCAAATTGAAATGGGACAACTGTTCGGTGGACGAAATTTTCCTCTCGCCGCGCGGCTTTGTGAATAATAAAGACATAGAATGGCCGGAACAGCGAATGCTCCTGGAGACCGTATTGCCCGTGTGGTAACAGGTAGGGTTTTGCATCTTGCACGACGAGGCGGTATGCTTCTTTGAGTTTCAGGGGGAAACGATTCTCCAACGCTTCGTTCAAAATCCAGCCCCGTCCGACCGCGGGGAAGAGAATTTCCGTTGTTCCGTTCGCGCTCAACCCCGTTACCGTATCGATCGCAAAATAGGTGATCTGATTGTCGGTCAGCACATACTCAGTATTGGTGTAGCGCACCGTAACACCAAGCAGAGCGAGGCGCAGGTTTTCGAGCCCCTCTTTCCACTGCAAGAGGACTTTGCGCTCGGCGGCCTGGGATTCGTACGCGCGGGCAAGCTGAACGTCTACGGCATCGATCAGATCGGCGAGTTGAGTAAAAACTCTCGATGAACGTTGCGGGGCATTGACCTTACCCGGCGACTGTACGTACGGACGCGTGAGTGCATCGATCTGGTCGGCAAGAGGTTTGAGGGTCGCAGGGACGGCTTGCGGTAATCCCTGGTCGGGTCTGCGCAGTGCGGTAAGACTGCGAGGATGGATTGCCTGATACCGCCTCGTCTGCTGCCAGAGAGAGCGCTGGATAGACAGCGACGCGTACTGTGCGGCGGCGTCATTGCCGATTGTCTCGTAACTTTTCTTCCAGAGCGGGTGAACGTCCTGAAGAGGGAAAGACAATCCTCGCTCAGAGCCATCCTCGACCAAAACGCGCCCGACTGACCAGAGGGGAAACGGAGGTAACTCGCGGGGCATTTTGCCACTCGGGTGAAACGAGAGGCGCTCAACAGCTCGAAGAATATCCTGTCGCATTCCTTCCCACCGGATACTCTGGCCCCGACTTTCTCGGTCGGCTGCAATCAGAATAACGTCGGGGCGAATTGTCGAAATTAACCGCATCAGTCGATACTGCACGCTATCACGAGGCCACTGTTGCCGAAGCTCTGTCGTATCAGCTACTGCCGCGAGGTCCGGCAGGTTGAGAAAATAGACCTCTCCTCCAAGTACTCGTAACGCACTCGCCGCCTCCTCGCGTCGGACCGCAGCGAGGTGATGCGGATACTCCGCGCGCAGGTCGCTTTCGCCCGCTTCGCCGTTGGTTACATAGGCACTTGTGATCTTCGCTCCTCGAGCGAAACGGAAATAGGCCAATGCGGCCAAGTCTTCAAATCCGGGCTGGAGTGCAATGGAGAGCACCTGGAGCCGGCTGCGTACATCCACTGCACGCTGATAGATTGCCTCAGGTCCCGTTTCCGGGAAATACGTCGTTGACTTGGTTTGAGAGAAAAGATGGGGAGCCACAACGAGAATTGCGGCGGCTAAGAGGAGTTGAAAGAGACGCATAGTGCTGTCTAAATTCTGGAATAATGCTTTGGTATGCAAGACAAAATATGAACGACCTTGCTTTACGAGGGCTACCATAATGTCGCCGCTACCGCGGCTACCATTCATAATGTTGTTTGGGCTACTACCATAATGCCGCCCCTGACGGGGCTTCCATCTCAACGCTCTTGATATGCTACCAACATTTCGTCCCTACGAAACTATTCTTTGCGCCCTTTGCGGTTATTTCCTTAACCGCCAAAAACGCAAAGAGCGCTAAGGTGAAAAACCAGCCTCTTTTTTCAAACGCTCTGCGTCGAAACGGCACCGGCAAGAGCCCTACACTGCCTTTTTTGAGATTCTTCGCTTCGCTCAGAATGACAAGAGACTGCGGTTCTTTGCACCCTTTGTGGTTAACTCCCTAATCGCCAAGAACGCAAAGGACGCTAAGGTGAAAAGCCAGCTATTTTTTCCCACGCTCCGCGTAGGAACACTGGGGGAAGACGTCCCTTTCCGTTCAGACGGAGACCGTCGGAACGAGAAAAACAAAAGGCTGTCCCGAGCAATCGGAACAGCCTTTGACATTCTGAGCAGGCGAAGAAGGACATCTTCGCCTGCCACAGAGGGTTTTCTTAGAACCCTAACTTAATCGAGATCACCTGGTTGGCGTCGAAGAATTCCACCTGGCGGTATGCATAGTCGAGCATAATGTCCAGGCCGGACGCCATGTAGCCGAATCCGAACCCGAACGTGCCGCCGAAGATGTTCTCCTTCTCTTCCGCCTGAGGAACCATGCCAAGACCGGCACGACCGAAGATGCGGAGCGATTCCATCGTGATACCCACCTCGCCGCCGAGACGATACTCGTCAAGGTAGAGGTTGTTGTTCGTGAAGGAACCAGCCAGATTCCACGTCATATTGTCGGCCATTGTGCCGGAATAACCCAGACCGATCTCGACAATCGACGGTAACTCGAAGCTCGCTGCTTCGCTCTTGAAGCGCTGCTCCGGGCGTTGACCTTCCGTCGGACGTGCGGATCGGTACAAACCGGACCCGTCGTACTTCATCTGCGGACCGATGTTCTTCACGGTCACGCCGAGGTTCAGGCCGGGCACACCGACCAAGCCATGGTACTGCACGCCGAAGTCGAGTGCAAAACCGGAAGCGCTTACCCGGTCGATCTGCTCCGAAATGATTTTCGCCGTGATACCGGCAGAGACCGCATCCGTTAGCGCACGGGAGTAGCTCATCCCGACCGTCACGAACGTCGGTGAGAAGAAGCGGCCGGCGGTATTCTCCGGGTCGTCTTCCGTTGTGAGCGGAATGTCACCAAAGTTGAGCGCCTTCACACTCAATGCGATCACACCGAAGTCCCCAAACGACGCTCCCACTGCACCGTAGTTGACCGCAATATCGGCGATATAGCTCATATTCGAAAACATACCCTCGGCGGAATGGGCCATCCGGCCAAGTCCTGCCGGGTTCCAGTGGATCGCTTCCAACCCGCTGGTGGTAGCAATACTGGAGCCACCCATCGCGAGGTCGCGACCACCGACCGGAATCAGCAGCTCAGGAGCCGCTGCCGTTCCGATCCTTTTATTCTGCGCGCTGACGCTCTCCACCACGACCGCAAGCGCCACGCAGAGGACCACTGCTGTCAGAAAAAGTTTCTTACTCATGGTTGTTTCTCCTTGTTTTCTATTTCGGTTCATGAACATAGCGTTGCCCGCCAGAATGTGTAGCGGGCTGGCCCGCCTCTCCGCCAGAGGCGGAGAGGCGGACTCTGCGTGGCTTAGTACGAATCAAGAACTTCCTGTTCTTGAATGATCGCTAGCTTCAGAACCTTCGTCACGCCGAGATCCGGCATGTCGATGTGAACAATGTAGATACCGCTGGCCACCGGGAACTGCGCGTGGTTGTTCAGATCCCAGCGGAAGAATTGCGACGCATCGTCTTTTTCCAGCGTGCGCACCAACTGGCCGGCAAGGTTGAAGATGCGGAAAGTCGCCTTGCGTGGCAGGTTGTTGAACGTCACGAACCGGAAGAAGCGGTTGGTTTCCGCCGCGTTAAACGCATAATACGGATTCGGGAAGACGCCAACCTTCTCGGCACTCGCCTTCTCCAACTCTAAGCCGGACTGCGGTGCGGGTGTAGTGTACGTGAAGACCGTCGACGGCGTATTCACATGGTTCGCGTAGATCTGGAACTCATTCGTGCCCGTCGGCTCATCCCACCGGTTGTCCGCCCGACGATTGAATGTTGCCCACCACATAACAGGCAGACCGTTGTTGATGATGTTCACCTGCAACGTTGGATCCGGCGTGGAACCCGTATAGGGCTTGTTGAAAATAAAGAGCCATTCGCGTGGTCCGGATGTTGCCACGTTGTCCTGTACGCCGTTCGAAGGCGGGTAGTACCTGCCATCCACCAAACCACCGGCGACGTTATTCTCCAGATGGCCCACCGCCAATCGCTGCGGAGGATTGGCCTCCGTATTCCACGCTGAGAGAGGCACACTGATTTTGTAATCATTGTAACCGTATGATCCCTGCGTATGATTCGTCAGGTAAGGAGCGAACTCCGGCCTTGCTGGCGATGTCCCACCTCGTACATAGCGATAGCCATACGAAAAGTTGGGGTCTGTGCTCGTATTGAGATCCCAACCACCATAGGGACTCGACCCATTCGTCTGTGTCGAGGCGCTGGCCTGTCCAAACCGCAAGAGAACGTCCTTCAATTCATGCGCCTTAACAGTTCGGTCTGTTGTACTCCCAAAATAGTGTGCAGGATCATCCCAACCAATCGTACCTTCAAACCCTTCGAATCCCAAACCTTGAGCATCGGCAAACGTGATGCGACGGTTTCCTTTCGGTACCGCCCAGTCTTTCATGCCGGGAGGGGGACCCTCGACCTTCAGGAAGATACCGCCTTCGACGATCTTGTAGTTCTCGTCGCCGCTCTGGTTAGTTTCACCCGAGAGGATCGTTCGGTTCTGTGTCTTGTTGATGAGGCTCCACGTTGTATTGCCACCGCCGGCATCGGCGAATCGGATCTCATATGTATGGCCAGTGCTCGCGGTTGGGTCGACGACGATCGGACGAGCCGTACCATCGCTCACACCAGTCTTCGTCACTCGCAACGTATCGCCAAACTTCGCGCCGTAAACCTTGCCAAACGGTACTTTGGGTCGGACAGTCAACACGATGGCATCGGACTCCAGCACAGAAGGCAAGAAGCCCGGCACCGTGGCAACACTGTACGCCGTTACGGCAAGGTAATATTCCTGACCGTTGTAAATCTTTTCGATGTCTCGGAGGTAATCCCGCTTGAAGTTGAAGAAGCGCACAACACCGCTGTTCGAACCGAACTGCACGGGTAGTCTCAAGATCTGCCCGGAGTTCTGGTCGAACTGCTCATCCAGAACAACGGTCGGGTCTGCTGGCGTATCATAGGTAACGATACGTTTCGCTTCGGAGAGCCTCGCACCGCGGCTCGGGAGCTGATACACATTGTATCCCTCAAAGCGGTATGCACCGGGTTGAGCGATACGGTTTTCAATATCACTCACACGCTGCAGGTTGCTGCCCCACTCGATAATAACCTGACCGTCAAGCTCAGCCACCTTCACGTCTGGCGGCAAGGGCGGCTTCGGTACCTGGAACAGTGCGTTGAAGGTGTTCTGTACAAAGCGGTCGTTAAATTTCATCACAGCAACGCTGGAGAGACGGTCCGCGCCGAGACCGGCGACGGTACCAATATAGATTTCCTGCGTATCACCGGGCGCCATGCGGAAAGGACCGGTGTTCAACAGAATACGGCGATCGCCGGGAGCGAAGGAATAGAGCGTTCCCTGACCATCAAGGAATCCTGTGCGGTTCACAGGGTCGCCGGACAGTGGGAACTTCGTGATGCTCGCTCCGGGAGGATGGTTGTACGGCTGATCCGGGTCGGTAATGGAACCCAACGGAGCAAAACCGCGTAACATCTTATACCAACGGCCTGTGCCGAGTGAATACGCACCAGAGCCGCCGGGAGGGTCGGAGTACGGACTGCCGGCGGAGAAGTAAGCAAAGGACGACATGCCGAGATTCCTGAAGCCCGGCCGATACTTCAAGTCAAACACCGCCGTGCTATTGGCATCCGGAACGAGCGGTCCCGCGAGGAAGTCGTACGCAGCCGAGGGCGGCGCCAGACCGAACTTGCGGAACGTATCGTCGTTTGCATTGCCGTTGTAAATGAAACCAATGCTCAAGGTACTGTCGCAACCCGCTAAGTCATCACTGAACGATCCGAGGTCGGGGTCGGACCACTGGCAGACATACATCTCATCGATATGGAAGGCGCCCTTTTGCCCGCCACCGATGTCGACACCGCCTTTGTTGATGATCTTGTAACGGGAAAAGTAAAGGTTGCCAAGAGCGTCGGTGCGTTTGTATGCCCAGACGGTCTTTTGGATCTCGAGACCGATCGGCTCAGAACCGACGAAGCCCAAGGCCTGGCTCCGGTCGAGGTCGTTGTACACCGTCCAGATGACCTGGTCGGCTGGGGAATTCGGGTCGGCACCCGCAACACCCGGCTCGTCCCGATTCTGTGCAATCAAGCTGTCGACAGTGAAGGTTGCGCTAAATGCGGGCGGAGGATCATAGCGTCCGTTACCGTTGCGGTCGATGTATGGCGCGCCGAGGTCGACCGGCCATTCTTTCCAGTCCTTGTCATACTGGGCAATCATCGCAGCGATGGCCGCGTCGGAGACTTCCGTCGGAGTTGTTTCGTTGTAGTATGCGGCATCCTGTCGCGCTTCTGTTGCGGACATGGAGGCATAATCCCTACGGATACGGTATATGCGTGCACGGGCATCATTGGGGTTAACGGCTGCTGCCGTTGCTCCAAGGCCTGTGACCCAGCCTTCTTTCGTACCGACGCCGTATGTTCCACCGCCGACTCGGATGGGTTGCAAGGAAGCAGGAGTTCCACCCGCGCCGGGGAATCCACCGACATAGACACGACCGCCGAAGACAACACCATCTTGGTAAATGACGTTACCTGTGCCCTTCGGGTAGTACATCCCGTTGTCGGCTCCCGGTGAGTGGTTGGACTGTCCGTCACTTCGGAACCACGCCGTGAGGTTGTTAATGCTAATGAGACCGTAGCGAGGTGTGCCTGCCGCTTTATACAGCGACTGCTTCTCGCCCGGCTTGGTCTTATCCGGTCCGTCAGACGCAAATGCGAACGACCATGCGAGGACGCTCAGCACAGCGACTGTCAGAGCCGGAATTGCAATGGATATTTTTCTCATAACTCGAAACTCCTTGATTGTGTTGGTGAAACTGATTGATCGTGATAAGATGGACTCCACCTCGAAGGTAGAGCCCATCTTCTCCGCGTCTGCTACATTTCGAGTTTTAACCCGACGATGATCTGTCGCGGGGGACCGAAGAGGTCACCACCAGCCTGTTGACCAAGACCGCCACCTGCACCAATGCTGGTGTAGGCATACCGGTTGTTCAGGTTAATGGCGCGATAGAATGCCTCGTAGTTCGGGATTTCCCGGTACGGGGTGGCAAACGGACTTTTCAGCCAGCCATCGTCGTACGGTGTTCCGGTCGTCGGATACACATTGAGAATCTGTTTCGTGTTGAACAAGTTCAGCACGCGAGCATAGAGCTCCACATTGCCAAAGTCCATGAAGAAGACCTTGCTCACGTTCAGGTCAACGTTGAACACCCACGGTGTCGTGGATGCGTTAATCGGCTCCACGGGGTTACGGCCGCGAGAGTCTTGCAACGCTCGAACGCCGATGAACCAGGGGCTGGCCTGACCCAGGTTGTGTGGCTCACGAATCTTCGTGTAGTTATGCCCGCTGTTGAAGGTGAGCAGGAAGTTCGCTCCCATCCCCTCTAAAATTGCTCCACCGTCGCCCTTGCCAAAGCGGTAGTCCACAAAGATCGTCCCTTTGTGCGTCTGGTTGTAATCCAAGGGGTTGATGAAGTTCGGGAAGCGTGCACTGGCTTCGTCCGTCACGGCGTTCTGTGAAGAACGGGAAGTCGAACCTGTTCCGCGTGCGTCGGAAAGCGTGTAGTTCACGCGCGCCGCCAAACGATTCGTGCGGCGGAGCTCAAGCGTCAACTCCAGCCCCTTGACGGTACCGAAATCTTCGTTAAAGAATCCGACGGAGATCGGGAGACCCTGGGAGTTGAAAATTCTCCGAAGTTGGAGCTGGTCTTTCAGGTCTTTATAGAAACCGGAAACGGTGAGGGCAAAGTTATCCGTCAAGGTCTGTCGGATACCCATCTCGTACTGCGTATTGCGCTCCGGTTTTGCTGTGAACGGAACGGCGGAAGCACCGAGGTTGTAGGGCGTCCGTGTTGACGGGTTCAAGCGTTGGCTCAACGTCACGTTGTCCATAATCAGCTGGTCCATGCTGGGAAGCTGCGCGTACTTGCCGTATTGAGCGTAGAACACGGTTTTGTCAGTCACCGGGAAGGCAAAGTTCAACCGCGGCAGCAGATAGCTGAACGGCTCGGACTCTGTGATCTTATCTTCCTCGATGATACCCAACGCAGCATCAACCGGTGGTTCATTATAATCCGGCTGGCCGGTAATCGGGTTGATCGTCATCGGAACGGTCGGAATCTTCGGTGAGAAGTATTCAAACCGGGCACCGATGTTGAGAATCAAGTCGCGGTACTCGAACTTGTTCTGAATGTATGCAGCGGCAAACAGAGGCGTCCGCGGTCCATCAAGCGTTGCACTCCGGCCACCACCCAAATCGTAGGTCTGACCATCCGACTCATTGCCATCGAGATCGTAACCGATGTTGGTAATGGTCGCACGCTGCAGCCGCACACGGCGCTCATATTCGCTCGCAAACGTACGGTCAATCACACCATCGCGGTTCGGGTCGAGGAAGATCCAGTAAGTCTGCGCATTCACACTAAATGTGCGGTACGTCCATGAATCGATACTGCCGCCCGCCTTCAACTCCCATCGAGGATTGATCTGCGACGTAAAGTCTAACGTCACGCCAAATTGTCGAGTATTGCTTTTACCGTAGCCTGTATTGGGAGAGAAAGGATGGGGGAAACCTGCTGAACTGGGGAACTGGAAGATCGTGCTATAGCCGAATGGGCCTTCGTAGCGATTACGCCATTCGTTCGTAGGATATCCTTTGGCAGCGTACGCCACGCTGTCGGAATAGGATTTCCAGTCGTCCTGGAAGTCCTGGTCAAAACTCCGGCCGAAGCGGTTCTGATAGGAAAGACCGACTTCGTAAAACGTGGTTGGACCGAGAATGTGCGTTAAGCGGACGTTTCCAAAGACCGTCTCGACTTCACTGTGCGATAATGTCCGCGGATCTCGGAAGTAGTTGACTAAATTTCCTGGCCACGAGGTGCCGTTGGGCGAACGAAAATACGAATAGCTACCACTGAATTTCACCTTCAACGGGAGTTGGGACATCTGGTTCAGATCGAACAAGAGTGTTCCGATACCCGAGTTCGTGTATGTCCAGTTGTTGTACAGGTAGTTGCGTTTATACTCAATAGTGCCGTCATAGTTGCCGTCGCCGTCGGCATCCCGCGGGAGGAACAGACCTTCCGGCCGGTTGCCCAGAGCATCCGTCTTGAGACCCTCAAACTTGAACGGTTCGATGAACCTCCTGTCGGATTGGCGCGTGTAATTGTGCTGACCGGTCAGGAAGAAGCGGATACCGCTGGTCAGCGGGCCGCCGACCGTCAACACGGCGTTGCGGTAGCCAAATGCCGTCGTGCCGAGGAACGTGTCGCCGGGCTTGGCAAAATCATCCGTCTGATAATCTAATGTCCATTTTAGTTCAGGACCCCCAGTGCGGAGGGATGTACGGACGACACCGGATGCCGCACCGCCAAACTCTGCCGTGTAACCGCCGGACTGGAGTTGGAATTCCTCAATCGCTTCTTGAATGACCCCAACGTTTTGAGAATTGGTGATGGGATTCGTCACGTTTGCACCATCGATAAAGTACGCCACCTCACCCGCTCGACCGCCACGGACATACAGCCGTCCGTCACGCTCCACAACACCCGCTTCGAGAGCAAGGAAGTTGCCCAAACCGCGCAGCGGTAAGTTTCTGATATTCTCTTGGGTGTTGATACGGACGGTGTTGGTGGTATTGCGTTGAATGAGGGGACGCTCGGCAACGACTTCGATTTCCCGTGTCTGGATAGCGGTACTGGAGAGCTGGAAATCCTGGGTCGTTGTCAGGTTTGCACTGACGCGGACGTTGGCGACCGTAACCGCCGAGTAGCCGATATACGATGCCTTCACTGAATAGGCACCGGGCGGCACACTCAGAATGATGTACTCGCCGTTGACATCCGTGGAGGAGCCAAGTGTCGTACCTTCAATGATCACGTTGGCACCGATGAGCGGCTCGCCCGTTTGACTGTCCGTCACCCGGCCACGCAACTTCCCTTCCTGTGCAAACAGGAATGCCGGGAGGACAAGCAACAGGGTCAAAGCCATCAAGAGCTTGCGGTACATAGAATGCCTCCTTAACTATGTGGTAGTGAGGTACTGATGGGAGTTTCTACTGCGTGCCGATGATTAGGAGATGCCACCGGCGAGCATTCGAAGGAAACTTTATCAATTGTCCCGTTTCTTACACTGTCAACATCTTAGCGCCGACAGCTAAGGTGAGCCTCACCTCCTAACTTGAAGAACAACGGGTGATAGGGATGTTTTGAGTTGCAAAAATATACAGGACGACTTCTTCTTTGTCAAGTCTTTTCTACGCCTTTAAAAAAGCTTCGAACCGTAGAAAACAAGAAAAATTTGCCTTTTTCGTCAAAAATATCGTTTTCAAGAAAAAAAGTAACTACTCAGCGTAAATAAAAACCACAGATTACACTGATTTAACTTTTGTGAAATCTGTGGTTGAGACTTCTGAAAAATGAAATAGGAATGTCATTCTGAGGATCCGCCTGAGGCGGACTCAGAATGACAAGAGACTTGGAATTTTTCAGAAGTCTCGCGGTTACATTTTTTTCTCGGTGTTTTTGAGCAAATCAGTTTAACGTTAAAAATACGCTGAGTGGATACGAAAAAACGTTACAATCGGACGACCTTAACTTCAAAAACTCCGTCAATTCTCTCTAACTGTCTGAGAACGTGAACAGGAATTTCGTTATCCACACTAATAATCGTGAGCGCACGCTGGCCGGGTTGATCGCGTCCGAGCGAAAGACCGGCAATATTAATTCCCGCCTGTGCAAGAATAGACCCGACCGTGGCAAGCATGCCTGGCCTGTCAATGTTCTTGTAAAAGAGAAGAATCCCTTCCGGTGTCATCTCCAGATGATAGTCATCGATCCGGACGACCTTGAGATGTGAATGACCAAAGACCGTACCGAACAATCGTCTCTTCTCGTTCAACGTCTCATATTCAACCGCGAGAAGATGGGTATAAACCTCATGTTCGGATTCCTTTTCTTCCACAAGAACAATTCCCAACTCTTTTGCAATAACCGGAGCGTTGATCAGATTGACCGGCTCCGACATCAAACGACCGAGCACTCCTTTGAGAACGGCAGCGGAGAAAAGTTCGCTCGACTGCGTGAGAAAATCGCCGCGCGAAATGACCGACAGTTTACGCAATTGGCCCCTCATCAGTTGAGCAACGAGGCTGCCTAACCGCTCCGCGAGCAGGACAAACGGTTTGATTTCTTTCCGTGTAGCGAGGCGGATGACTTCCGCATTGACGGCTCCGGTCACTCCCCGCTCTTTTAAGAAGTCCGCCACCTGCTGGGCAATCTGTATGGCGACCTTTTCCTGCGCTTCTTCCGTTGAGGCGCCGAGGTGAGGAGTAGCAATGACCTTAGGATGCTTGAGGAGGGGATGATTGCCCGGAGGCTCCTGCTCGAAGACGTCGAGAGCAGCGCCGGCGACCTTGCCTGATTCTAATGCCCGGAGAAGGGCTTCCTCATCCACAATTCCACCGCGAGCGCAGTTGATGATCCGTACGCCGGTCTTACACTTCGCCAACGCCTGCTCGGAAATCAATCGTCGGGTATCCTCTGTGAGCGGCGTATGAACCGTGAGAAAATCCGAGCGAGCATACAGCTCATCCAGAGCAACAAGCTCAATGTTGAGCCTGACCGCGACTTCCGGCGAGAGAACCGGGTCGTATCCGATCGTCACCATCCCGAACGCTTGCGCCCGTAACGCCACTTCCCGCCCTACTTTACCCAAGCCGATAATGCCGATGGTCTTCCCCTGTAGCTCTGTACCGACAAATTTCTTCCGCTCCCATTTCCCCTGGCGAAGCGACTCAAAGGCTGCCGGGATGTTGCGGGAAAGCGACAGCAACAACGACAGGGTATGTTCAGCTGTAGAGACGGTATTCCCCCCGGGCGTATTCATGACCACGATGCCCTTCCGTGTAGCCGCATCGACGTCGATATTATCCACGCCTGCTCCAGCGCGACCGACAACTTTGAGAGACGATGCCGCGGTCAGAATGTCGGCGGTGACATTCGTTGCGCTCCGCACAATCAACGCATCGTAGCCGTTGATGACGTTGCGGAGCTGATCGGGCGGAAGCGTTGGCAGGACGTCTACTTTGAAGCCTTCGGCGCTGAGAAGTTCTGCACAGGGTTTCTCGACAGAGTCTGTGATGAGGATTTTCATGGAATTCAAACTACCGGGGTAATGTCCTATGGATGGGATTTTTTAAAATCCTTCAGCTTACCAGATCGGGTGTTCTATTGCCAATAGACCCGTTGTGCCGCTTGCAGACCGGCGCCCGGTTCGAACTTGTAGCCACAATCACGCAGTGTCATCTCGAGCGCGGAAACCATGGCAATCATATCGAGTTCATCGTAATAGCCTAGGTGGGCGATACGGAAAATCTTGTCCGTGAGATGTCCTTGACCGCCGGCAATCGTGATCTGGTACTTCTCCTTCAGAGTCTTGTTGAACTTCTTTGCATCGAGTCCTTTCGGAATCCAAACGGCCGTCAGGGCATTCGAAGGAAACACGGCAAGCGGTTTGAGACCCAACGCCAGAACTGCCGACCGCACGGCTCGGGCGAGTCGATCATGCCGCGCCCAGACGTTTTCAATCCCCTCTGCTCGAATCATTTCCAGCGCGACATCCACACCAATGAGTAAGCTTACGGCTGGAGTCCACGGCGTGTCATTACTCTTCAACGATTCGCGTGCTTTGACAAGACTAAAATAGTACTTGGGCAGGCTCGACGTTTCCACTCGCTTCCAAGCTCGCTCGCTGAGGGCGATAAAAGAGAGGCCGGGAGGAATCATCAAACCTTTCTGGGAGCCGGTCACACAAACATCGATCCCCCATTCGTCCATCCGCATCTCCATCGCCCCGACAGCCGTAATTCCATCAACCACGGTGAGCGCGCTGGAGTGTTCTCGTACGATCGAGGCGATCGTTTTCACATCCGTCGCCGCGCCTGTAGACGTTTCGCTGTGCGTCAGATACACTGCGCTGGCGTGGGGATGCGCCTTCAGCGCTTTGGCGACCTGCTGCGGCTCCACAGAAGTTCCCCATTCAACGGACAATTCGACGGGCGTAATACCATAAGCCTTCAGCAATTCGCCCCACCGCTCGCCAAATTTTCCGCCGTTGACGAAGAGTGCAGTATCGCCGGGGGAGTGAAGATTACAGACAGCCGCTTCCATTGCCCCCGTGCCGGATGAGGTAAGTGTTACAACACGCTGTGCAGTTTGGAACAGGTATTGAAGATTGGCATTAACGCGAGTAAACAGCTCTTGAAATTCGGGATGGCGGTGATGGATAATCGGCTCCGCCATTGTTAACATCACCTGTTCGGGAACCGGGGTAGGACCGGGTGTAAAGAGGCGCTTTTTCAAGAAATCCCTCTGTTTTCGGTAAGAAAATCCCTGTCAAAGTAGCATATGATTGAGAGAGATGCAAGAAGCAGGTAAGAGGAAAGTACGTTGCGCGAGGCCCTTTCTCGTTCCGACGGTCTCTGTCGGAACGGAAAGGGGGTGTCCCCCACTTCAGTGTTCCCACGCGGAGCGTGGGAACGAGATCAGGCCTCTGTGCGTGCACACCTACGCTTCGGGAAAAGACCTTAACAAAACAGAACGACCCCGGATTCCGGGGTCGTTCGTTGGTTTCATCGTTGCAGATACTTAGACGGCTTCCTTTTTCCGTTGGGGTTTTGTGTCCAAATGGTTTTCGATCAGCTTGAGCAACTCGGCTCGTCCATCGCCCGAGACGATCGAGAACGGAACGATGCCGTGGCAGCTCCCCTCAGTAAGGTTTGTCTTGAAGCGCTCCTTGTATGCGTCAATTTGCTTCAACAGCTTGCTGTGCGGAAGCTTGTCGGCTTTCGTAAGCACGAGGAGATAGGGAACCTCGTAGTACTCGAGCCAATCCATCATCATCAGATCGAGCGGCGTGGGCTCCTGACGTGAATCGATCAACTGCATCGCCAACGCGATCGGTTCGCCGCGCTTGAGGAAATCTTCAATCAACCGCTTCCAACCCGCCCGCATCTGCTCCGGCACCTTGGCATAGCCATACCCCGGCAGATCCACAAAATAGAACGAATTGTTGATGATGTAGTAGTTGATCTCGCGGGTTTTACCCGGAGTGGCGCTGGAGCGGGCAAGATTCTTGCGGTTGCACATCTTGTTCAGCAAGGATGACTTGCCGACGTTCGACCGACCGATAAACAGAACTTCGCGGAGCTGGTTTTTCGGGAGCTGGCGTAAATCCGCCACCCCTTGAAGAAATTCGGCTGACACAATTTTAAGCATAGCGCTCTCCTATTGTTTGAACATCACATCGAGAGAGAATCACTACCGATGAGCTGTTATCCTTCGGCTGAAGCTGCGGCTTTTTCCTGCTTTGCGGCTTCCGACGCTTCCTTTTGTTCCTTCGCTTCTCTCTTTTCTTTCTCAGACGCTTTCTTGCGGGCTTTCGCCGCCACTTTTGCCGTCGCTCTTTCGACGTTTGCGGCATTGTAATCAACCAACTCGATCAGTGCGAGGGGCGCGCCATCACCGTGACGCTGACCCAGCTTGACGACACGCGTGTAGCCACCCGGACGGGTGGCCACTTTCGGCGCAATCTCATTGAATAACGTCTTCACCGCCTCACGGTCGCGCAAAAACGAAAATACCTGACGGCGTGCGTGGACATTCTTCGGCTTCCCTTCGCCTTCATTCAAAACGGCGCGTTTTGCTCGGGTGATCAGTCGCTCCACCACGCGACGCGTTTCCTTCGCTTTTGCTTCCGTCGTTTGAATCTTCTTATGCTGAATCAACGAAACGCTCAACGCCGAGAGTGTGGCTTTCCGATGACTGTGTGTGCGTTTGAGTTTTCGCCCTTTTTTCCTGTGTCGCATACCTTGTTTCCTTTACGCTACTCGTTGCCGTCCTTCAGATATTTGTCGACATCCATGCCGAAGCTCAAACCGAGTTCATCCACAATGGCGGAAAGCTCCGCCAGAGACTTGCGGCCAAAATTACGGAACTTCAACAGTTCCGACTCACTGCGGCGCACAAGGTCGGCCAACGTCTTGATGTTCGCCGAGCGCAGACAGTTGTGCGAGCGAACGGAGAGTTCGAGTTCATCCACCGACATCATCAGGTTCTTGCGGATGCGTGCGATTTCTGCTTCCTGCTCGCTCTGCGGCTTCTCGGTTTCGGGCTCTGCACCAAAGTTGATGAAGAGTTGCACGTGATCGCGCAAAATCTTGCCCGCGTGTGTCAGCGCATCCTCCGGTGTCATCGAGCCGTCGGTTTCGATCTCGAGAATCAGCTTCTCGAAGTCGATTTGCCCGCCGACGCGCGTCGTTTCGACGAAGTAGCGCACATTCTTGATCGGTGAGAAGATCGAGTCGATGGCAATCATGCCGATCGGCTGGTCGGGCGATTTGTTCTCATCCGCTGACACGTAGCCACGACCGCGGCCGAGGCGAAGTTCGATCTCAAAGTTTGCGTCCTTATTGAGCGTGGCAATGACCAGATCAGGATTGAGAATTTCGATTTCGCTCGTGACTTTCTGGATGTCGCCCGCCGTAAATTTTCCCGGCCCCTTCACCGGCACGACGAGCTTCGTCAGCTTTTTGTTAATGGCTCGGATGCGCACCTGCTTAAGATTGAGAATCATATCCGAGACATCTTCGACCACGCCTTTGATGGTAGAGAATTCATGCTGTACGCCTTCAATCCGGATGGCCGTAATGGCCGAGCCGGGAAGCGACGAAAGCAGTACACGGCGGATCGAATTTCCCAACGTCACGCCGAACCCTTTCTCCAGCGGCTGAACAACAAACCGCCCGAAGGTATTCGACTTTGAGGATTCCTCTAACTCAACCTGCTCCGGCATTTGCAAAACTGGGTTGCTCATAATCTTCTTTCCTCCTCGAATTTCTCGAGGTCAACAGTCGTCAACGCGTGCTCTCGTCAACGACCGATACACAATGGATTCAACTCAATGAACTATGCACCGCTTCCCGCATCCGGGAGAGATTACTTCGAATACAACTCAACGATCAATTGTTCGTTCGCATTGAGCGGAACGTCGGCACGTTCCGGAATCTGGAGGAACGTCCCGGTCAGACTCGCTTTATCCAAACTCAACCACGGAAGCATCGCTGTATCTTTCATCCGTTTCATCGATGAATGAATCAACTCGAGCTTCTTGCTTTTCTCTCGCACCTGCACCACATCACCCGGATTCAACAGGTAGGATGGAACATCGACCACCTTGTTATTCACGAGAAAATGGCCATGTAGCACAAGCTGTCGCGCGGCTTTGCGTGACGGTGCAAAACCCATCCGATAGACCACATTATCCAACCGTCGCTCTAACAACTTCACCAAGGTATCGCCCGTACGGCCGGTCTGCTTCAACGAACGCTCATAGTAATTGCGGAATTGGCGCTCTAAAATTCCATACATGCGACGAACCTTTTGCTTTTCACGCAATTGCTGGCCGTACTCGGAAATCTTCGACCGGCGACTCTGCCCATGTTGGCCGGGAGGATAGTTCCTCCGGTCGACAGGACATTTTTCCGTGTAGCACTTCGTCCCCTTCAAAAACAGCTTCTGCCGTTCTCGCCGGCACAGTTTGCAACTGGCATCAATGTATCTCGCCATGCTTCTCCTAATGATGGTTGATGTACGATTTCAATTTTCGAGTTGAAGAGAGAGAATCATCGTCTATCGAAAATCGACAATCGTCAATGTTCTTACACTCTCCGACGCTTGGGCGGCCTGCAGCCGTTGTGCGGGATGGGGGTGATATCCCGAATCATCGTGATCTCCAACCCCGCCTGCTGTAGCGACCGCACCGCGGCTTCCCGTCCAGCTCCCGGACCTTTGATATACACCTCCACCTTACGCAAGCCAAGTTCATATGCCTCACGTGCCGCCGCTTCCGCAGAAACCTGAGCTGCAAACGGCGTATTCTTCCGCGAGCCCTTGAACTGGTTCCTACCTGCCGACGACCATGCGATCACGTTGCCGTACTGGTCGGTCAACGTCACAATCACATTGTTGAAGGTTGCCTTCACATACGCCTTGCCGTTGGCGTCGACGTGGAGCTTTTTCCTTTTTTTGGTAACCGGGGCCGTTGCTGGTTTTGCCACGTTATTTTCTCCAAGCTATTGAATACAATCAGTTCTTTTCGACTCTCAAGGTCGGCGGATTCCCCGTTGCCACCACCACGGTATACTTCTCATCCTTTACGGCGTCAAATGTGGTTGTTGGCGAGACGGATTCGTTCTGAATCGATGCCGTTGCCTCAACACGCCCCTCGGCTACTTCTTGATAATTCGTCAGCTGGCCGGGCGCGACATCGTTGATGTTCACCGTGCTGCCGCCGGACGTTTTTAATTGCAGATTGGCTTTCGTCGCCCTGTCATTGCGAATGCGAATCTCAGGCGGCTCCTGTGAGCACGCCGTAAGACCAATGGCCAGAATTGCGAAAAGCGCATATCGTGTGGTTCGGTTCATCATCGCTCCTACTCCTTTTATTATTTATAGTGTTATTTCTTCTCGAGCGCTTTCTTCTTGCCGGCGACGGTCTTCCTCTTGCCCTTACGCGTTCGGGCGTTCGTGCGCGTCCGTTGCCCCCGAACCGGCAAGCCCTTCCGATGTCGCAAGCCGCGGTAGCTACCAATATCCATCAGACGCTTGATGTTCATCTGCACCTCGCTTCGGAGCGCGCCTTCGACTTTGTAATCGGACTGGATGACGGATCGAATGCTGGCGACCTCTTCATCGGACAGTTCACTGACCCGGCGATTCGGGTCCACCTTTGCCTTCTGCAGAATATCGCGCGCGCTGCTCATCCCGATGCCGTAAATGTACGTCAAACCCACTTCCACACGCTTGTTTTTTGGTAAATCGACTCCTGCGATACGTGCCACGGTACGAATTCTCCTCGTTTAACCTTGACGCTGCTTGTGCTTCGGATTTTTGCAAATGACATGCACGACACCTTTGCGCCGGATGACTTTGCAGTGTTCACAGAGTTTTTTGACTGACGACCGAACTTTCATGGTGCACTCCGCTCCTCTACTTATACCGATAGGTGATACGACCTTTGGTCAAATCATACGGCGACATTTCTACGGTTACTTTGTCGCCGACTAAAATCTTGATGAAGTTCATGCGCATCTTGCCGGAGATGTGCGCTAAGATTTCATGCCCGTTGTCCAGCTTTACCCGAAACGTCGCGTTGGGTAAGGTTTCGGTAATTACGCCGTCGAGTTTTATCGGACCCTGTTTTGCCATGCTTATGCGACTGTGAGGATTTCCGGCTTTCCGTTCACGATGGCAATCGTGTGCTCAAAATGCGCCGAGGGTTGCCCGTCTTCGGTGACGACCGTCCAGCCGTCGGCAAGCACTTTCACTTTCCAGGTTCCGTAGTTCACCATCGGTTCGATGGCTAATGTCATCCCCTCTTTGAGTTTCATACCGGTGCCGGGTTTGCCGTAGTTGGGCACCGCCGGCTCTTCGTGCAATTCCTTTCCGACGCCATGTCCGACAAGATCACGCACGACGTTGAAGCCGTTTGCCTCAACATACTGCTGGACGGCATGGCCGATATCGTGGACCGAATTCCCCACCACTGCCTGTTCAATCCCTTTGTACAGCGAATCCTCAGTGACTTTCAGCAAGCGTTCCTTCTCCGCGGACACTTGCCCCACGCGAAACGACGCCGCTCCATCCGCATAGTACCCGTCCTTCACAACGCCGACGTCAACCGAAAGAATTTCCCCTTCCCGTAATCTCCGATTCGCTGGAATTCCGTGAACGACTTCTTCGTCAATCGATGTGCAGAGCGTCGCGGGAAAACGATTATGCTTCGAACTTCCGTATCCCTTAAACGCCGGCTCAGCGCCGCACGACCGGATGTAGTCTTCAGCAAGTCGGTCGAGTTCCAGCGTCGTGACACCCGGTTTCGTGTGTGCGCCAATAAGCTTCAACACCTCAGCAACAATCTTTCCCGCTTCACGAATCCGCTCAATCTCTTGTTTACTTTTCAGCCGCACCATGAGCCGTGATCTTAATAGCCGCGTCGGCCCTTCAGTTTGCCGCTCTTCATAAAGCCGTCGTAGTGACGCATCAACAGGTGTGCTTCGACCTGTTGCAGGGTATCGAGCGCAACGCCGACAATAATCAACAAACTTGTTCCACCGAAGAACGACGCAAAGCTCGGTGTAATACCCATCTTGACCATCGCGGTGGGCAGAATCGCAATCACGGCCAAGAAGACCGAACCGGGGAGCGTGATCTTCGTCAGGATGTTATCGACAAACTCTGCCGTGTGTGCGCCCGGACGAATACCCGGAATAAAGCCGCCCTGCTTCTTCATGTTATCCGCAACGTCCTTCGGGTTGAAGGCGATGGCGGTATAGAAATAGGTAAAGAAAATAATCATCAACGCGTAGACGATCGAATACGTCCACGAATCGTAACTGAACCACTCGGTCGTGAGTTCCGACACAAAATCGCTTTCCGGAAAGAACGAGAAGACGATTTGCGGGAGAAACATCAACGCTTGAGCAAAGATAATCGGCATCACACCCGCTGTGTTGACACGTAACGGAATATATTGTGTCACGCCGCCGTAGACTTTGCGACCGACGACCCGCTTCGCGTACTGTACGGGAATGCGTCGCGTTCCCTGTGTCACCAACACGACGCCGGCCACGATGAAACCCATCATCACAAAGATGACCAGCTCGATAATCAAGTTCCGCGCCCCCGACTGCACCAGCTGAAACTCGTCCAAAATGGCATGAGGGAACCGCGCGATGATACCGATAAAGATGATCAGGGAGATGCCGTTTCCGATACCACGCTCGGTGATCTGTTCCCCAAGCCACATCATGAAAATCGTACCCGCCGTCAGGACAATCACTGTACTCAACGCAAACCCGAAACCCTGCACGGCCACCGGAACGATCGGTCCTTCCGGCGTTGTCGTGTTCACCAGCTTCACCACCACTCCACTTGCCTGCAACGCGGCAATCAACACAGTGCCATAGCGAGTATATTGCGTGAGCTTTTTCCGACCGTCTTCGCCTTCCTTCTGAAGCTTCTGGAAGTAGGGAACAACGGCTCCCAGCAACTGAATGACGATCGACGAGCTGATGTAGGGCATAATGCCCAACGCAAACACGGCGGCGTTACTGAACGCCCCACCGACAAAGAGGTCGTACAGACCAAAGAGTGTTCCCTCCGACGTCCGGCGGATCGTATCTGCCAGCAACACGGCATCGACACCGGGAAGAGTAACGTGGGAACCGATACGAACGACTATCAACAACGCTGCCGTGAATAACAACCGCTCGCGCAGCTCTTGGATCTTAAAAATATTGGTAAAGGTCTCTGTAAGCTTCGACATTCATTCCTTTCGAAATCAGCTGAGGACCGTAACCTTCCCGCCCGCCGCTTCGATTTTTGTCTTCGCGGATTTGCTGAACGCATGAGCGGAAATTTCCAACTTACTCGTCAACTCCCCTTCACCCAAAATTTTGACCGGCTCGTTTTTCTTGGAAATCGCACCCGCCTGATAGAGAACCTCGGGCGACACCACGCCGCCATCGATGCGCTTGTTCGCGACCAGCTGTTCGATGGTTCGGACGTTGACAACCTGGTACTCCACATGAGCGCGGGGCTTGAAACCAAACTTCGGCACACGGCGCGTCAAAGGCATCTGACCGCCTTCGAACCAATACTTGAACGTAAAGCCTGAGCGGGACTTGGCGCCCTTATGTCCTCGCGTGGCCGTCCCCCCGTGCCCCGAACCCTGGCCGCGACCGATCCGCTTCACACGTTTGCGGGAGCCTTTTGCCGGTCGGAGATTACTTAACACATTCGTTGCCATGTTCATTCCTTCCCCGTTGGGGTTACTTCACTTCTTCGACTTTGACCAGATGGCGCACGCGTTCGATCATGCCCCGAATCTGCGGTGTATCGTTATGAATGACGCTATAATTCGGCCGTCCGAGTTTCAGCGCTTCGATCGTCCGCTTCATCCGCTCCTTCTCGTCAATGACGCTGCGGATCTGAGTGATTTTAATTTTCTTTATTGCCGCCATAGTCGTTACTTACTATTCTGTTGGAATAACTCCTGCATCGATATGCCGCGCCGTTGAGCGACCGTGTAGGCATCTTGCAGGCTCAGTAGCGCTTTCAACGTCGCTTTGACGACGTTATGAGGATTCGGCGAACCCAGTTGCTTGGTTAACACATCTTTGATGCCCGCCGATTCCAGCACGGCACGCACACCACCGCCGGCGATGAGTCCGGTTCCGGGTGAAGCAGGTTTCAAGAGTACCTTACCAGCACCGAATTTGCCGATCACTTCGTGTGGAATGGTTCCCTTGATGACCGGTACTTTCACCACATTTTTCTTCGCGTCGTCCGCACCTTTGGCGATGGCGTCAGCTACCTCGTTCGCCTTCCCTAAGCCGATACCGACGTGACCTTTGCCGTCACCGACAACGACGATCGCATTGAAACTGAAGCGCCGACCGCCTTTGACGACCTTGGCAACGCGGTTGATGTGGACAAGCCGTTCTTTGAGTTCTAATTCGCCTGCTTTGATTCTGGACATTGTTTCCTGGGTTCGAGTAAGAGATCGTTAGAATTTCAACCCTGCTTCGCGTGCACCATCCGCCACCGCCTTCACGCGACCGTGGTAGAGATAGCCATTCCGGTCGAACACGACACGCTCGATGTTACGCTCCAGCGCTTTCTGCCCTGCGAGCTTACCGACAATCTTCGCCACTTCAGTTCGATTGCGGAGACCTTTGATCTGATCGCGCAACTCTTTCGACAACGTCGACGCCGCCACAAGGGTTTTGCCCGTTGTGTCGTCAATCAACTGCGCGTAGATGTGGTTCAAGCTCCGGTAGACCGTCAATCGTGGGCACTGGCCGGTACCTACGATTTTCTTTCGGATTCTGAATTTTTTCTTGAGTCGTCGCTCAAGCGTATTTTTGATAATCATAGTCTGCTCATTCGATCCTACTTGGCGCTCCTAACTTGGCGCTTTTACTTGGCAGCACCCGTAGCGGCGGCCTTACCAGCCTTGCGACGGATGTATTCGTTTTCATACTTGATGCCCTTGCCTTTGTACGGCTCGGGTGGTTTAAAGGAACGAATCTTCGCCGCCACCAATCCCACCAGCTGCTTGTCAATGCCGCTCACGATGATATTTGTTTGTGTGGGGGCTTCAATGCTAATGCCTTCCGGCGCACCGAATACGATTGGATGAGAGTAGCCCAATTGGAGTTGGAGCTTCTTTCCTTTCATCTCCGCCCGGTAGCCTACGCCGACGATTTCGAGTTTCTTGGAGTAGCCCGTCGTTACCCCTGTAATCATGTTCTGAATCAACGCACGCCACAAGCCGTGGAGGGCTTTAACCTCTTTTTCCTCAGACTTGCGCGTCACGATTACTTCGTTGTCTTTCACTTCCACCGCTATGGCGGGGTGAATGTTGGCTCGCAGCTCGCCCTTGGGTCCCTTGACCACCACCGCTCCA
Source organism: Bacteroidota bacterium (assembly GCA_035574455.1). GTDB lineage: Bacteria > Bacteroidota > Ignavibacteria > UBA10030 > UBA10030 > DATLYT01. The sequence continues at coordinate 56,694 of DATLYT010000110.1, forward strand.
TTCTGTGAAGTGATGGTCACGCCTTTTACTACGGGAATCGGTTTTCGTCCAACTCGTGACACAGTAGAATCTCCTCAGTGTACAACAATCGTATTCGATATCTTACCAGACATACGCGATCACTTCGCCGCCGACGTTCTCTTTACGTGCCTGCGCATCCGTCATCACTCCTTTGGATGTGGAGACGATGGCAACGCCGAGCCCGCCTAAAACGCGCGGCAGCTCGCGCGCCGGTTTGTATTGCCGAATCCCGGGCCGACTGACGCGACGCAGACCAGTAATTACCGGCTTACCGTTGTAGTATTTCAATTGAATGCGAATAACACCCTGCCGCTTATCGTCCAGCACGGAATACCCGGCGATGAACTTCTGGTCCAGTAAAATCTGCGTAATCGCTTTCTTAAGCTTTGACGCCGGGATATCCACGCGTTTGTGCTTTGCCTTTGCCGCATTGCGGATACGCGTGAGATAGTCTGCTATCGGATCGGTCATCGACATTGAATCGTTACTCCTGAAGAACGCTTTCGTTGGTTATAGAAGATCACCAGCTCGCCTTGCGTACGCCGGGAATCTTTCCATCCAGCGCAAGGTTGCGGAAACAGATACGGCAAACGCCAAACTTGCGGTAGTACGCACGAGGCCGCCCGCAGATACCGCAGCGGTTATGCTGCCGCACTTTATACTTTGGCGTTTTCTTTGCCTTCACGATCATTGCTAAACGTGCCACAGAGGATCCCTTTCTTTAGGCTTCCACCGGAGCAGGAGCCGGTGTCTGTTGCTGAACCACTTCCTGACGTTTCACAAACGGCATTCCCAACGCCTTCAACAGTTCGTACGCCTCGATATCGGTCTTCGCGGTTGTCACAAAGGTGATGTCCATCCCGGTGATACGCGAAACTTTATCGACATCGATTTCCGGGAAGATAATCTGCTCTTTGATTCCGAGCGTGTAATTGCCGTGGCCGTCGAACGATTTATCGGGTACACCGCGGAAGTCGCGAACACGAGGCAGTGCAACATTGATTAATCGATCCAGAAATTCGTACATCCGCGCGCGACGGAGCGTTACGCGGCATCCGATCGGCAAATTCTCGCGCAGCTTAAAGTTCGAGATCGATTTTTTCGCCTTCGTGATGACCGGCTTTTGGCCGACAATCTGCTCCAGCTCCTTCACCGCCGCGTCGAGCAACTTCGGGTCCTGCGTTGCTTTCCCTACGCCGATGTTCACCGCAATCTTTTCGAGCCTCGGCACCTGCATGATGTTCTTATACTGGAACCGCTTCATCATCTGCCCCACGACTTCTTTCTTGTAGTGTAGCCAGAGACGTGGCGGTGCGACCGGTTCCTGCGGCTCGACTTTTTGGGCCTTCCCCGCGTCCTGCTCGGCGCCTTTCTGCTTCTTCTCTTTCTGTCCCATCGGCTCTTTCGCGGCTTTGGTTTCTTTCGCTTCCTGAGCCGTCTCTTTGGTTTCTTTCGCCATGATGAATTCCTTAGAACATCTCGTGACAATTCTTACAGACCCGCATTGTTTTCTTCTTGTTCTTCGAAGGGTCAATGACGTGCGCATGACCCACCCGCGACGCCTTGTTGCATTTCGGGCAGATGACCATCACGTTGGACGCGTGAATGGATGCTTCTTTCTGCACAACGCCGCCCTGAGGATTCTTTTGCGAGGGGCGGGTATGACGCTTGACAATATTGACATTCTCGACGATCACCCTGTGCTCCGTCGGGAACACCTTCAATACTTTACCCTGCTTGCCGCGGGCGTTACCGGCGATGACGAGAACGTTGTCGTTCTTATGTACGTGAAGGTTCAGTGCCATAGTCTCTTAGAGTACCTCGGGTGCTAGGGAAACGATTTTCATGAATTGCCGCTCACGGAGTTCGCGTGCCACCGGACCGAAGATACGCGTACCGCGTGGCTCGCCTTGTGGCGTCAGGAGAACGGCGGCGTTCTCGTCGAAGCGGATGTATGAGCCATCTTTGCGACGCGTTTCCTTCTTCGTGCGTACAACAACGGCACGGGAGACATCACCTTTCTTCACCGGCGCACCGGGGATGGCACTCTTCACCGAGACGACAATGAGGTCGCCCACGCCTGCATAGCGCTTGTCGTGTCCACCCAACACGCGAATGCAGCGCACTTTTTTTGCGCCGGAATTATCGGCGACGACTAAATTCGTTTCTTCCTGGATCATTGCACGTCACTCCTGATATCCCTCGCCAGCGTGCGAAGGCTGCTATTTTGCTTTTTCAACAATTTCGACCAAGCGCCACCGCTTGCGTTTGCTCAGCGGCCGCGTTTCCATCACTTTCACCAGATCGCCAATGCCCGCCTCGTTCTTTTCATCGTGCGCCATCAGCGTTGATGTCGAACGAAAGTACTTCTTATAGATAGGATGAGGCACCTTGCGCTCAATCGCCACCACGATACTTTTCTGCATCTTGTTACTGATGACTTTGCCGATACGAACCTTGCGACGGCCACGTGCCTCTGTCTGCGTTTGCGTCTCCATGCTTAGACTTTCTCTTCTTTCTTGTCAGCCTGATCAGTGCCCGAAGTTACAACTTGACCCTTGATTTGTCGCTCACGCAAAATCGTTCTCATGCGAGCGATGTCGCGCCGTGTCAGCATGATCTTCATCGGATTTTCGAGCTGACTGATGACTTTCTGGAATCGAAGGTGGGCGAGATTTTCTTCCGCCTCCTGAATTCGTTTTTGTAATTCTGCATCCGAGAGCTGTCGCAATTCAAACGCTTTCATCGCCTTTACCCTTCGTAGTCCAATCGAGTAACCAACTTTGTTTTAATGGGCAGCTTGTGTGCTGCGATGTGGAACGCTTCATCCGCCAACTCCCGCGTCACACCGCCCAATTCGAACAAGACACGCCCCGGTTTCACCACCGCCACCCAGAATTCCGGCGCACCCTTTCCACCACCTTGACGAGTCTCGGCAGGCTTTTTCGTGACCGGCTTGTCGGGGAAAATGCGAATCCACACTTTGCCTTCGCGTTTCATCATACGCGTCAGCGCGACGCGGGAGGCTTCAATCTGCCGCTGGGTAATCCAACCCGGCTCGAGTGCCTTCAACCCGAAGTCACCAAACGCTACGTAGTTGCCGCGGGTGGCCTTTCCGCGCATCCGACCGCGCTGGGCTTTACGATACTTTACTCGTTTCGGCATCAGCATAACGACAAACTCTCCTCAATCTCTCCGTTGTTTTTCGACGTTGTTATGAGCGGGCTGCCACGTTGAGAATTTCGCCCTTGCAAATCCATACCTTCACACCGATGGCGCCATAGATCGTGCGAGCCGTGGCCGTCGCATAATCGATGTCTGCGCGGATCGTCTGTAACGGGATCCGTCCATCCTTATAATGCTCGGTGCGGGCGATTTCCGCTCCACCCAACCGGCCTGCACACATGACGCGAATTCCTTCTGCTCCCATCCGCATGGCGGCGGTAATCGCCTGCTTCATGGCACGGCGGAATGAAATGCGCCCTTCCAACTGCGTCGCAACGTTTTCTGCCACAAGCTGTGCATCAAGCTCGGGCCGTTTGATTTCGTGAATCAAAATCTTGACTTCTTTCGAGGTGACCTTCTTGAGTTCTTCTTCCAACTGCGCGATTTCTTTTCCGCTCTTGCCAATCACGATTCCGGGTCGGGAGGTGTGAATGGTGATCACTGCCCGTTTTGGCGTCCGCTCGATCTGAATTTTCGAGATTCCTGCTTTCTTCAACCGGTTGCGGATGTAGTTGCGAACCACCAAGTCTTCCTGCAACTTGCCCGCATAGCTTTTGCTATCGAACCAGTTCGAATCCCAGCTTTTCGTGATGCCGAGACGAAATCCGTTTGGATTGGTTTTTTGACCCAAGAGTTCCTCCGAAAGAATTCAACTACGACTGTGGTGTTTCTGCTTTGGTTTTCTTCTTTGCCGTTGCTGCTGGTGTTTTCTTTGCTTTGGCTTCTTTCTGCTCGCTCGGTTTTACCGCCGCCTTCGGCTCCGGTTGTGTCGCCTTGGCCCGACGGGCGACCGAGGGCTTCACACTCTGTTCACGCTGTGCGATCACAATCGTGATATGATTCGAGCGCTTACGAATCCGGTACGCGCGTCCCATCGGCGCCGGAGAAATGCGCTTGAGCATCGGACCGCCGTCCACGAAGGCTTCCTTCACGTACAGCGTCGCCGTGTCCACGCGCCCCGACTCTTCTTTGTTTTGGAAATTCGAGATCGCCGACCGCAGAACCTTCTCCGCCGTTTTTGCCGCATGCTTGGGGACAAAATGGAGAATATTCAGGGCCTCGTCCACACCTTTCCCGCGAATCAAATCAATGACCAACCGCATCTTGCGCGGTGATGTCCCGACATATCGATTGATGGCTCGTGCTTCCATAGTTTGCTTGTCTTAGCTTGCAGGACTCGTTGTTTGTTCCGTCTTAATGCCCGGATGACCGCGGAAGATGCGTGTCGGGGCAAACTCGCCCAACTTGTGTCCCACCATCGCCTCCTGGATGTAGACGGGAATAAACTTGTTGCCGTTGTGCACGGCGAACGTATGCCCGACGAACTCTGGAATGATGGTGCAATCGCGCGCCCAGGTCTTGATGACGCGCTTCTGGTTCGCTTTGTTCAGCGCTTCGACTTTCTTCTGCAGTTTTGGGTCGACGTACGGACCCTTCTTCAGTGAACGACTCATAAGTGCTTTCTATCCAATACCGCTCAGTTATTTGCGACGCTTCACAATCAGTTTGTTAGAGGGATTCTTCCGCTTGCGCGTTTTGAGACCCTTGGCATATTTGCCCCACGGCGATTCTGGATGCTGCCAGCCACCACCGCTCTTGGAACGGCCTTCACCGCCACCCATCGGATGATCGACCGGGTTCATGGCCATACCGCGCGTCTGGGGACGGATGCCAAGCCAGCGCGAACGACCAGCCTTTCCGAGACTGATATTCTCATGGTCCGCGTTGCCAACAACGCCAATCGTCGCATAGCAATCAATCGGCACTTTACGGACTTCACCCGAGGGCATCTTGAGTGTAGCAAAATTGCCTTCTTTTGCCATCAGCTGAATCGAGTTTCCTGCACTCCGGCCTAACTGACCGCCTTTACCGGGTCGAAGCTCGACGGTATTGACAAATGTGCTGACCGGAATTTCACGCAACGGCAACGCATTACCAACCTGCACCTCCACACCGGGGCCTGAGACGACGGTTGAACCGACTTTCAATCCCTCCGGTGCAATGATGTAGCGCTTTTCACCATCTTTGTAATGCAGAAGCGCAATGCGAGCCGAGCGGTTCGGGTCGTACTCAATCGCCGCAACTTTCGCTTCGATGCCGTGTTTATCGCGCTTGAAGTCGATGATGCGGTACATCCGCTTGTGTCCACCGCCGCGATGGCGCGAGGTAATGCGCCCCAAGTTGTTGCGCCCGCCCGACTTCTTATTCGGCACCAGGAGTGACTTCTCCGGCTCCTTCTTCGTGATCTCCTCAAACGTGGAGACCGAGAAGAAGCGGGTGCCGGGTGTAATCGGTCGTAATTTTCTGATTCCCATGGGTTAATTCTTTCGCTCAAACATTCTCGAAGTAATCGATCTTGTCGCCTTCCTTCAACGTGACAATAGCCTTCTTCCACGAGCGTGTACGACCTTGAAAGCGGCCTGAACGTGTCAACTGGGTACGCTTTTTCCCGCCCACGCGCATCGTGCGGACGCTTTCGACCGTCACGTTAAACTTCTTCTCTACCGCCCTACCGATTTCGATCTTGTTGGCGTTCGGGTCAACTTCGAACGCATACTGGCGTTTGTCCTGCAGCAAGGTAATCTTTTCTGTAATGATCGGGCGTCGGATAATTCCTAACATGGCGACCTCAACTCCTCTCTCCATTCTTCAATAAAGAGTTTTCAAGAACGCCGAGAGCACTTTTCTGAAAGACCAGCACATCCGCGTTCAGAATCTCAAACGTCGAAGCCTTATCTGCCGGACGGATGTTGAGGGTCGGGATGTTGCGCCCGGATTTCGTCAGGACACCGTTTGCGCCCGGCGTCATCAACAGCGTCTTCTTACCGTAGACCGAAAGGGCTTTCAAGACGGAGACGATCTGCTTTGTCTTGATCTGGTCGAACGTGAAATCTTCAACAACCATCACAGCTTGATCCTGCGCTTTGTAGCTGAGGGCGGACTTGCGAGCAAGTTTCCGCATCTTTGTGGGAACGTCAACCACGTAATCATGCGGCATCGGACCAAAGATCGAGCCACCGCCCACCATGAGGGGAGAACGGATCGTTCCTTGCCGTGCGTTACCCGTTTTCTTTTGTCGGAACGGTTTTTTGCCGCCACCGCGGACTTCGTTACGCGGCTTTACTTTGTGTGTCCCCTGTCGCTGATTCGCTTGAATCGACCGCACCACCATGTAGATGGCATGGTCGTTCGGCTTCACCCCGAAGATCTCCGGGGAGAGCGTTGCTTTTTCGCCGCTCGGTGAACCGTCTATTTTATACACATCCACTTGCATCGGTCGTAATCCTTCGGTTAACCCTCTTTGACGATCTGGACATAGCTGTTGATCGCGCCCGGAATCGAACCCTTCAGGATGAGAATATTGGATTCGGGGATCACCTTGACAACTCGCAGGTTGCGAATGGTGACCTGATCGTACCCCATGCGACCCGCCATACGCTGACCCTTGAACACGCGTGACGGAAACGAACTGGCCCCAATGGAGCCGGGTGCGCGCACACGGTCGGACGCCCCGTGCGTTGTCATGCCAACGCCGCCGAAATGGTGCCGCTTCACGACACCTTGAAAGCCGCGGCCCTTGGACCGGCCGGTCACATGGACGGTATCCCCTTGACTGAAAAGATCGACACGAACTTCTGCGCCGACTTCGCGGGGGAAACCGTTCGAAGCTTTGAACTCGCGAACGAAACGAACCGGCTTTACCTTCGCCTTGGCAAAATGTCCCTTCAACGGTTTGTTGACAAGACGCTCCGGCTTCGGGTCAAAGCCGAGCTGGACGGCATCGTAGCCGTCGCGCTCCTTGGTTTTCACCTGTGTCACGTAACACGGGCCCGCTTCGATGATCGTGCAGGGTATTGCCTCACCCTTCTCATCGAAGAGACTCGTCATCCCAAGTTTTTTACCGAGTATGCCACTCACTGTGATCCACCTCCATGATAGTCGTCGTTACCGCGAGAGCTTCGTTAGACCTTGATCTCGACATCGACACCAGCCGGCAACTCGAGTTTCATCAACGAGTCAACCGTTTTGCTGGTGGAGTTGAGAATATCGATCAGCCGCTTGTGTGCGCGGGTCTCGAACTGTTCCCGCGACTTTTTGTCGACGTGCGGCGACCGAAGCACGGTAAAGAGAGACCGTTTCGTCGGCAGAGGAATCGGTCCCGAGACGACGGCACCCGTCGACTTCACCGTTTTGATGATCTTCTCGGCGGATTTGTCGATCAGGTTATGGTCGTACGACTTCAGTTTGATGCGTATTCTTTGACCAGCCACGCGCGTTCCTTGCGTTAAGAGCTACGTGTGAAAGAGTAAAAAAGAAGTTCCGACCGAATCGATCGGAACCTCGTTGTTATTCAATGATCTTTGTCACGACACCTGCACCGACGGTACGGCCTCCTTCACGAATAGCAAACCGGAGACCTTCTTCCATCGCGATCGGCGAGATGAGCTCGATGTTGATGGCATCGAGGTTGTCGCCGGGCATCACCATCTCGACGCCCTGCGGCAGCGTCACAACACCCGTTACGTCCGTCGTGCGGAAATAGAATTGGGGACGATAACCCGTTAAGAACGGCGTATGGCGTCCACCTTCTTCTTTCTTCAGCACGTACACCTGGGCGGTGAACTTCTTATGCGGGGTAATCGAACCCGGCTTGGCGATGACCATGCCACGCTCAAGGTCTGTTTTCTCGATACCGCGCAGCAACAAGCCGGCGTTGTCTCCCGCGATGACTTCATCAAGTTCCTTGCGGAACATCTCCGCTCCCGTCACCACGGTCTTCTTGTGCTGGCCGAGACCAATGATCTCTACTTCGTCGCCAACCTTGCAACGACCGCGCTCGACACGACCGGTGCCGACCGTTCCACGACCGGTGATCGAGAAGACGTCTTCGACCGGCATGAGGAACGGCTTATCGACGTCGCGCTGGGGCAGAGGAATATAGGAATCGACCGCATCCATCAATTTGTAAATGCACTCGAATGCAGGATCGTCGGGCTTGGAATCAGGGCGCAACGCTGCTTCCATCGCCTTCAGCGCGGAACCGCGGATAATGGGGATCTCATCGCCGGGGAATTCGTACTTTTTCAAGAGATCGCGCAGCTCTAACTCCACGAGGTCGAGCAATTCAGGGTCGTCCACGGCGTCCACTTTGTTCATGAACACAACGATCTTCGGCACACCAACCTGACGGGCCAAGAGAATGTGCTCACGGGTTTGCGGCATGGGACCGTCCGTTGCTGCGACGACGAGGATCGCACCGTCCATCTGTGCGGCGCCAGTGATCATGTTCTTCACGTAATCGGCGTGGCCCGGGCAGTCGACGTGCGCGTAATGGCGTTTGTCAGTCGAATATTCGACGTGCGCGGTTGCAATTGTAATACCGCGTGCACGCTCTTCGGGCGCATTGTCGATCGAGTCGAACGTGCGAACTTCGGACAATCCTTTCTTCGCCAACACCATAGTGATGGCAGCCGTCAGGGTTGTCTTGCCGTGGTCAACGTGTCCGATCGTCCCGACGTTGACGTGCGGCTTGCTGCGATCAAATTTTCCTTTTGCCATAGGACGGGTCTCCTTGTATTAGGGTCTAGTGTCGTCTGTGAACAATCGTACATCCAACGTCATGCTGGAACTGCTTCTTTACCTTTGACTTTCTCGATGATCTGGTCTGAGATCGAACGCGGTGCCTGCTCGTAGTGCGAGAATTGCATAGTGTAGAGTGCACGGCCCTGCGTCATCGACCGGAGGATCGTGGCGTAGCCAAACATCTCCGCCAGGGGAACCATCGCTCGAACCACCTGTGCGTCTTTGCGCGGCGTCATTCCTTCGATCTTTCCGCGACGGGAATTCAAATCGCCCATCACGTCACCCAGATACTCTTCCGGCGTTACGACTTCTACTGCCATGATGGGCTCGAGAAGAATTGGCCCGGCTTTCTTCGCGCCTTCTTTGAAGGCAATCGAGCCGGCAATCTTGAACGCCATCTCAGACGAGTCCACAGGATGGAATGAACCGTCAATGAGCTTCACTTTCACATCCTCAACCGGATAACCGGCGAGCACACCATTCCGCATCGCCTCCACAATGCCTTGCTCTGTCGGTTTGATGTATTCTTTCGGAACTACGCCGCCGACAATGGCATTCTCAAATTCGAAGCCTTTGCCTTTCTCGTTGGGCTCCATTTCGATAACCACATGGCCATACTGACCGCGACCGCCGGATTGGCGAACGAACTTACCTTCAGCGGTCACTTTCTTCGTGATCGTCTCCTTGTACGCAACCTGCGGCTTGCCAACGTTCGCCTCAACCTTAAACTCACGTTTCATCCGGTCAATAATAATCTCCAGATGGAGCTCGCCCATTCCGCTAATGATCGTCTGGCCTGTCTCCTCGTTGGAAGAAATGCGGAATGTTGGGTCTTCTTCCGCGAGTTTCTGCAGTGCTTCACCCAATTTTTCCTGATCAGCCTTTGTCTTCGGTTCAATAGCAACGTCAATCACCGGCTCGGGGAACGTCATCTTCTCAAGGATAATCGGGTCGCCCTCATCCGTAAGGGTATCGCCCGTGCGCGTATGCTTGAGGCCAATGGCCGCTACAATGTCTCCGGCGTATGCTTCAGCAACTTCCTCGCGATGGTTTGCGTGCATACGGAGGATACGGGCAACGCGCTCCTTCCGATCGGCGGTAGCATTGTAGACATAGGAACCCGCGGTAAGCGTTCCCGAGTAGACACGGAAATACGTGAGACGCCCGACAAACGGGTCGCTCATGATCTTGAACGCAAGCGCTGTAAACTTTTCGTTATCCGACACTTTGCGGACCACGTCATCATGCCGGTGGGGATGATGCCCGTGAATTTCGCCGTTCGTGATGTCAAGCGGGGACGGGAGGAAATCCACCACAGCATCAAGAAGCAGTTGAACTCCTTTATTCTTAAAGGAAGAACCGCAGAGTACGGGAATGATGCGGACTTTTAAACATGCCTGACGGAGCACTGCACGGATTTCGTCCGGTGAGATTTCCTGACCGTTGAGGTACTTCTCGAGCAGCGTGTCATCCTCGTCGGCAACGGCTTCCAACATCTTCATGCGATACTCGCTGGCTTTCTGCTTGAGTGAAGCCGGAATCTCAATGTCATCCCACGTCGTGCCGGCAGAATCTTCATGATACATGCGGGCTTTCATCGTGATAAGATCGATAATCCCCGCAAACATATCGCCTTCACCGACTGGCAGTTGAACCGGGACAGCGTTAGCGGCAAGACGCGTCTTCATCATGTCCACAACGCCCAAGAAGTCAGCACCCGCGCGATCCATCTTGTTGACAAACGCGATACGAGGCACGCCGTACTTATCTGCTTGACGCCAGACTGTTTCCGATTGTGGCTCAACACCGCCCACGGAGCAGAACAAAGCCACAGCACCGTCGAGCACACGGAGTGATCGTTCGACTTCGATGGTGAAGTCCACATGACCCGGCGTGTCGATGATGTTGATGCGGTGATTGCGCCAGAAACAGGTAGTTGCCGCGCTCGTAATGGTGATCCCGCGCTCCTTCTCCTGCTCCATCCAATCCATCGTTGCGGCGCCGTCATGAACCTCGCCCATGCGGTGCAGGCGACCTGTGTAGAACAGGATGCGTTCCGTCGTGGTCGTCTTCCCGGCATCGATGTGTGCCATGATGCCGATGTTGCGAGTTTTTTCTAATGAGTATTCTCGAGGCATAAAGTTCCCTTCAACTTCTCCATCCAGCACAAGTCCGCTGCGGGCTGTCTAGCCTACGTAGCCGTTAGCTACTCTGGCGGCCAGGCCCGATGTCGTCGTTGCAAAAGCTCCTAATATAATTTCGTGTGTATGGTGTTCCGAAGAACGTCTTACCACTTAAAGTGGGCAAAAGCTTTATTGGCTTCTGCCATCCGATGCACATCTTCCTTCTTCTTAATCGCTCCACCTTCACCCGCTGCTGCAGCGATAAATTCGGCTGCGAGCTTATGTGCCATCGATTTATCCGAGCGTTCTTGAGCGTTGGTAATTAACCAGCGGATAGCAAGAGCGGTTCGCCGCTCGGGACGAACTTCTGTGGGTACTTGATAGGTAGCTCCACCGACTCTTCGAGCACGCACCTCGATTAACGGCGATGCGTTGTCGAGTGCTTTCTTAAATACTTCCAACGGAGTTTTCTTGGTTCGTTCTTGAATCAAGTCGAACGCTTCATATAGAATGCGACGCGCGAGATGTTTCTTTCCGCGCTTTAATAAGGCGTTCGTAAATCGACTGACCATCACGTCGTTAAACTTCGGGTCCGGGGTTGTAATTCGTCGTATTGCTCGTTTCTTGCGCATAGGTTTTTACTGCTTGGGCTTTTTCGCTCCGTATTTCGACCTTCCCTGCTTACGATCCTGGACTCCTTGCGTATCAAGGCTACCACGGATGATGTGGTATCGAACGCCCGGGAGGTCCTTGACCCTACCGCCTCGAATTAAGACAATCGAGTGTTCCTGAAGGTTATGACCTTCACCGGGAATATAGGCCGTGACCTCGATACCATTTGTCAATCGCACGCGGGCAACTTTCCTGAGAGCTGAATTCGGCTTCTTCGGAGTTGTCGTGTAAACACGCGTGCAAACCCCCCGCTTCTGGGGACTTCCCTGCAGAGCTGGGGACTTACTTTTCCAGGTAATCTTCTCCCGACTTAAACGAACAAGCTGGTTAATTGTTGGCAATCAGTGTTTCTCCGTTAGAAAGCGCTTCAATTTTTGTGAAAGCTTTTCAATGTAGTAAATTTTGAGGAAAATGTCAACAAACTCTTCCTCAAAATCTTAGGAAGCAACGGCCTTCACACGTTTCCGCTCCTTCGTCGACTCATCCACTTGCTCTTCGGCAGGTACCCCCACCCCGGATACTTCTTTCGAGGAAACCACCAGATCCCTGAACTTCTTCTGTCCCGTACCAGCCGGGATTAAGTGACCGATGATGACATTCTCCTTCAATCCCAACAGATAGTCGACCTTGCCTTCGATCGCTGCATCGGTAAGTACTTTCGTCGTCTCCTGGAATGAGGCAGCCGAGAAAACACTGTCTGTCGTCAACGATGCCTGAGTGATACCGAGGAGAATCGGCTCAAACGTTGCCGGTTCGGCATCCCGAACTTCAGCGACCTTTTTGCCTTTCTTCTTGAGGTCGGCGTTGATTTCTCGTACCATTTTCTTGGAAACAATCTGACCGTTTTTCAGCTTCGAATCGCCCTTGCTCACGACAACCACCTTGCCCTTGAGGCTCTCGTTTTCATCCTGCAGGCGTGCTTTATCAACGTTGTCCCCCTCCAGATATCGAGTATCACCGGGGTCGAGGATGCGAACTTTTTGCATCATCATTCGCACGATCACCTCAATGTGCTTGTCGTTGATCTTTACACCCTGCATGCGATATACTTCCTGGATCTCATTCACGAGATACTCTTGCACTGCGGTCGTGCCCTTGATCCGTAAGATATCGTGCGGGTCGATTGCTCCAGCGGAAAGCCGCTCGCCTGCCCGAACAACATCATGATCCTGAACGAGGATATGTTTGCCGAGCGGGATGAGATACGTCCGTTTGTCTTTTCCATCGTGGCTCGTCACATGAACCTCGCGCGACCCGCGCTTGGGTTGGCCGATACTCACAATCCCATCAATCTCAGTGACGACGGCTGGATCGCCAGGCCGACGAGCTTCGAAGAGTTCCGTCACACGAGGCAAGCCACCGGTGATGTCACGCGTTTTCCCGATATCGCGTGGAATTTTAACGAGCACCCTGCCCGCTTCAATCTCCTCACCGTCATCCACCGTCAGGTGCGCTCGTGTTGGAACTGGGTAGCTCGCTAATTTCTGACCCTTAGCATTGACGATGCTAATAGCGGGGATCAGGCTTTTCTCGCGACTGTCAATGACCACTTTCTGGATATGCCCTGTCTGCTCATCCGGCTCCTCGCGGAAGGTAACACCCTCTTTGAGATCGACGTACTTCACCACACCACTATGTTCAGAAATAATCACTGCATTGTACGGATCCCATTCGTAGATCATCTCACCACGGGTAACCTTCTGGTTATTCTTGACCTGAAGAATTGCGCCGTAGGGTACGTCATATTTCGTCAACACACGGTTATCGTCATCGATGATGTTGATAACACCGCTCCGGCCGGAGGCAATGGCTTTCTTGCCTTCGTCATCGCCGATCTCGATTGTCTTCAGGCCATCGAATTTCACCCGGCCATCAAACTTCGAGGCGATCTGCGACTGAGCCGCTATCAAACTTGCCGTGCCGCCAGTATGGAAGGTTCGCAGGGTCAATTGCGTTCCCGGTTCGCCGATGGATTGAGCGGCGATAACACCGACTGCGGTTCCGGGCTCAACAAGTTTCCCCGTGGTCAAATCGCGGCCATAGCATTTTGCACAAAGACCGCGGCGAGATTCACACGTGAGCACCGAGCGAATTTCGACAGCTTCGATCGAGGATTCAGAAATCCGCAGCGCCTTATCCTCGTCGATAATCTCACCCGCTTCTACAATGATCTCATTCGTGAGAGGATCATAGACATCATGCACTGACACTCGACCAAGAATACGCTCCGAGAGTGGTTCCTTCACATCCTCGCCCTCTTTCAGTGCACCTGTCAGTACCCCTCGGATCGTTCCGCAGTCTTCCTGGGAGATAATGGCATCTTGGGCAACGTCGATGAGGCGACGTGTCAGATAACCCGCATCTGCCGTCTTCAATGCCGTATCGGCGAGACCTTTCCGAGCGCCGTGGGTTGAAATGAAGTACTCGAGAATCGACAGACCCTCGCGGAAATTTGCAATGATGGGGTTCTCAATGAGTTCTCCCGTAGCTCCTGAGAGACTCTTTTGCGGCTTTGCCATGAGACCGCGCATCCCTGCGAGCTGACGAACCTGCTCCTTCGAACCACGAGCGCCAGAATCGACCATCATAAAGAGCGAGTTAAAGCCCTCGCGGTCGCGTTGCAGCTCGTCGATCAACTTTTCTGCAATTCTGCTCGTTGCACGAGTCCAGATATCAATCACGCGGTTGTACCGCTCGCCGTTGGTGATGAAACCACGGAAATATTGATTTTCGACAGCCTCGATATCGCGCTGTGCTTTTCCGATGATCTCCGCTTTCTCTTTGGGAATGATCACATCGCCAATGGAAACCGAGAGGCCGCCTTTTGTAGCGTACGTGAAGCCCAGAGTTTTCAGTTGATCCAGGAACTGTGCCGTGACCAAGTTCCCACAACGACGGAACACGGTTGCGATGATCTGAACAAGCCGCTTTTTATTCAGCAGCTCGTTGATGAACGGGATTTCGGGTGGCAAAATCTGGTTGAACAGCACACGCCCGATGGTCGTTTCCACCAGCTTCCCCTCTACCCGCACTTTGACTCGAGCATGCAGACCCACCTTGCCATGGTCGAAGGCAATTACCGCCTCTTGCGGCGAAGAGAAGATCATCCCTTCACCTTTGTCACCGGCTTTGGACTTCGTCAAGTAGTAGCAACCCAAAACTTGATCCTGTGTTGGGGTGACGATAGGAGCACCGTTGGCCGGCGAAAGAATGTTATGGCTCGAGAGCATCAACATGCGCGCTTCGAGCTGCGCTTCATACGAGAGCGGTACGTGGACCGCCATCTGGTCGCCGTCGAAGTCGGCATTAAACGCCGTGCACACCATCGGGTGAATACGGATGGCTTTACCCTCGATGAGCACCGGCTGAAACGCCTGAATGCCCAAGCGGTGCAATGTCGGCGCGCGGTTGAGCAATACCGGATGTCCATCGATGATGTGGTCAAGAATATCCCACACCTCGGGGCCTTTTTTATCCACCATCTTCTTGGCGCTCTTAACGGTTTTGACCAGCCCACGCTCGATGAGTTTGCGAATGATATGCGGTTTAAACAGCTCAACTGCCATATCTTTTGGCAGTCCGCATTCGTGCAGCTTTAATTCAGGTCCGACCACAATAACAGAGCGACCGGAGTAATCGACGCGCTTTCCGAGTAAGTTCTGACGGAAGCGTCCCTGTTTGCCCTTCAACATGTCGGAGAGAGACTTCAGGGCGCGGTTGTTGTCGCTGCGGACGGCATTGACACGACGCGAGTTGTCAAACAACGCATCGACCGCTTCCTGTAACATACGCTTCTCGTTGCGCAGGATGACTTCGGGAGCCTTAATCTCGATGAGCCGTTTCAAACGATTGTTCCGGATGATGACGCGACGGTAGAGGTCGTTCAAGTCCGACGTTGCAAACCGCCCGCCTTCAAGAGGAACGAGCGGACGAAGCTCGGGCGGAATAACCGGAATGACATCAAGCACCATCCACTCAGGCTTATTCGGCGCCGTCTCATTACTTTTACGGAAGGATTCAATCACGCGCAGCCGCTTCAAAGCCTCTGCCTTTTTCTGCATCGATGTTTCACTTTTCACTTGCGCCCGTAACTCGTTAGCCAGCTCTTCGATATTCACCCGTTTCAGAAGGTCTTTCACCGCATCACCGCCCATCTTCGCGATGAACTTCTTCGGGTCGTTGTCGTCCAGCTCACTGTTGCTTTCCGGGAGCGACGAGAGGATTTCGAGGTACTGCTCCTCCGAAATCAAATCTTGTTTCTGCAACCCCGTTGTGCCGGGATTGATAACGACGTACGACTCGTAATAAATGATCTTCTCCAGCTCTTTGCTGGACAGGCCGAGCACGTAGCCAATCTTGCTGGGTAAGGAACGGAAGTACCAAATATGAACGACGGGGACGGCAAGCGAAATGTGTCCCATCCGCTCGCGACGAACGCTCTTTTGGGTTACCTCCACACCGCAACGGTCGCACGTAATACCCTTGTATCGGATCCGTTTGTATTTTCCGCAATGGCATTCCCAGTCGCGAACCGGGCCAAAGATCTTCTCGCAGAAGAGACCGTCTTTTTCCGGACGGAACGATCGGTAGTTGATCGTTTCCGGCTTGGTCACTTCACCGTGGGATCGTGAGAGAATCATGTCCGGCGATGCCAGACTGATCACAATCTTCGAGAAGCTTTTCCGTTCTGCTGCTTGTGTTGAAAAAGGCATTGGATGACCTCCAATTGACAAATATTGCCATCGACCTTTCCGGGTTCAGAAACCGGAGGGTCTGGTCTTAAAATTCAATCTATCTTCACTTCTAAGCCGAGCCCTTGCAGCTCGCGTACCAGCACGTTGAAAGACTCTGGGATGTTCGGCTCAGGCAGATTATCGCCCTTGACAATTGCCTCATAGACCTTGGCACGACCGACAACGTCGTCCGACTTCACGGTCAGAATTTCCTGCAGCACATGTGCCGAACCGTAGGCTTCGAGCGCCCAGACTTCCATCTCGCCAAACCGCTGACCGCCAAACTGTGCCTTACCACCGAGCGGCTGTTGCGTGATGAGCGAGTATGGGCCAATGGAGCGAGCGTGAATCTTATCGTCCACCATGTGTGACAGCTTCATCATGTAGAGATACCCGACCGTAACCTCCTGGTCGAACGGCTCACCGGTGCGGCCATCATACAAAATGGACTTCGAGTTATCGTTGAGACCCGCCTTCCGCAATTCCTCCTGCACCTGTTCCCAGGATGCGCCATCGAAGATGGGAGAGCTATAGTGCACTCCCAGCTTATACCCTGCCCATCCGAGGGCAACCTCAAAGAGCTGGCCGAGGTTCATACGCGAAGGTACCCCGAGCGGGTTCAGTACGATGTCGACAGGTGTTCCGTCTGGCAAGAACGGCATGTCTTCCACCGGAACGATGGTTGAAACGACACCTTTGTTTCCGTGTCGACCGGCCATCTTATCGCCGACGGACAGCTTGCGTTTCTTCGCAACGTAAACTTTCGCCAGTTGAACGATACCCGGGGGCAACTCGTCGCCGAGCTGAATCTTGTTTTTCTCGTGGCGATAGAATTCCTCAATCTCGCTCTGTTTCTGGCGGTAGTTCTCGTAGATCTTCGTGATGATGGTGTTCTTCCGTTTGTCTTCTACCCAATCCTGTTCAGAGTCGAGTTTGTCGAGGTTCTCACTGGTTTGGAATGTATCCTCTTTCAGGGTCGTACCACTCCGAATCACAACATTTCCGTCGGTATCGCGAATGCCGACCGACTTCTCACCATTGAGCAGCGTGTCGAGTTTCTTCGCGAGCTTCTGCTCGAGTTCCTTTAAGTCACGTTTCCGCGCCTTCTCCAGAGCCTCCAACTTCTTCTTGTCTTCTTTTTTGCTGTCGGTGTCTTTCTTCTTGCGGCTGAAGAGCTTCGTAGCAATCACAATTCCCTTCATACCGGGAGGCGCTTTCAGCGAAGCATCTTTCACATCGCCCGCTTTTTCACCGAAGATGGCTTTCAGGAGTTTCTCTTCCGGCGTGGGGTCGGTTTCACCCTTCGGTGTAATTTTCCCGATAAGGATATCACCTTCGTTTACCTCAGCACCGACGCGGATGATTCCATTCTCATCGAGGTCTTTGGTCGCTTCCTCGCTTACATTGGGAATTTCACGCGTCAGCTCTTCTTCGCCGCGCTTCGTGTCACGAACCTGCAACTCGAATTCTTCGATGTGAACAGAGGTAAACACATCTTCCGCGACAAGGCGTTCACTCACCACAATGGCGTCCTCAAAGTTATAGCCCCGCCACGGCATGAACGCAACGAGGACGTTCCGACCGAGCGCAAGTTCGCCATGGTCGGTCGCACATCCGTCGGCGAGCACATCACCTTTCTTGAAGCGCTGACCTTCCTGGACGACGGGCTTTTGATTGATCGACGTGTCCTGATTCGTGCGCATGAATTTGATGAGCGGATACTCGACACGCCGTTTATCGTCAAAGCTGATGAGTGCCTCAGCGCTGTTTTCATCGATATCGTACTGAACGACGATGCTATCGGCAGACACGGATTCAACCACGCCGCTCCGTTCCGCCACAATAATCGTTCGCGAGTCGCGTGCAAGTTTCTCTTCCAAGCCCGTCCCCACGATCGGAGCTTCAGGCTGCAACAGGGGCACCGCCTGGCGTTGCATATTCGAGCCCATCAGTGCGCGGTTGGCGTCGTCATGTTCAAGGAACGGCACCAGCGCCGCAGCCGCACTGACGATCTGGTTCGGCGCAACGTCCATGTACTGGATCTTCTCCGGTTCCACAACGGGATAATCGCTCTGGTATCGAGCCTTAACACGCTCAGCGGCGAATTTTCCTTTTTCGTCGAGCGCCGTGTTGGCTTGAGCAATGGTGACCTCGTCTTCTTTTTCTGCCGTCAGGTATTCGATGTTCTCCAGCACCCGACCATTTTTCACCCGTCGATACGGGGTTTCGATGAACCCGAAGTCGTTGATGCGCGCATGGATGCAGAGCGACGAAATCAACCCGATATTTGGGCCTTCGGGAGTCTCGATTGGGCAGAGACGGCCGTAGTGCGTGTAGTGTACGTCGCGCACCTCAAAGCCCGCTCGTTCACGAGTCAAACCACCGGGACCGAGCGCCGAGACACGACGCTTGTGGGTCATCTCCGCCAGCGGGTTTGTCTGGTCAAGAAACTGCGAAAGCTGGTTGGTGCCAAAGAACGCGTTGATGACGCTGGTAATCGTCCGGGCGTTGACCAGATCCTGCGGCGTAATGGATTCGCTGTCGCGGAGGTTCATCCGCTCCCGAATCGTGCGCGTCATGCGGGACAAGCCGAGGTTGAATTGCTGCGCAAGCTGCTCGCCCACCGTTCGAA
Organism: Bacteroidota bacterium; assembly: GCA_035574455.1. Classification (GTDB taxonomy): domain Bacteria; phylum Bacteroidota; class Ignavibacteria; order UBA10030; family UBA10030; genus DATLYT01. The sequence goes on from DATLYT010000110.1 coordinate 75,683, forward strand.
CACGCCGATTGCCCAAATGGTCGATGTCGTCCACCGTCTTCTTGCCTTGCTGCAAGTCGATCAGATACTTCACGATGGCGATAATGTCTTCCTTCGTCAGCGTGGTGATGTCTTCGCGAATATTGAGACCGAGCTTCGCATTCATCCGGTGGCGACCGACATCACCGAGGTCGTAGCGCTTTGCATTAAAGAAGAGACGGTCAAGAAGGTTCTTGGCCGTGTCCAGGTCGGGCGCTTCGGTTGAACGCAATTGCTGGTAGATCGCTTCGAGAGCATCTTCCTCAGAGCGTGCCGCGTCTTTCAGGATCGTGTTGGCAATGACGGATGCCTTTTCATCGCCTTCGGCCTTCAAGAAACGGATCTTCTTCACGTCGGACTTCTTGATCTGCTTGATATGCTCTTCGGTCAGTTTGGCGTCTTTGGTGATGAAGATCTCGCCTGTCTTCTTATCAAACACATCGCTGCAGATTGTTCGACCGACATACTCGCGAAGGTTGACTTTGTTGACATCAACTTCTTCTACGAGTTCAAAGAGTGAAAGAATTTCATCGTCCGAAGAGTACCCCAGCGCACGCAGGAGAGTGGTGACCGGGAATTTTTTCTTCCGGTCGATGTAGACGTACATCACATTGTTGATGTCCGTGGTGAACTCAACCCACGACCCGCGGAAGGGGATGATGCGTGCAGAATACATCACCGTACCGTTCGGGTGGACGGACTCACCAAAGAACACGCCCGGCGAGCGGTGCAGCTGGCTCACGATGACACGCTCCGCACCGTTGATGATAAACGTGCCGCGATAGGTCATCGCCGGCAGGTCGCCTAAATAGACTTTCTGTTCGACGGTGTCCGAATACTCTTTGCCGCCTTCTTTCTTACTGGAGAGACGAAGCTTCGCTTTCAGCGGAACGGCGTACGTCAGTCCGCGTTCCTGACACTCGACGACGGAGTACTTCGGTTTCTCGACGTAGTACTCGACAAACTCCAGCAAGAAATTATTCCGCGCGTCGGTGATCGGGAAGTTCATCTCGAACACTTGCTGGAGCCCGATCTTCTTCCGGCGATGCGGAGGGACGTCCGCCTGCAGGAATTTGTTGAAGGAATCGATCTGCACATTGAGCAGATCGGGCAATTCGATGACCGACGGCGTACGGGCGAACGATATCCGGCCATTGGTTCTAGGTTGGTTTTTCAAGTCAACCACTCCTTTGAGGATAGAAAACGTTAAACAAGAAGTTTACAGCACGAAAGGCGATGAGACATCCTTCACTCGCCCCTCGAAGTCGCAATTTCCTTAGAAAACGTCAAAGCTGACAAGGTACATCTCTAGAGAAGGCTTAAGCCGATGGCTCCACAACCGTCCACGACGGTGAACCATCGGCTTGAATACCCTGAAAATGCTCGGCACCGACACGATCGAGTCAGTGAAAAGGTTTTCTCTTTCTCTGCCTATGGTTAATACCACTGTTGGCAGCTCCCGACAAACAACGTCGGCACTCTCAAAATCAAAGCTCCGCAAAAACACTGCGGGAGTGATTTTGGAATTTACTTCAGCTCGACGGTAGCGCCAGCCTCTTCGAGTTCCTTCTTCAGTTTTTCTGCTTCGTCTTTCGAGATGCCTTCCTTCACCGTCTTCGGCGCACCATCGACAAGGTCTTTGGCTTCTTTCAAGCCGAGTCCGGTTGCTGCACGCACCACTTTAATGACGTTGATCTTCTGCGCGCCGCCGTTCTTGAGGATTACGGCAAACTCCGTCTTTTCTTCTGCTGCCGGTGCTGCAGCTCCCGCCGCCGGCATCGGGCCGGCTACCATCATCGGCGCCGCTGCGGTGACACCGAATTTTTCTTCAAGCGCTTTCTTCAACTCCGCCGCCTCGAGCAGCGTGAGCTTTTCAATCTTTTCTACGATTTCGGCAACTGCTGACATGGTCCTTCTCCTTGGTTAAAATACATGATTTCAGATTCTCTGTTTACGCTACGCGGCTTTTTTCTTTTCGATAGCGTCGATGACGTTCACCAGGTCACGCATCACGGCGTTGAGAGCACCCACAATGCCGCTGATCGGCGATTGGAGGCTGCCGACAATACCCGCCATGATTTCAAGGCGACCAGGAAGCTTGGCGAGTTGGTCCAGCTGTGAACCGTCGAAGACCTGCTTGTCCAGCACAGCGACCTTCAGGTTCAACTTGCCGGTCTTCTCGTTGAACTTTTTAATCACCTTCGCCGGCGCGACCACATCGTCGTAACTGAAGGCGATGCCGGTCGGTCCCGTGAGCTTATCGAACACGCGATCGTACCCCGTTACCTGCTCGAGAGCCTTGCGCACGAGTGTGTTCTTCGCAACGGTGTATTCTACACCGGACTTCCGAAACTCACGCCGCAGTTCAGCTTCTTCTGCGACCGTCAGTCCCGTGAAATCTGCGAAGTACATCGCTTGTGCACGGGCTGCCCGTTCAGCAACCTTGGCGACAATCGCTTCCTTCTCAGATCGTTTCATAGGTTCCTCGTTCTCGCGTCAACCAGATGGCGACGCGCTTGTTGTAATCGCCTGATGAGAAGCCCTCCTCAAATGGAGGCATCAAGCATATACGACGTTAGAATGAGTGCGTAATACACTTTTAATGGGGAATCAATTCGCCGCGATCGATCTGAATGCCCGGACCCATCGTGGACGAAATGTAAACACTCTTAATGTACTGTCCTTTGGCCGTTGACGGTTTCAAGCGTATGACTGTGTTGAGAAACGACTGGATGTTCTCTACAAGTTTCTCTTGTTCGAAGGACGCTTTGCCAACAGTTGCTTGCACGATGCCGGCTTTATCCACTCGGAATTCAATTTTTCCAGCTTTCACTTCTTTGACAGCTTTGCCAACATCCATCGTCACTGTGCCACTTTTTGGATTCGGCATCAAGCCGCGCGGTCCGAGAATCTTACCGAGCTTTCCAAGGTCACCCATCACATCCGGCGTTGCGATAATCACATCGACGTCCGTCCAGCCTTGTTGAATTTTTTCAAGATAGTCCTTGTAGCCGACATGGTCTGCACCCGCTTGTCTTGCCTCCTCGTCTTTCGGCGGCTTGGCGATGACCAGGACGCGCACTTCCTTACCGATGCCGTGTGGTAGAGCCACGGTGCCGCGGACAGCTTGGTCTGCCTTTTTCGGATCAACACCCAAACGAACCGCAATGTCCACCGACTCGTTGAACTTCGCGGTTGCCGTTTCCTTCACACGCTGTACAGCCTCAGCGATACTGTAACGCTTTGGCTCCACTTTTGCTGCCGCTGCTCGAAATCGTTTGCTTGCTTTCTTCATAGTCGTGCCTGATTTTTTTGTCTACGAGATCCTTAGGAATCAATCATTACGCAGTGATTACTCTTCCACCACGATACCCATACTGCGTGCCGTGCCCATAACCATCCGCATCGCCGCCTCGACATCGGAAGCGTTGAGGTCGGGCATCTTCATCTCAGCGATCTCCCGCACCTGCTTCTTAGTCACCTTCCCAACCTTGTTGCGATTGGGTTCGCCCGACCCTTTCTCAAGCTTCGCCGCCCTCAAAAGGAGCGTGGAAGCAGGAGGTGTTTTCGTGATGAAGGAAAAGGACTTATCGCTGAATACTGTGATAACGACAGGGATGATGAGCCCCTGTTGATCCTTTGTGCGCGCGTTAAACTGCTTGCAAAATTCCATGATGTTGACGCCCTTTTGACCGAGCGCCGGACCAACAGGAGGCGCAGGTGTTGCCTGGCCTGCGGGAATCTGCAACTTTATGAAACCGACGACTTTCTTTGCCATGATAGCCTACTGTAGAGAATAGTGAGAGGAATTACTTTTCGACTTCAACTTGAGAAAAATCCAACTCGACCGGCGTCTTGCGGCCAAAGATACTGACCATCACCTTGACTTTGAGCTTCTCGGGGCTAATTTCCTGCACAAAGCCAGAGAAATTGTTGAACGGACCTTCTGTTACCTTCACCGGATCACCAACACGGAAGGGTACTTCCAGCAACTCCACTTCCTCTTTTTCTTCAATCTTGCCCACGAGCCGACGGACTTCTTCGGGCTGCAACGGCGAAGGGTTGTTTTTATCCGGCACAAAGCCTAAGACCGACGGCGCTTCGAGTATTACGTGTGTTGTTTCCTTATCGAGCACCATCTCGACGACAACGTACCCCGGGAGAAAGTTTTTCACTTTCGCTTTCTTCTTCCCGTCCTTTACCTCGACGACCTTCTCAGACGGAATCATCACGTTCGTGATCTTGTCTCCGAGATTGAGTCGGGCAATCTCACTCTCGAGGTAGGCTTTCACCTTTGCTTCATGTCCGGAGTACGTCCGAACTACGTACCATCGCTTTTCCAAATTCATTCCCTTCTACAGGATTGCTTTCAACGCTTCGCTCACTACCAAGTCGACCGCCCATGTGAATAACGAGATGAGCAAGGACACAACAACGACGACCTTCGTTGACTCCATCAGCTCTTCACGCGTTGGCCACGTGACTTTTTCCATCTCTTTGACGACGTCACGAACAAAATTGAGGATTTTTTCTTTCATAGTTTTTTGGTTGCTGTGCAATCGACCGATGATGACCTGCACGTCAGGAGGGACTCGAACCCCCAACCTGCGGTTTTGGAGACCGCTGCTCTACCAATTGAGCTACTGACGTATGAACACATTGGCGAAAAATTCTGTCGCAGCGTTTACTTTGTTTCTTTGTGCGATGTCCGTTTGTTGCACCACGGACAATATTTCTTGTACTCCACTCTCGCGGTTTGTTTTTTCTTGTTTTTCGTGGTGGAATAGTTTCTTCGCTTGCAGGTCGTACACTCTAATGTAATGATATCGCGCATGCGCTCTCCTTGAAACTTAGCACTCGAATTCCGTTATCGTGCAAAAAAGTTTTTCATTCACTTCACCATCCCAGCAAATCCAGGCGTACTCTTCGAGCTTGCGACCGGGATTGAACCGGTGACCTCGTCCTTACCAAGGACGTGCTCTACCAACTGAGCTACGCAAGCGATACAACCGCCAGAGCGGGCGACGGGACTCGAACCCGCGACCAACAGCTTGGAAGGCTGTGACTCTACCAACTGAGTTACGCCCGCGGTTCAAATGCGAAGCGCGGGTTCTATGAAGACACGCTCGACCAGCCGCTTACCCGCACTCGAATCGTGGGCAGGGAAGGATTCGAACCTCCGTAGGCCCAAGGCCGCCAGATTTACAGTCTGGTGCGATTGACCGCTCCGCCACCTGCCCAATAAGTTCCTTATATCAAGACTTGGCCATCCCCTCGCCCTAGGACCTGCTCAAGATCCCGATAGCCCACCTGAGCTGGCGACCAGACTTAAACCGGTGACCTGCCGACAATCCCGATGCACAATTGAGCTGAAGGTGGGATTTGAACCCACAACCTGCTGATTACAAATCAGCTGCTCTACCGTTGAGCTACTTCAGCAATGAAACCTCTGTGCATCGGGACTGCTCTACCAACTGCGCTACGCCAGCGTCAACCATTAATTCCTTACGGCTGTTGGTAACAACATTGAAAAAACGATAAACGCCCCTTCAGACGCAGAGGCGTCCGTTTATTTCTCTGCTTCTAAACGTGAGAGAATCGACGGATTAGTTAGAATGCGCAGCGAAATTCCAGATTAGTAATATAAAAAAATTTGTCAGATAGTCAATGTTGTTTTTAGGGATTACTTTAGGCTGTGGGCTGTTCCGTGGAGAATTGGGAAGAAAAGGGGAAACTTACTAAAGGGAGGTACCGCCCAGAGCCTGTATTATTGAATGCTCAAATAACTTAAAGGTCCTTGAACTTTGCGTCTTTCACGTCTTTGTAATCTATTTTGTGGCCCATATTTCCTTGCACATGCGAACTCCGCCCGTTTTTGCCCTGAACATCGGCTGGTGGAAAAAGGTACGCCAACACCCCACGAATAATCCGAATGGCAAGAATCACGGCAATAAAGATCAACAAATAGCGGAAAAACATTGCTACCCTCGCACTCCGGGGTTGTAATATTCAACAGGAGCCCGATCGCTTCGGAGGATCTGGGCAACGAGGTCTTCAAAGTCCTCCTTTTTGTGCACAAAATCGATCTCCGTCGCTTTCACAATTAATAAAGGTGCCGATTTGTACCGAAAGAAGAAGTAATTATACGCCTCATTAAGGTCACGAATGTAATCTTCGGACATGCTCTCTTCCATCTTTCGTCCACGCTTTCTGATATTTGCCATTAATCGATCGACACTCGATTGAAGATAGACTACAAGGTCTGGTGTTGGAATGTTTTTTTCGATAGCGCTTAAGACAGATTCGTAAAGTTTTAATTCGTCATCCTGGAGTGTCAGATAGGCAAAAATTTTATCTTTCTCGAAGAGATAATCGGAAATGATGAAATCGTGGAACAGATCGGCCTGGTACAGCTCTTGCTGTTGACGAAAACGACTCAACAGGAAAAAAATTTGAGTCTGAAAAGCGTACCGGTCAGGGTCTTCGTAGAACTTTGGTAGAAAGGGATTCTCTTCGAATTTCTCGAGGACGAGACGCGCCCCCAACCGTTCTGCCAACATCGTAGCTAATGTCGTCTTACCAGCCCCGATGACGCCTTCAATCGCAATGTGACGTAACTCCGGACGCGGTAACTTCACTCTACTTCCTTTCCTATCTGAAATGTCGTTCGATATACAACGCTTTGGTCGTCGAGACCTTGAAGCATATCGAGGATTGTCAAGTTCTGAATCGGGTCGATAAACTCAGGTGCAATTTCCGCTAGCGGTGTAAGTACAAATCTGCGGTTTGAAATCTCCGGGTGCGGAATTTTCAACTCAGGCTCATTGAGGACAACATCGTTGTAATAGAGGATATCCAGATCGATCTCACGAGGGCCCCACCGCTGCCGCTGGGTTCGTCCTAAAGCACGTTCGATCTCCTTTAACGACGTGTACAATCGCTTCATCTCCAGAGCCGTTTCGATCTCCACCACCGCATTGAGAAATTCTGCCTGTTCTTTCACACCGACGGGTTCTGTTGCATACACGGAGGAAGTCTTCTTAACTATTGTCCCCTCAAGCTTTGTCAAAGCTTCCACAGCTTGGCGCAGATAGTGGAGCCGATCACCGACATTCGAGCCAAGACCGATGAACACGTGATTCATTCACTTGCGCGCCCGTGCTATTTCCACTTCAACATGATCGATCACGCCACGCACAGGAGCGCTCGGCTTTCTCACCTTCACGATCACCTTCTGCACCTTTTTGAATTCCTTCAGAATACCCTGCGCTATGGTGTTCGCCAACGCTTCCAAGAGATAGTACTTCTTCCCGAGAACAAGACTATGGATACAGGCATACACTTTCTCATAATCTACCGTATCACGAAGATGATCACTCTTCGCCCCTCTTGACAGATCGCACTGAAGCTCCACATCAACCTCAAACTTCCCACCGATGTTTTGTTCGTCCGTGAGTACACCGTGGTAAGCATAGAACACTGCATTATGAAGCCGGATGATATCTAGCTGTTTTTTCGCCATAGATGCTACCGTGCAACGTACCGATCGAACCTCCCAAACGCAACCACTCAGCCCTCGTGCTGACTCTTCTCGATCTTCGCCCACGTGTCGCGCAGCGTTACCGTGCGATTGACAACGATCATTCCATTTTTTGAATCCTCATCCACACAGAAGTAACCCATTCGTTCGAACTGGAATCGGTCGTACGGCTTCGCCGCTGCTAACATTGGCTCTGCTTTGGAATGATGCAACAGTTCGAGTGAATGCGGATTGAGGAAATTTCGCCAGTCATCGCCTCCGGGATTTTCGACTGTGAACAATCGATCGTACAGCCTCACCTCGACATCCACCGCATGCTGCGCCGACACCCAATGAATTGTGCTCTTGACCTTCCGCTGGCTTGCCGACGACCCGCTCTTCGTCGCCGGGTCGTACGTGCATCGTACCTCGAGAATCTCGCCCGTCTTCTCATCTTTCACCACGCCCGTGCACTTGATGATATAGGCGTACCGCAAACGCACCTCATTGCCGGGAAACAACCGCCAGTACTTCTTTGGCGGCTCTTCTCGGAAATCATCTTGCTCAATATAGAGAACTTTTGAGAACGGAACTTTCCGCGTTCCCATCGTCGGATCTTCCGGATTGTTGACCGCCTCAAGCTCTTCTACCACTCCCTC